>CAZNKR010000005.1:0-9261 GCA_964573715.1 uncultured Roseburia sp. | reverse complement strand
ATACTAAGGATTTAGATAAAGAGTTGATTAAAGAAACAAAGATAGATAATAGTGATAATTAAAATGTATAGCGCTATAATGTATAGAGTTAGCAAGTATAGGCTTAATACGCATATAATTAAAGAGGCAAACCAAATGGTTTGCCTCTTTAATTGTGGTTCTATATAGTTTTGTTTTCCTTATCTGGAAAAATGACATTATATATTTTTGCACTGACAAAGGATTTTCTAACAGCTAAAGCAATAAAATATCCTAGAATAACCGATAGAATATCTTTTGGAAGATATGGAAGAGATACTAATGCAGCAGCATTTATAGGAGACATACCTAGATAAATACCAGCTTGTATACTACCGACTATATGACAAATAGCAAGTCCTATAATACCAAAAGCAATTCGTATAAATATATTTTTGAATTTCATTGAAAGCCCACAAAAGAAAGCTAAAATTAAAAAGCCAAATATAAATCCTCCAGTTACTCCTAAAATCACTACGAAACCGCCTTTAAATCCGTTAAATACTGGAATACCTATAGCACCTAAAAGTATGTAAATAAAAACTACTAGACTTCCCTTTTTATGACCAAGCGTATATCCAATGAAGGCCATTGCCAGAGTTTGAAGTGTCGCCGGCACTCCTAAAATATTAAATCCAATTGGAAGTGCGCTAATAATAGATACTATTGCTGTAAATACACCGATAATAGCGATGTTTGTTATGTTACTTGTTTTCTTATTCATGTTAATTCTCCTAAAGTAAATTTTTGAAATGTCAACAAAACATTAGAAGAATATTGACAAATTATAATAAAATGTCAACAAAACACAACGCATATGTTAACAATGAGATTATATAGGATGAATACATAAATGTCAACCACGATGCAAAAATGAGTTAACAACACAAAATGCAAAAATGAGTTAACAACATATTAATCAAATACAGAAAACATTTGCCATTTTACTAGAAAAATTGTATTGTATAAGAAGATTGAAAAAACATTTAAATAATGGTTATACTTAAAATAAATTGAAAGTTAGAAAGGATTACTCATGAAATTTGATGTAAATGAAACACCAGCTTATACCTTGTTAAAAACAGAAGAAATTAATGAACTTCATTCTGTAGGATTACTGCTAGAACATAATAAAACAAAGGCAAAAATTGCTGTTATGCTAAATGATGACAATAATAAAGTTTTCAGCGTTGGATTTAGAACTCCAGTAGATAATGATACAGGTGTTCCACATATTGTTGAGCATACTGTTCTTTGTGGTTCAAAAAAATATCCATTAAAGGATCCTTTTGTTGAGCTTGCAAAGGGTTCACTAAACACATTCCTTAACGCTATGACATTCCCGGATAAAACCATTTATCCAATCGCAAGCTATAATGACAAAGATTTTTCAAATTTAATGGACATATATCTTGATTGCGTGTTTAATCCCAAAATATTTGAACGTGAGGAAATATTCCTTCAAGAAGGATGGCACTATGAATTTGATGAAAATGATGATTTAACAGTTAATGGTATTGTGTATAATGAGATGAAAGGTGCATTTTCAAAGCCAGAAGAGATAATGGCACGTTTAACAATGGTGAAATTATTTCCTGATACCATTTATAAAAATGAGTCAGGTGGGGCACCTATGGATATTCCAACCTTAACCTATGAAGATTATCTTGAATTTTACAAGAAATATTACCACCCATCTAATTCATATATTTATCTATATGGAGACCTGGATTTAGCAAAAAAGCTAAATTATATTGATGAAGAATATTTATCAAAATATGATTACCTTGAAGTGGATTCTGAAATTAAGTCACAGGAACCTTTTGAGGAGGTTAATTACAGTACAGATTATTATTCTATTGGAGAAAATGAGGATACAGATAATAAAACTTATCTTGCTTATACTTGTTGTACAGGAGATGGTACAGATAAGAATTTATTCTATGCTATGAAAGTATTAGATTATGCATTATTGTCAATGCCTGGAGCACCTTTAAAAAAGGCATTAGTTGATGCTGGAATTGGAACTGATGTATATGGTGGTTCAGATACGTTAAAACAAAAATTATTTTCAATTATTGCTAAATGCGCTAATCCCCAACAAAAGGGTGAATTTGAGAAAGTAATAAATGAAACCTTAGATAGAATATTTACAAGAGGAATTGATAAAACCTCATTGCTTGCGGCTATTAATATTTTTGAATTTAATTATAGAGAGGCAGATTTTGGTTCATATCCAAAGGGGATTTTTTATCTTATTGATTTATTTGATAGCTGGCTTTACGATGTAAATGAACCTTTTACACATCTTAAGGCAAAGGAAACCTTTGACTTTCTTAAAGAAATGGTAAATACAGATTATTATGAGAAGCTTGTTAAAAAGTACTTTATAGATAATAAGCATAAGGCTGTATTTTCCCTTGAGCCAAAGGCTGGTTTAGATAAACAAAAGGATGAAGAACAAAAAGCAAGACTTAAGACATTAAAGGATTCTCTTTCTGAAGAAGAAATCATAAAACTAAAGGAAAAAGAAAAGAAGCTTGAAGCTTTTCATAATTATGTGGACTCGGAAGAGGATTTAAAGAAAATTCCTTTACTGTCTATTTCGGATATTGATAAAGCTGCAGACAAAATTAATATTGTAGAAAAGCCATTTAAAGGTGAAAAGCTTTTATTTAGCAAAATAAATACCAATGGTATTGCTTATCTTAATGTCTCCTTTAATATTAATAAGGTTTCAAAAGAGCTTTTGCCTTATGTTGGATTACTGAAATACATTATTGGAAATGTAGATACTAAGAGCCATAGCTATCAGGAACTTTCAAATATTATTAATTTGAATTCCGGTGGATTAGTAAATGATGTATCAGGCTTTGTGAAGGTTGACTCAAAAGAATACAATATGTATTTTGAAACCAAAACAAAGGTGTTTTATGATAAAATTGAGATTGCATTACAAATCATTAAAGAATTATTATTGGAAACAAAATACACAGATACATGTAGAATTAAGGAGATATTGGCAGAGATAAAGAGTTCTCTTGAAGCTTCAATTTTAGGATCTGGAGATTCAAAAGCAGTTCAACGAGCAAATGCATCACTTAGTGAGCCTTCTTTTGTATCTGATAAAATATCTGGTATTGATTTTTATTTGTTTGTAAAGGATATGTATAAGAGCTTTGATTTAAAGAAGGAAGAATTTAGTGATAATCTTTCTAGAACCATTAATGATATTTTAACTATTGAAAATATGCTTGTTCATATTACTGCTGAAGATGATGGCTTTGATATTTTCTCTAATAAATTATCTTCATTTGTAGAAGCTTTTTCAGATTCAAAAAAGGAAATTGAAAAAGTGGAATTTATACCTAAATATAACAACTATGAAGGAATCAAAACCTCATCGGCGGTTCAATTTGTGGCAAGGTGTGGTTTATATACAGATGAAGGATATGAATACAATGGATATTTTAAGGTATTGTCCAATGTTATGAATTACGGATATTTGTGGAAAAACATTAGGGAAAATGGTGGAGCATATGGTTGTAGCTTCCGTGCAAATAGAAATGGAATGATTAATCTTGTTTCCTATAGAGATCCAAAGCTTAAAGAAACCAATGAGGTATACGATAAAATTCCGGAATTTTTGCGTAGCTTTAATCCAGATGAAAGAGAAATGACAAAATATATTATCGGAGCGATTAGTATATTAGATGTGCCTAAAATGCCAAAGGCAAAAGGACAAAACTCCTATGTAGCATACCAGACAAATGTAACAGATGAAATGCTACAGCTAGAAAGAGATCAGGTTCTTTTAGCGAAAAAAGAAAATCTTACAGAGCTTGTAAGGGCTTTTGAAGCAGCGCTTTCGCAGGATGTGTTATGCGTAATTGGAAGTGGAACAAAGATAGAAGAAAGCAAGGAAATGTTTAATAAAATAATAGATTTATTCGAATAACGGAGGAAGAATGAACGAAAATACAACAAAATCAGGATTTGTAACACTTATTGGAAGACCAAATGTAGGAAAAAGTACACTTATGAACCGCCTTATTGGACAAAAAATTGCCATAACTTCCAATAAACCACAAACAACACGAAATAAAATTCAAACTGTTTATACAAGCGATGAAGGTCAAATTGTATTTGTTGATACACCAGGTATTCATAAAGCAAAAAATAAATTAGGCGAATATATGGTGAATGTTGCTGAAAAAAGCTTAAACGAAGTAGACATTGTGCTTTGGCTTGTTGAACCTTCAAATTTTGTGGGAGCAGGTGAAAGACATATTGCTGAAACATTACAAAGAGTAAAAACACCAGTATTTTTGGTTATCAATAAGGTGGATACAGTAAAGAGAGAAGAGATTCTTCAGTTTATTGATACTTATAGAAAAATTTATGATTTTAAAGAAATAATTCCTGTTTCTGCACTTAAGGGAACGAATACTGATGATGTGATTTCTGAAATATTTAAATATCTTCCTTATGGTCCATTATTTTATGATGAGGATACTATTACTGACCAGCCTATGAAGCAAATAGTGGCTGAACTAATAAGAGAAAAAGCACTAAAATGTCTTGATGACGAAATCCCTCATGGTATTGCTGTATATGTTGATTTGATGAAAGAAAGAGAAGGTAAAGCACTTGTGGATATTGATGCTACTATTGTATGTGAGCGTGAGTCACATAAGGGCATCATAATTGGCAAGCAAGGTGTAATGCTAAAGAAAATTGGACAAGCAGCTAGATATGAAATAGAAAAGATGATGGAAACAAAGGTCAATCTAAAGCTTTGGGTAAAGGTTCGTAAAGAATGGAGAGACAGTGATATTCAGCTGAAAAACTTTGGATACAACAGTAGAGAAATATAAATTGCACAGAATACCATATATGGAAATAATTATCTGTTTTATTTTATGCTAAAAGGAAAATCTAATAATATAATTTGATTTCATGGAGGCATAAAATGAATCATATAAATGGTGATACCCAAATTGAAAATATCCAAATTGATAATACAAAAATATTAAATAACAACTGTATCGAAAAGAAAAGTCATAGTGACGATAAAAACATAAATAATAGCAGGAGGTGTCAGGTGTGGTTAATCAAATATCATTGACAGGTATGGTTATTACTGCCACACCTGTAAACGATTACGATAAAAGACTTGTTATTCTTACAAAAGAGCGAGGGAAAATCATAGTATTTGCAAAGGGTGCTAGAAGGCCCCATAGTCAGTACATTGCTGGGTCACGTCCTTTTTCATTTGGAGAGTTTACAATGTATGAAGGCAAAAATGCGTACAATCTAGTTGGTCTTAATATATCAAATTATTTTGCAGAACTTGCCACAGATATTGCTGGTGTATATTACGGCTTTTATTTTTTAGAGCTTGCTAGTTATTTTTCAAGAGAAAATATAGAATCAAAGGAAGTATTGAATTTACTATACATATCTCTTAAAGCATTATCTAATAAGTCAATTCCTAACGAATTAATCAGACATATCTTTGAACTTAAAATATTTGCAATAAACGGAGAATATCCCAATGTTTTTCAGTGTATGAAATGTGGCAATACTACAGAACTAACGGGATTTTCAATTGAAAAAAATGGTGCTGTGTGCACAGAATGTAGAAATGCTTATACAGATTATATTAGTATACATAGTTCCACCTTTTACACCATGCAGTTTATTATTTCTACACCACTAGAAAAACTATATAGTTTTATAGTGTCTAAGGAAGTATTAAATGAACTAAAAATGGTTATGGGAAGATGGATGGCAAAGTATGCAGATACGGAATTTAAATCATTAGAATTATTATAAAGTAAAAAAGGAAAAAGAGGATAATATGAAATTTGTTATTCAAAGAGTTAAACATGCCCAGGCTGCAGTCGATGGTGAAATTATTGGAAAAATCGGTCAAGGCTTTTTGGTGCTTATTGGTATATCAAATGAAGATACAAAAGAAATAGCTGATAAGATGATTAAAAAGTTGATTGGAATGAGAATTTTTTCAGATAAAAATGATAAAATTAATCTTTCCTTAGAAAGCGTAAAGGGTGAGCTTTTACTTATTTCACAGTTTACACTTTATGCTGATTGTAAAAAAGGAAATCGTCCATCTTTTATTAATGCAGGTGCACCAGATATGGCAAATGCACTATATGAATATATAATTGAAGAAAGTAAAAAACAGGTGCCTATAGTTGAAACGGGCTCTTTTGGAGCTGATATGAAGGTTGAACTATTAAATGATGGACCATTTACAATTATATTGGACAGCAAAGAATTATAAATGCTATACATATTTTAGCTTTATTTCTGCTTGAAATAAAGCTAGCTAAAGAGTATAATACAAAAAATCAAAAGAATGAAAATGATAGGAGAATAACATCATGGAAAAGACAATGGACAAGATTGTTGCACTTGCAAAAGCAAGAGGATTTGTATATCCAGGCTCAGAAATCTATGGAGGTTTAGCAAATACATGGGATTATGGAAATCTGGGTGTTGAACTTAAGAATAACGTAAAGAAGGCTTGGTGGTCAAAGTTTATTCAGGAGAATCCATACAACGTTGGCGTTGATTGTGCTATTCTTATGAATTCACAGACTTGGGTTGCATCAGGACATTTAGGCGGATTTGCTGATCCATTAATGGATTGTAAGGCTTGTAAGGAAAGATTTAGAGCTGATAAGCTTATTGAAGATTACATGGCTGAAAATAAAATTACTATTGAAGGCTCAGTAGATGCATGGTCAAATGAAGAAATGCAAAATTATATTGAAGAGAAAAATATCTGTTGTCCATCATGTGGAAAACATGATTTTACAGATATTCGTCAGTTTAACCTTATGTTTAAAACTTTCCAGGGTGTAACTGAAGATGCTAAAAATACAGTATATTTAAGACCAGAAACAGCTCAGGGTATTTTTGTTAACTTCAAAAATGTTCAAAGAACATCAAGAAAGAAGATTCCTTTTGGCATAGGTCAGATAGGAAAGTCATTTAGAAATGAAATTACTCCTGGTAATTTTACTTTTAGAACAAGAGAGTTTGAACAGATGGAACTTGAATTTTTCTGTGAGCCAGATACAGATCTTGAGTGGTTTGCATACTGGAAGAGCTTTTGTATCAATTGGTTACAGTCTCTTGGCATTAAAGAAGATGAGATGAGAGCAAGAGATCATGCAGCAGAGGAATTATGCTTCTACAGCAAAGCAACAACAGACATTGAATTCTTATTCCCATTTGGTTGGGGAGAGCTTTGGGGAATAGCAGACAGAACAGATTATGATTTAACTCAGCATCAAAACACTTCAGGTGAACCAATGGATTATTTTGATGATGAAAAGAAAGAAAAATATATTCCATATGTTATTGAACCTTCCCTTGGAGCAGACAGAGTAACACTTGCGTTCCTTTGTGCAGCATATGACGAAGAAGAGTTAGAAGGTGGAGATGTTCGTACTGTTCTTCATTTTCATCCAGCACTTGCTCCAGTTAAAATAGGTATTTTACCACTTTCAAAGAAATTAAATGAAGGTGCCGAAAAGATATATGCCCAATTATCAAAGAAGTATAATTGTGAATTCGATGATAGAGGAAATATTGGTAAGAGATATAGAAGACTTGATGAAATAGGTACACCATTCTGCATCACATACGATTTCGAGTCAGAGACAGATGGTTGTGTAACTGTTCGTGACAGAGACACAATGGCTCAAGAAAGAGTAAAGATAGAAGATTTAAAGAATTATTTCGAAGCTAAATTTGAATTTTAATTTATATTAACTTTATCCAGGCTAAGGATGGAATGTTCATCCTTAGCCTGTGTAAGTACAAGGCAATTAAGAGAAAACTATATTTATTTTTAAAAAATCATAAGAAATTCTTTAATAATGTTATTACAGCATTGAAAAAAATAAAGTATAAACTAAGAGGTTATGAAAATGAAAGAATGAATTTTGAAATTGAACCTACCAAAACAAAACGAATCTTTGTTTTTGAACTTCCATGCTTTGATAATCTTGGAGATCACGCAATAGCCTATGCTACGAAAATAGCATTAGATAATTTTTGTAAAGAAAATACTGAATATAAGCTATTTGTAATTCCTTCGAAACAAATTCGAGATGATATATTCTCTCTGAAAAAAACAATTACAGCCAAAGATATAATAGTATGCCAGGGTGGCGGAAACATGGGGTCTTTGTATGAATTTGCTGAAAGTATTTGAAAGCTACAAAACCTTTAACAAATGTAATTTTTTATACTATGCGAACAGTATAGAGGATGTAGAAAATTATATTGAACAAATAAAGAATATGACATTGCCTAAGGAAAAAACAGATTTTAGTGAAGAATATATAAAGCTTTTTGATACAATCAAAAAAGAAAGTTAAATAAAAATATTTATCTACATATAGGTGCTAAATAAACATAAATAATTCACTAAAATTAAAGAAGATAACAATTGACTAAACTCGGCTTGCTTGTTATAATTGTTTAGTAAATGCATAAGTGCGCTCTTTTTTGCGCGCGTTTGTGCCAAAATTGTATATAAGGACAAGTCCTTATAAGATAAAGTATATTTAGGAGGAACTTAAAAATGGCAAACAAATGGGTATACCTTTTTAGTGAAGGTAACGCTGACATGAAAAACCTTCTTGGTGGTAAAGGTGCTAACTTAGCAGAAATGACTAGCTTAGGACTTCCAGTACCTCAGGGCTTCACAATTACAACAGAAGCTTGTACTCAGTACTATGAAGATGGTAAAGAGATCAATGCTGAAATTCAGGAACAGATTAATAATAACATCGTTGAGATGGAAAAAATTACTGGTAAGAAATTTGGAGATCACGAAAATCCACTTCTCGTTTCAGTTCGTTCAGGTGCTAGAGCATCTATGCCAGGTATGATGGATACAATCCTTAACCTTGGTCTTAATGAAACAGTTGTAAATGTTATAGCTGAAAAGTCAGGAAATGCTCGTTGGGCATGGGATTGCTACAGAAGATTCATTCAGATGTACTCTGACGTAGTAATGGAAGTTGGTAAGAAATATTTCGAAGAATTAATCGATAAAATGAAGGTTGAAAAGGGTGTAACAGAGGACGTTGAGCTTGATGCAGATGATCTTAAGAACCTTGCAGGTCAGTTCAAAGCTGAATATAAGAAAATGATCGGTTCTGATTTCCCAGATGATCCTAAGGAACAGTTAATGGG
>CAZNKR010000004.1:0-68817 GCA_964573715.1 uncultured Roseburia sp. | reverse complement strand
AAATCTGTTGTGGGTAACCACGTGTGGGTTCAAGTCCCACTGCCGGCAGTAAGTCTTGTAAACATTTGTTTACAGGACTTTTCTTTTTATATATTGATTAGTCTACTTAAGCTATATTAATTGAAAAAACATTGATGTTATGATAAGATTTACTAATCATGTAAATACTTAATTATAGTATTGGAGCACATATGGATTGTAGTAAATTTAATAAAAATTTAAATAAATTTATTCAAAATAATATTTCCGATGAGGAACTAGAAGAATATATTGAACATTATCATTCCTGTCATTATTGTAGAGAAGAACTTGAAATATATTATTTGGTCAATAAAGTTTTTGTAGAGAAAGATTCTTTGGACAATAATTCACTTTCAAATTTCAACTTAAAGTTAAGTTTAAGCGAAAACATAAAGAAAAAGGAAGATTTGATATATTCAAGATACAAGCACGATTTTATCGTTAAAATGATGTTTTACATAGGGAATACAGTATCAATTATTGCTGCTCTCTATTTTATATTTTTTGTGTTTATTAAATAATGGAAAGGAATTAAAGCTTGCTTTAAAAAATAATGAGTGAAAAATTATTATTAATTGATGGGCACAGTATACTTAATCGTGCCTTTTATGGAGTACCGGAACTAACAAATTCTAAAGGTATACACACAAATGCAGTATATGGTTTCTTAAATATTCTTTTTAAGGTACTAGAGGAAGAAAAACCTGATTATTTAATTGTTGCATTTGATTTAAAAGAAAAAACTTTTAGACATAAAATGTTTGAAGAATACAAAGGAACAAGAAAGCCAATGCCTGTAGAACTTCACGAACAGGTTCCTATTATTAGAGAGGTTCTTTCTTCAATGAACATTACAACAATATCAAAGGCTGGATATGAGGCTGATGATATTTTAGGCACTCTTGCTTTTAGTGCTGAAAAAGCTGGTCTTATTGTGCGTGTGATTTCTGGTGATAGAGATTTATTACAGCTTGCAACTAAAAATATAATGATAAGAATTCCTAAAACAAAGAAAGGTACTACTGAAATAGAAAATTACCTTTGGGATGATGTTATTTCAACATATCAGGTAAACCCTAAACAATTTATTGATCTTAAAGCACTTATGGGGGATACTGCAGATAATATTCCTGGAGTCACTGGAATAGGCGAAAAAACTGCAACTAAAATAATTACAAGCTTTGATTCGGTGGAAAATGCATATAGTCATATTGATGAAATAACTCCACCAAAAGCTCAAAATTCCCTTAGAAACGAATATGATATTGCTTTATTAAGTAAGAAGCTGGCAACTATTGATGTTAATGTACCTTTAGATATTACCTATGCAGATGGAAAAACTGAAGATATGTTTAATTCTAATGCATATGAAAAAATTTCAGAATTGGAATTTAAATCTTTAATGGCTAAATTTTCAAGTAAAGGAGCTTCATCAAAAGAAGAAATAAATATTAAAGACTCTATTATTGAAATTACAAACGCTTTAGAATACAAAAAAATGCTTAATACAATTAAAGATGGTTTGGTTATTGGACTTCACATTGAGAATTTACTATGTGAAACCTATGAACAACTATCATTTGATTTTCTTAATGATAACAAACCCGATACAAATATTACAATAATAGCACTTAGCTGCGAGGACACAATCTTTATAATTGATTCCTCAATTCTGAAAGAAGTGCAAATAAAAACAGTAAAGGAAGACTTGATTAATGTTTTATCTACAAAAGTCATTAGCCTGTTTAACTTAAAAAAGCAATTAAAAAATATTGACTTAATTGAAAATGATAAAATTTTTGATTGTGAAGTTGCTGCATATTTAGTTAATCCATTAAAAGATACTTACACCTATGAAGATATTAGTAGAGATTATCTAGAAGTAATTGTCACTTCAAAGGAATCACTTGAAGAAAAGAAAAAACATGAAGATTTATATAAGACTAATAGACATAATTTAATTATGTTGATTTCTTATTATGCATATATTGCAAATAAAGCTTATAGTATAGAAAACGAAAAGCTTAAAAGTCTAGATATGAGAGAACTATATTATAATATTGAATTACCACTTGTTTTTTCATTAAATAGAATGGAGAATTACGGAATAAAGGTTGATGGTGCTGCTCTTAAAGAATATGGATCAAGCCTTGCTGTAGACATTGAAAGTCTTACAAATGAAATATATTTGGAATGTGGTACAAAGTTTAATATTAATTCTCCAAAACAACTAGGTGAGATATTGTTTGATAAAATGGGAATAGAGGGTGGAAAAAAGACAAAAACTGGTTATTCTACATCAGCTGATGTACTTGAAAAGTTAAAAAATGACTATCCTTTTGTAGCTAAAATTCTTGAATACAGAACATTAACTAAACTAAAATCTACTTATGCGGATGGTTTGTTTTCATATATTCAAGAAGATGGACGTATTCATGGTACCTTTAATCAAACAATCACAGCAACTGGACGTATTTCTTCAACAGAACCAAATTTACAAAATATTCCTATTCGCATGCCTATTGGTGCAAAAATTAGAGAAGTTTTTGTTCCTGAGGAGGGATATATCTTTGTTGATGCTGATTATTCACAAATTGAATTACGTATATTAGCCCATATGTCTAATGATGAATCATTAATAGACGCCTATAATTCAGACATGGACATTCATAGAATTACGGCTTCTAAAGTGTTTAAAACACCATTAGAGGAAGTAACAAAACAACAGCGTTCCAATGCTAAAGCCGTAAATTTTGGTATTGTTTATGGAATTAGTTCATTTGGACTTAGTAATGATTTAAGTATTAGTAGAAAAGAAGCAAACGAATATATTAATCAATATTTTGAAACTTATCCAAAAATCAAGGAATATCTTGATAAAGAAGTTGCATTTGCTAAAGAACATGGATATGTAACAACTATGTTTAAGCGTAGAAGACCAATACCAGAAATTAAATCCAACAATTTTATGCAAAGGTCCTTTGGTGAAAGAATTGCAATGAATTCACCTATTCAAGGAACTGCTGCCGATATTATGAAGATTGCAATGATAAACGTAGACAAAAAACTTCAAGCTATGAAGCTAGATTCTCATATTGTAGTTCAGGTACATGATGAGCTTTTAATTGAAACAAAGCTTAGTGAAATAGATATTGTAAAGGATATACTTGTTAAAGAGATGTCTAATGCAGCAAAACTTAAGGTGAAACTTGAAATTGGTGTAGAAGTTGGGAAGAATTGGCTTGTAGCACACTAAATCGAGGTGTTTTAATGGTAATCGGAATAACAGGTGGAGTGGGTTGTGGTAAATCAACTGTACTTCAAATATTAAAAGAAAAATACAATGCACAGATTATTGAAGCTGATAAGGTAGGGCATATTGTTATGGAAAAAGGCAACAGTGCATACCAATCTATTCTTGACCTTTTTGGAAGTGAAATTTTATCTAAAGATTTAGAAATTGATAGAGTAATACTTGGAAATATAGTATTTAATAACCATGAACTGCTAAATAAGCTTAATTCAATAATTCATCCAGCTGTAAAAGAATATATAAAGGAATTAATCCTTAATTATTCCGAGAAGAATTTGATTATTGTTGAAGCTGCTTTATTAATAGAAGCAGGATATAGAGATATTTGTGATATTTATTGGTACATTTATGCTAGTAAGCAAACTAGAATTAATAGACTTATTTCTTCTAGGGGATATTCTATAAATAAAGCAGAATCCATAATGTCAAATCAATTAACTGACGATGAATTCCGTAAGAATACAGATATTATTGTTAACAATGATTTATCCATAGAAAAATTATACCATTCAGTTGATGAAGCAATAAAATTAACCTATAAATCATTAAAAAACTAGATTTTTTAGGCTTTATGATATATATTTATACTATATATTAGTCTGAGGAGAAAAGAAATGGAAGAAGCAAAAAGATACCCTGAGCAAATGGTGTTTGGAATTGATATTGGAACAAGAAGTCTTGTGGGTTCAGTTGGATATATGGAAAAAAATAAATTTAATGTTGTGGCTCATTATGTTAAAGAACATGATACAAGAGCAATGATAGATGGACAAATCCATGATATACAAAAGGTTGGAGAATCTATTCGCACTGTTAAACGCGAATTAGAAAATCAAATTGGGAGACCATTAAAAGAAGTGTGCATAGCTGCAGCCGGTCGTGTTCTTAAGACAATTACTGTAAAGGCTGAATCAGTACGTACAGATGAATCTGCTATTACTAGTGAAGATATTTATTCACTAGATCTTCTTGGAATAGAAAAAGCATATGGCATTATTAGAGAGCAATATCCAGATATTGAATTTTATTGTGTTGGATATTCTGTTGTTAAATATTATATGAATGGATATGTTATAAACAATCTTGAGGGACACAAGACTAAAAATATAGCGGCAGAGGTGTTAGCTACATTTTTACCTACTGAAGTTGTTGAAGGCTTGTGTTCAGCAGTTTCTATTGCTGATTTATCAGTTTCAAATCTTACATTAGAGCCAATAGCAGCAATAAATGTTGCTATTCCAGAGCAATTTAGATTATTAAATATTGCATTAGTTGATGTTGGAGCTGGTACAAGTGATATTTCCATAACAAAAGATGGTAGTATTATAGCCTATGGTATGATTCCTCATGCAGGAGATGAAATCACAGAAAGTGTTCTTCATCAATGTCTTGTAGATTTTAAAACAGCTGAAAAGATTAAGTTAAGTTCTGTTAAAAATAGAGGTGTTTCATTTAAAGATATTATGGGACTTTCACACAAAATGACACCACAAGATATTCGTGCTATTTATGAACCGACAGTTAATTCTATGACCAAAGAAATTGCTGATAAAATAATAGAGCTTAATGGTGGTAAAAGTGTAAATGCTGTTTTTGTTGTTGGTGGAGGTGGTAAAGCCTATGGCTTTACAGAGAGTCTTGCTAATTATTTAGGACTTCCAGGAGAAAGAGTTGCCCTAAGAGGTGAAGAAGTTCTCCGTGACGTTAATTTCCTAATGGATGGTGTAAAAAAAGATCCATTGCTTGTTACTCCTATTGGAATTTGTATTAATTTTTACAATCAGAAAAACAACTTTATCTTTGTTTCCATAAATGATCAAAGAATTAAGCTTTATGATAATGATAGATTAACAGTTGTTGATGCTGCAATGCAGATAGGATTTCCAAATGAAGCACTATTCCCAAGAAGAGGAAAAGAGCTTACATACATTCTTAATGACAAGGTTAAAATGCAAAGAGGTTCCCTTGGTGAAGCTGCTGTTATTATCATTAACGGCAAAGAAGCAAACATAAATTCCCACATTATTAAAAATGACGTAATTACAATCAACGAATCCACAATAGGTGACAATGCCAAATTAACAATTAGTCAGCTTCCTGAGTTTAAAGATTCAATTGCCTTTACTGTTAATGGAAACAATATTTCATGTCCAAAATTTGCAGATGTAAATGGTGAACTTGTTCCTTCAAATTACGAAATAAAGGATAATGATAAAATTACTATTTTAGACTATTATTCAATTTCACAGGTTATGCAATTTATGGATATTGATTTAACAGGCAAGGACGTTTATATTAATGGTCATAAGAGCCTTATAAATGAACCGATATATGGCGGATTTGTGGTTGAAATTAAGGATACCAATTATCTTAGTGATGAACCAATTAGTAATTATGATGCATCCTTAGATAATGAAAATGCATTTAGCACACAAACTAATAATACAAGTATAAGCGTGACTGTTAATGGCACATTGGTTACTTTATCTGGTAAATCAAGCTATGTATTTGTTGATATAATTGATGTTTATCCTTTTGATACTAAAACAGTAGGTGGTTCTATGTTGATAACTAAAATCAATAATGAAACAGCAAGCTTTGCAGATACTATTGTTTCTGGAGATATAATTGATTTATACTGGGAAAAATAGTTCTAAATTTTATCTTTAAGAATATATTATAAGTGCGCGTGTCGCACTTATTTTTTTTGGGGTCTTATAATTAAAACATATAAAATAATAATAGTAAGGAAGATTTTTGCATTAACCCATATACAATTCTTAAAAAATTCGAAAATACTATTTTAAGGTATGATTTTTAACACCCCTATGTTATAATTTAAAATATATGAGTTTGTGTCGTAGTCACATAACAGAAATGAAAAGGTATTTAAATGGATATAAAACTTTGGCGTGAAATTCTACAGCCATATGTCATGGCAGTTGATGAACTAACCATGAAATTTAATAATATAATTAATGAATATAGACTTATGGAGGAGTATTCACCAATTGAACTTGTTAATGGACGTGTAAAAAAGATTTCAAGTATATTGGAAAAATGTCAGAAAAAGGATATTTCTCTTGATGATGTTTGTGAGAAGGTTGATGATATAGCTGGTATTAGAATTATTTGCCAGTTTGTTGAGGATATTTATAAGGTTGTTCAAATTATATATTCAAGAACTGATATTAAGGTTTTACTTGAAAAGGACTATATTACCAACATGAAACCTAGTGGTTATAGAAGCTATCATATGATTGTTGGATATACAGTTCAAACCCTAGAAGGTCCTATAAATGTTAAGGTGGAAATTCAAATCAGAACCCTTGCAATGAATTTTTGGGCAACTATTGAACATTCACTTCAATATAAATATAAGCAACACATGCCTGTTCACGTAAGAGAACGTCTTACATCAGCTTCTGAAGCAATTATCAGTCTTGATACAGAGATGAGTTCCATTCGCGAAGAAATTATGGATTCTCAAAACAGCTTCAGAGAAAAAGCCAATATTATTACAGAGATACTTAATCTTATGCAAAATTTATATAAGGTTGCAAATAAACGTGAAATAATTAAAATTCAAGAAGAATTCTATACAGTGTACAAGAAGGATGATTTAGCCTCTCTGACTAGATTTCTTAATCAATTAGATATTATTGCGGAAGGATATAGAGCACAAGGTATTGATGACTCTTTAAATTAACTATGTCAACATTAAGATTAGATAAGCTCTTAACTTCAGGTGGATTTGGAAGTAGAAGTGAAGTTAAGATATTAATTAAAGCAGGTAAAATAACTGTAAACAACCAAATCATAAAAAAGGCAGATACTAAAATCAACACAGATACAGACACTGTTTATTACAATAATAATAAAATTGAATATATTGAAAATTTATATATTATGCTTAACAAGCCTCAAGGTTTTGTTTCAGCAACAGAAGACAATTTATCAGCGACTGTAATTGATTTAATTAAAGAGGGACGTCACTTAAATCTTTTTCCGGTTGGAAGACTTGATAAAGATACTGAAGGTCTTTTACTAATAACTAATGATGGTGAATTAGCACATAATTTACTTAGTCCTAAAAAGCATGTTGATAAGAAGTACTATGTAGAACTAGATTCAATGATTACTTCCAATATGATACAAAAACTAAATAGTGGGATTGAACTTGAAGATTTTACAACACTTCCTGCTCTTGTTGAAACCACAAACAACCCTAGACATGTCTACATTACCATTCATGAAGGTAAATTTCATCAGGTTAAAAGAATGTTTAAAGCTGTTGGTTTAGAGGTTACCTTTCTTAAACGTATTTCAATGGGTTCCCTTGTTTTAGACCCTACACTTTTGCCAGGAAAGTATAGAAAATTAACAGAAGTAGAACTTAATAGATTAAAAGGTGAAAAATAATGGTAAATAATTTTGATGCGTATATATTTGATTTGGACGGAACTCTTGTTGATTCAATGTGGATGTGGCGTTCTATAGATATAGAATATTTAGAAAGGCATGGTCTAAGTCTTCCTGGGAATCTTCAATCCGAAATAGAAGGAATGAGTTTTACTCAGATAGCTCACTATTTTAAAAATAGATTCAATATTAAGGATGACATAGAAAAAATCAAAAACGATTGGAACGAAATGGCTTATGATAGCTATAAGCATAAGGTAAAGCTTAAACAGGGGGTTACTGATATCCTAAATTATTTACATTCCAAAGGTAAGAAATTAGGTATTGCAACCTCTAATTCAAAGGAACTGACATACGCGTGTATTGATTCATTAAATATTACGCAATATTTTGATTCTATCATTACAGGATGTGATGTAACTTTAGGCAAACCAAATCCCGAGATATATCTAACAAATTCAAAGAAATTAAACGTTAATCCTAACAGATGCTTTGTTTTTGAAGACATTCCGGTTGGAATAATAGCAGGAAAATCGGCTGGAATGACAACATGTGCTGTTGATGATGATTATTCTATAGATTTAATAAAAGAAAAGGAAAGGCTTGCAGATTATCATATAAAGAATTATAACGAATTCTTATCAAAATACTGCAGCTAAGGAATAAAATGACATACGATGGATATTTACCAATATCAAAAGAAGACTTAGAAGAAAGAGGCATAGATCAATTAGATTTTGTTTATGTTATTGGAGATGCTTATGTTGATCATCCTTCTTTTGGACATGCAATAATCAGTAGAATACTTGAAAGTCATGGATATTCTATTGGTATTATTTCTCAACCAGACTGGAAAAACAAAGAGAGTATTTCTATTTTAGGTAAACCCAAGCTTGGTTTTTTAGTTATGGGCGGAAATATGGATTCAATGGTTAACCATTATTCTGTTTCAAAAAAAAGAAGAGCAACTGATGCATTTACTCCAGGTGGAGTTATGGGTAAAAGGCCAGATTATGCAACTGTTGTTTATTGTAATTTAATTAGACAAACATACAAGGATGTTCCTATTATTATTGGTGGCATAGAAGCTTCACTTAGAAGACTTGCCCATTATGATTATTGGAAAAACAGTGTTAAACGTTCCATTCTTTTGGATTCTGGTGCGGATTTAGTACTTTATGGAATGGGGGAACGTTCAATAGTAGAAGTTGCAGATGCTTTATCCTCAGGAATAGAAATAAAGGATATAACCTTTATTGATGGAAGTGTTTATAAAACAAAAGACCTTTCATCTGTTTATGATTATGAAATTCTTAAAGATTATGACACAATTAAAGAAAACAAAAAAGAGTTTGCTAAAAGCTTTTATACTCAATATCTAAATACAGATCCTTTTACAGCAAAAAAACTTGTTGAACCATATCCTAATGATGTTTATGTTGTTCAAAATATTCCTCAAAAACCATTGTCTCAATCAGAAATGGATCAAGTATATTCATTACCATATATGAGAAATTATCATCCGTCCTATGAATCATTCGGTGGAGTACCAGCAATAACTGAGGTTAAATTCTCACTAGTTAGTAATCGTGGATGTTTTGGAGGCTGTAGTTTTTGCGCCCTTACATTTCATCAAGGAAGGATTATTCAGACTAGAAGTCATGAATCAATTATTGAAGAAGCTAAAAAAATTACTTGGGATAAGGATTTCAAAGGGTATATTCATGATGTTGGTGGACCTACTGCAAACTTTAGACAGCCAGCGTGTGATAAACAGTTAAAGCATGGTGTGTGTAAAAATAAGCAATGTTTATTTCCAACAGGATGTCAAAATTTAAAAGTGGATCACTCGGATTACATAAAGTTATTACGTAAACTTAGAGAGATTCCAAAAGTTAAAAAAGTATTTATTCGAAGTGGAATAAGATTTGATTATCTTGTTTATGATGAAGATGGTACATTCTTTAAAGAAATGGTTCAATACCATGTAAGTGGTCAGTTAAAGGTTGCTCCAGAACATGTCTCCGATAATGTTTTAAGAAAAATGGGAAAGCCTTCTAATTCGGTATATGAAAAATTCCTTAAAAAATACAATAGATTAAATGAACAGCTGGGATTAAAACAGTTTGTTGTTCCATATTTAATGTCATCTCATCCCGGTTCAACAATGAAAGATGCTGTTATTTTAGCTGAATATTTAAGAGATTTAGGATACATGCCTGAACAGGTTCAGGATTTTTATCCAACTCCTTCAACAATATCAACTTGCATGTATTATACTGGACTTGATCCTAGAACTATGGAAGCGGTTTATGTTCCTACAAATCCACATGAAAAAGCAATGCAAAGAGCACTTATTCAATATCGTAATCCTAAAAACTATGATTTAGTTAAAGAAGCCTTAATCAAAGCTGGTAGAGAAGATTTGATTGGATTTGAAAAACATTGCTTAATAAAGCCTCGTAGACTAGCTGGCGAATCTAAATATAAAGGTAAGATGGGAAATAAAGATTTTAGAAATATTGATTCTAAAAAGAAAACAATAAGAAATGTTCATAAAAAGAAAGAAAGAAGGTAGATAATATGAAAAAAGTTGCAGTTATTACTGGTGCATCCTCAGGTTTTGGTAGCTTATTTGCCTCAAAGCTTTCAACAATGCTAAATTCTGTTGATGAATATTATTTAATAGCAAGACGAGAAGATAAACTAGTAGAAGTATCTAAAACAGTATCTAAACCTTGCAAAATAATACCTCTTGATTTAGAAAAAGAAGAAAGTGCATACGAGATAGCCCAAATATTATCAGAAGATAAGGTTAGTGTTAAAATGCTAATAAATTGTGCTGGTTTTGGAATATATGGGGACTTTTTAGATAGCCAAGCTAAGGATGTAACTGGAATGTTAGATTTAAATTGTAAAGCTCTTACTATGATTACTAAGGAAGTAATACCATTTATGTGTAACAATAGTAGAATTATAAACATTGCGTCTTCGGCTGCATTTTTACCACAGAAAAATTTTGCAGTTTATGCTGCAAGTAAATCCTATGTTTTAAGTTTTACTCGTGCATTAAATTGTGAACTAAGAGATTTAAATATTTATTGTACTGCAGTCTGCCCTGGTCCTGCAGATACAAATTTTTTCAATATTGCACTTGAAAATTCCTCAAATTTACCTTTCTACAAAGAAATGTTTATGGCTGATGCAGGGGCAGTTGTAGATAAGGCCATTAAGGATTCTATTATGAAACATCCTGTTTCTGTATACGGTTTACCAATGAAGTCATTAAGACTTATTAGTAAAATTGTTCCAGCTTCTGTTTCATTAGGATTTATGAGCTTTTTACCAAAGTCCTAGGAAATGTTGCATCAATAAACTAACACAAGTTATACCTATCCAACAAGCAAATCCCATAATTAATGGTTTTCCACCAGTTTTTACAAGCTTAACAATATTTGTATTAAATCCGATAGCAGCCATTGCAAGAACAATAAAGAATTTACTTAATGTTTTTATTGGCAAAAAGAATGAAGCATCAACACCGCAGTTTAGGGCCACTGTTGTTATTATGGATGCAGCAATAAAATACAATATAAAGAATGGAAAAATCTTTTTAAAGGATACTTTTTTTCCTTCAATATTATTTTTCTTTTCCTTACGAGCTCTAATAAATGCAAGAACTAAAGTAATAGGAATAATGGCAAGTGTTCTAGTAAGCTTAACTGTTACAGCTTTATCTAGTGTTGCACCTGCTAAATTATACATGCTATCCCAGGTTGAAGCACAAGCTGTAACAGATGAAGTATCATTAACAGCTGTTCCTGCAAATATCCCAAATCCATCACCCAAAACAGTGGAAAATCCTAACAATGTACCAAGATGTGGAAAAATAAGGGCTGCTAATACATTATAAAAGAATATAACTGAAATCGCTGAGGCAACCTCTTCATCATCTGCATCAATAACAGGAGCAGTTGCTGCAATTGCAGAACCTCCACAAATTGATGAACCAACACCTACAAGTGTTGAAATCTTTCCAGGTATCTTCATTATCTTACATAACATAAAAGCAATAATTAGGGATGTAGAAATAGTAGCAATGATTATTGGCAAAGACTGTTTTCCAGTTTGTAAAATAACATTAAGATTTAATCCAAACCCCAAAAGTACAACTGCATATTGAAGTATTTTCTTTGAAGTGAATTTTATACCATCCGAAAAAGGTGATTTATCTTTAAAAAATAATGTAATAACCATACCAGCAATGATAGCAATAACTGGTCCTCCTATAATTGGAAAAAATTCACCGAAAATCCATGAAGGAATTGCAATAGCCAGGCTTAACAAAAAACCTTTATAATTTTTTCGTATAAATTCCATATTGTACCTCACTTAATTTTTTGTAATGAGAGAATTTTAGCATAGATTGATAATTTTTTCACTATCTTTTTTATGAAAACTTATTAGGTACTAAAAAAGTACAATTTTTATAGTAAATATAGGTAAAATATGATAAAATTTTATTTGTGTTTTACAAAATTAAATTTAAGGATGGATTATTATGAGTGATAGAACTTTAAGAGAGAAATTTAGTGATATGGCCGTTGTTTTGTCAATTAAAGAGCCAGGAAGCAAAGCTTTTAATGAATTATACATTGAAATGATACAGTATATTTATAATCTTGATGGATTTTATATTGTTCTTGGCAAAGATTATTTAGACGAAGCAAGAGGTTTAAGTATCCCACTTGCCCTAAAAAAAGACAAGTTTCCTGCTATATATATTTTTACTGATTTGGAATTAGCAAAGGGTTGGTGCAAACATTATCATTATTACTATGATGAAGATAAATGTCCAATTGGTTATGCGCCTAAAAACCAGATGGAGTTCTTAAATATTTTTCAGATAGCTTATCAATTAGGAATTTATAAATGTTTTGTTAATGAAGGCGATAGAATGCTTTGTATGAACATTGCTGATATGATAAAGGTTAATAATATGGATACTCGTATGATGGCTATGCAAATTCCTCAAGTTGAAGAATTACTAAAGCAAGGCAAAAAGCCTAAAATTATGGTTCGTTTTAATTGTATGAGTGTTGTGGATTTTGAATTAACACAAGAAAATGATGAATATTTAGCAAAGGTTGTTTCTGATAGTTTTGATGAAATAAAAGAAGCAGCAAAAGAATATGATTGTGAGCTAATCTGTAAGGGCAAAACCTTTCAGAATGCAAGCAAAAAATATTTAACTATATTCTTTAAAACCAATGATGATTTTTTCAATGCCCTAAAGGATCATACCTGTCCTAAAATTGAAAAGATTTTCTTTGATGCAGTTTCTAAGCATGATGAGAAAAATCTTTTTGATAATAGATATAGTTATCTTAAGTTTGAAACCAGAGAAAAGTACCCAACGAATGAGGATTATTTTAATTAATGAAAAAATCTGCAGCTATTATTAAAAATTTATCCTTAATTATTTCAATTATATGTTTTGCTTATTTTGTTTTTTTGGAAATAAAATTGGGAATAGGAACTAAATTTAATTATTTTTGGTTATTTCTCTTTATTTTCTTTTTAGCCCTATATTTACTTTTTAAATTTGCATATACATCAATGATAAAACTGCCTTATCCTATTAAACTCATATTAGAAATTGTTGTTCTTATTGGCTTGTTTTTATTTATCATGATAGAAACATTTATTATAATTGGTACAAAAAACAACACTGATAGTGAAGCTGATTATATTATTGTATTAGGAGCAAAGGTCAATGGAACAAATCCATCCCTTATATTGTATTACAGACTTGATGCGGCATATGACTATCTAATTAAAAACCCTAATACAAAAGTTATCGTAAGTGGTGGGAAAGGTTATGATGAAGATATTTCAGAAGCACTAGCTATGTACAATACATTAGTAGAAAAAGGAATCTGCCCTGATAGAATTATCTTAGAGGAAGCATCAACAAATACGTACGAAAATCTTAAATATTCATATGAATTCATAGAAAGTAATGATATAGTTGGAATTATTTCAAGCGATTTTCATGTATATAGGGCAACACAGATTGCTAAAAAGCAAGGATATTCACAAGTTTTTGGAATTAAAGCAAAATCTGTATGGTATCTAATACCAACAAATTATGCTCGTGAATTTATTGGAGTAACAAAAGATTTTATTTTTGGAAAGATGGATTTAAAGTAGGTGAATAATGAAAGCATTTAACAAATTAATGATAGATAAAGGCGAATATGGATATATTGATGCAAGGAAAAAAAGATTTCTGATTTTATCGATTTTATCTTTTTTAGCAGTTTTTATTATTTTTATTACAGGTATTATTATTTATCATACCAATAAATCTTTATTTGCTGTAATTGCAGCTGTTTCATCATTACCAGCTGCCAAAATATTAACCGGCTATATAACTATTTATCCATATAGTTCTGGTGACAAAGCATTATATTTAAAACTAAATGATATGGTGAAAAAATACAATAGCTGCCTAGCCTGTGATTTGGCAATTACCTCTGAAAAAAAGGCATCATTTATTCAATATGCATATTCTCACTCAGGAAAGCTATTTTTATTTACATCAAATCCTAAAATTGATATTGACTATGCCGGCGGATATATAAAAAAAATATTAGATCAAAATTGCAATTATTCATTGGTTAAGATATACACAGATAAAGATAAATTTATTAAAATAATTGACGAGCAGAATGATAATTCAACTTGTGAAGCGATGGATCAACGCATTATTCACAAGCTTTTATCCTACTCCATATAGGTGAGTTATGAAAGAAATCAACATAAACAAATTTGAAGCCGGTCAAAGACTTGATAAATTTTTATTGAAATATTTAAACAAATCTGGATCAGCATTTATATATAAAATGCTTAGAAAAAAGAACATTGTGCTTAATGACAAAAAAGCTAATGGTAATGAAAAGTTAGAAATAGGAGATAATGTAAAATTATATTTAGCTGATGAAACAATTGAAAAGTTTTCCGACATTACATTTTCAATAAGCAACATCAAATCAGAAAATTCAAAACAAAGCAAGAAGCTAGATGTTATTTATGAAGATGATGATATATTACTTATCAATAAGCATGTAGGTGTTTTGTCACAAAAAGCAACTCCAAATGATTATTCACTTAATGAGATGGCAATTGATTACTTGTTATCCAATTCTTCCATAACAAAGGAACAGCTTCATACATTTAAACCCTCGGTATGCAATAGATTGGATCGTAATACAACAGGATTGATTGCAGTAGGTAAATCTTTAAAAGGAACACAGTTTTTATCTTTGGCCTTTAAAGAGAGAACACTGTCAAAGTATTATTTGGCATTAGTTTATGGAATTATTGATTCGCCTAAAACAATAGAAGGATATTTAGTTAAAGATCAAAATACTAACAAGGTCAATATATATAATAAAAAAATAGACGATACTGCTAGCTACATTAAGACAGCTTATAAACCAATTGAAGTAATTAATAATACAACATTACTTGAGGTTGAACTAATTACAGGTAAAACTCATCAAATACGTGCGCACCTTGCAAGTATCGATCATCCAATTGTGGGTGATTCAAAATATGGAGGTAGCAAAATTAATGGTAAGTTATACGGTAATGATAAAATAAAATACCAGCTTTTACATTCATATAGGCTCGTATTTCCTGATGAAATTGAAGGTGATATGAATTATCTTCAAGGCAAAGAGTTTATTGCAAAGCAGCCATCATTTTGGCCAATAAAGGTGAAAAAATAATGGGAACATGGAACACACGTGGACTTAGAGGTTCAACCTTTGAGGAAATGATAAATATAACAATAGAAAAATATAAAGATTCAGATATAGCATTAATTCAAAAAATACCCACGCCAATAAAGCCAATTGAAATGAATCAAAAAACAAGACAAATCACTCTTGCTTATTTTGAACAAAAAAGTACCGTTGATTATATCGGAGTGGTTCAAGGTATTCCTGTTTGTTTTGATGCAAAAGAATGTCATACGGATACCTTTCCATTAGCGAATATTCATAAACATCAGATATGTTTTATGAAGTCATTTGAAAAGCAACAAGGTGTATCCTTTATACTTCTTTATTACACTCACTTAAATGAGATGTATTATCTTCCTTATTGTGATATTGAATTTTTTTATAATAGAATGTTATCAGGTGGAAGAAAGAGCTTTAGATATGATGAAATAAATAAAAATTACTTGGTTAAAAGCTCAAAAGGCGTACCGGTACATTTTTTAGAGCTTCTTAATCTGGACTTATGTACCAGAGAATAACACCAATACCAAAACACCAACACCAAAACACTTGAAAAATTAATAAAAGACTTGAAAAATTAATAAAACACTAGAAAAATAGTTAAAACATTAGAAAAAAAGTTAAAACATTAGAAAAAAGTTAAAACATTAGAAAAATAGTCAAAAGACTAGAAAAAAAGATAAATGTTGACATTAATTAATTTATAAAGTATAATTTTGTCGTTTGATAATTTGCTACTTTAATAGCACGTTACTTAACTAAAATGCATATACATTTTTTAGAAGGAGATTTTATGAAAAAATTATTACATACCCCAGAAGGAGTAAGAGACATCTATAATACTGAATGTGAAAATAAGCTTTATTTACAGGAAGCTATTCATAAAACAATAAAACTATATGGATATAATGATATTCAAACTCCAACCTTTGAATTTTTTGATATTTTCAATAAAGAAAAGGGAAGTGCTCCTTCAAAAAATTTATATAAGTTCTTTGATAGAGAAGGCAATACACTTGTTCTAAGACCTGATATGACACCTTCAATTGCAAGAGCCGCTTCGAAGTACTATATGGATGATAATATGCCTATTAGATTTTGCTATATGGGCAATACTTTTATCAACAATGCAGAGCATCAAGGAAAGCTTAAAGAAGTAACCCAAATAGGCGTAGAGCTTATGGGGGATAACAAATCTGATGCTGATGCTGAAGTAATTGCAATGACCATTGATTCTTTAATAAAATGTGGTCTGAAAGATTTTCAGATCGAAGTAGGACATGCTGATTATTTTTCAGGATTAATAGAAGCAGCAAAGCTAGATGAGGAAAACACAGAAAATCTTAAGAATCTTTTACTAAACAAAAATTATTTTGGTGTTGAAGAATTAATTAAGGAATCTAATGTTTTAGATTCTGTTAAAGAGATATTTAATAAACTACCTGAGTTGGTTGGTTCTATCGATGTGATTAATTTTGCAAAAGCTCTTTACACAAATGATAAAATCTCCAATGCCCTTGATAGATTAACAAAGGTTTATAATATACTAAAGGATTATGGATATGAAAACTATGTTTCCTTTGATTTAGGAACCATTAGCAAATACTCCTACTATACTGGACTGATATTTGCTGGATATACATATGGTACCGGAGATGCCATTGCTACAGGTGGAAGGTATGATAATCTACTTAGTCAATTTGGAAAAGAAGCTCCTTCAATTGGTTTTTGTATTAACATTGATAATCTTCTTATAGCTATGGAAAGACAAAAGATTGAAATTGGCGGTCAAAGTTTAAAACAGGTTGTTTTATATGAAACAGGATTGGCAAAAGAAGCCATACAGTTAGCCAATAAACTTAGAAATGATAAAATCAACACTGAACTTATTAAAAAAAGTTCAAAATTTACTTTAGACGAATACATAGAATCAAGCAAACGTAACTCTGTTAATTGCATTTATTATCTTTTCGAAGATGGTAGCAAGCCTCAATGTATTAGAATAGGAGAAAATCAATAATGAGATATTTAACATTTGCATTGGCTAAAGGTCGTTTAGCTAAACAAACTCTTGAAATATTTGAAAAATTTGGTATTACCTGTGAGGAAATGAAAGATAAGAATACACGAAAACTTATATTTGTTAATGAAGAACTAAAACTTAAATTTTTCTTAGCAAAAGCAGGAGATGTGCCTACTTATGTTGAGTACGGAGCAGCTGATATTGGTATTGTTGGTAAGGATACTATTCTTGAAGAAGGAAGAAATATTTTAGAAGTTGTAGACTTAGGAATAGGCAAGTGTAAAATGTGTGTTTGTGGTCCAACCTCCGCTACAGAGCTACTTAAGCATCATGAAATGATACGAGTTGCCAGCAAATATCCAAATATTGCAAAAGATTATTTTAATAACAAGAAACATCAGACTGTTGAAATCATTAAACTCAATGGCTCAGTAGAATTAGCACCGATTGTAGGGTTATCAGAGGTTATAGTTGATATTGTAGAAACTGGTGCAACTCTTAGAGAGAATGGTCTTGATGTTTTAGAAGAAATATGTCCATTATCCGCAAGAATGGTAGTAAACCAAGTAAGTATGAAAATGGAAAACGAACGTATAATGAAGCTTATTAAAGACTTGAAAAATGTTTTATAACGGAGGATTATTATGAGAATCATAAAATTAGATGAAAATACCAAGAAAAATATATTAAATGATTTGTTAAAGAGAAGTCCAAATAATTATGATAGCTATGCTGACAGTGTTGCTACTATAGTTAATGATGTCCGTGCTAACGGAAATGAGGCTGTTTTCACATATACAAAAAAATTTGATGGTGCAGATATTAATGAAAATAATATTTTAGTAACTAGAGAAGAAATTGAAGAAGCATATTCTCTTGTTGAGCCAGAATTAGTTGATGTTATTAAAAAAGCAGCAAAGAACATCGAAGAATACCATGTAAAACAAAAACAATATAGTTGGTTTGACTCTAAACCAGATGGTACTATGCTTGGACAAAAGGTTACCCCATTATACAGAGTTGGTGTATATGTTCCTGGTGGAAAAGCAGCATATCCATCGTCTGTATTAATGAATATTATTCCAGCTAAAGTTGCCGGTGTAAATGAAATCGTAATGACCACACCTCCTTCTAAAGAGGGAAAGGTTAATCCTGGTACATTAGTTGCTGCTGATATTGCTGGTATTGATAAAATATACAAGGTTGGTGGTGCACAAGCAATCGCAGCCCTTGCTTTTGGAACTGATTCTGTTGAAAAGGTTGATAAAATTGTCGGACCAGGAAATATTTTTGTTGCTCTAGCCAAAAAACAAGTTTTTGGTTTTGTTAGTATAGATTCTATTGCAGGTCCATCAGAAATTTTAGTTCTAGCTGATGAAACAGCTAATCCAAGATATGTTGCTGCTGATTTACTTTCCCAAGCAGAACATGATGAACTTGCATCTGCTATATTAGTTACAACTGATATGAATCTTGCAAAAGAAGTATCAAATCAAGTTGATGATTTTGTTGCAGTATTATCTAGAAAAGATATTTTAGAAAAATCACTAAATAATTTTGGGTATATTCTTGTAGTCGATACAATGAAAGAGGCAATAGATGTTGCAAATGATATTGCTTCAGAACACTTAGAAATTGTTACAAAAAATCCATTTGACATTATGACTAGAATAAGAAATGCCGGTGCAATTTTTCTTGGCGAATATTCAAGTGAACCTCTTGGAGATTATTTTGCAGGACCAAACCATGTATTGCCAACAAACGGAACAGCAAAATTCTTTTCGCCACTTAGCGTTGATGATTTCATTAAAAAATCAAGTATTATTTCATATTCAAAGGAAGCTTTATTACCTATACATAAAGATATTATTAAATTCGCTGAGTCAGAAAGACTTACAGCACATGCAAATTCAATAAAAGTAAGGTTTGAAGATTAGTCACTATTAAGTAAGGTTTAAAGATTAATCACTATTAACTAAGGTTTAAATATTAATCACTATTAAGTAAGGTTTAAAGATTAATCATTATTAAGTAAGATTTTGAAGATTAGTCATTATAAAAAAGGAGATAGGTATGGACAGAATAGCAACAATAAGTCGTGAAACAAAAGAAACACAGATTCAATTAACTATTAATATTGACGGCACTGGTAAAACAAATATTGATACAGGCATAGGATTTTTTGATCATATGTTAAATAGCTTTGCCCGCCATGGTCTTTTTGATTTAGATGTTAAAGCTAAAGGTGATTTATATGTTGACTGCCATCACCTTATTGAAGATACAGGTATAGTTATTGGGGACGCCATCAAAAAAGCCATTGATAATAAACGTGGAATTAAAAGATACGGAAGTTGTATTTTACCAATGGATGAAGCTTTAGTTATGTGCGCATTAGATTTATCAAACAGACCATACTACGTTTCTGATTTATCATTTACAAACCAGTCAGTTGGATATTTTGATACAGCCATGATTAAAGAATTTTTCTACGCAATATCTTATAGTGCAGGAATGAATCTTCATTTCAAGATGTTTGCTGGTGAAAATGATCATCACATTATTGAGTGTGCTTTTAAAGCATTTGCTAAGGCATTAGATATGGCTACCCTTAAAGATGATAGAATTACTGATGTTCTTTCAACAAAGGGTTCATTATAGGAGGATTTATGAAAACATTACAACTTATTTCACAAATTGAAATTAATAAACAAAAAGTAATAGGCTCAGATATTGATGCCGTAGAACTTTGTAGATATTATTCAAATTATGGTGCAGATGGTATTGTTATTTTTGAAGTTTCATCAACAGACGAAGAACACGAAATGAATATTGATATAGTTAAGGAAATAGTTACAGCGGTAGATGTTCCAGTTTATCTTGGTGGTAATATTAACCGATTTGAAGATGTAAAAAAATATCTTTATACTGGTGCTACAATGGCTGTTTTAGACTTATCAAAAGAATCAAATGTTAATCTTGTTCAAGAAGTTACAGGTCGTTTTGGCTCTGAAAAAATTGCTGTATATGCTAGTAACAAAGAAGCACAAGCTAATGTAAATGCTTCAATTGAAGCGGGTGCTAGTCTAGTATTTGCAAATGATAATGACACACAAAATTATTGTACAAAAACAATCTATCTTAATTCAAAAAAAGCATTTGATGAAATTGTATCTTCATACAATGAAGACACTTACGGATATGCATATAATAATTTTGATAAGCCTGTTGATTATATGACATTAAAACATAAGCTTGAGGATTCTAATATTCCTGTTAATATAACAAAATCATATATGGAATTTAAAGACTTAAAGACTGATGAAAAAGGACTTATTCCTGTTGTAGTTCAAGATTATCAAACAAATGATGTTCTTATGATGGCATATATGAATGAGGAGTCTTTTAACAAAACAATTGAAACAGGTCGTATGACATATTTTAGCAGAAGTAGAAACGAACTATGGGAAAAAGGACTTACTTCAGGACATTTTCAATATTTAAAATCTCTTGAAATTGATTGTGATAATGATACTTTGCTTGCAAAAGTATATCAAGTTGGTGCTGCCTGCCATACAAATAATCGTAGTTGTTTTTATAGAAATATTTATAAAAAAGATTATAAGCAAAATAATCCACATAAAGTTTTTGAAGATGTATATAATGTTATTTTAGATAGAAAAAACAATCCAAAAGAAGGCTCTTATACAAATTACTTGTTTGATAAAGGAATTGATAAGATATTAAAGAAAGTAGGAGAAGAAGCTACTGAAATTGTTATTGCAGCTAAAAATCCAAATGCCGAAGAAATTAAATATGAAATATCAGACTTTTTATATCATGTAATGGTGTTAATGGCCCAAAGAGGCGTAACTTGGGAAGATGTTACCACTGAATTATCCCGTAGATAAATTTTAGACTTTGTACTATAATATTTTTGAAAGGTTAATTATGTCAAAGAACAAAAATTGTAGAGATAAAAAATATATTTCTAAAATTACTTGGAGTATTATTATTACCTTTTGCTTTATTGCATTTATTTGTGTTTTATTTGCCTTTTTCCAGCATGAAAGCATAGATACAATTAACTCACTATATTAGGAGTCTTATGAAAAGTAACCGTAAAAATTTAGTAGAGGTATGTTTAATATTATCATTAATTATTTATCCTCTAATATTTACAAATTTATATACAAATCTAATTGCAACTAAGTACATTTCATTTATGATTATTGCTATAGTTATGTTTTATTCTTATACAATAACAACAGTATATAATAACATTGAAAAAAACAAGACTTTTAAGCCATCACCTAAGGATGTATGGCTTAATTTGTCGTTAACAGATATTTGTGTTTTGCTATACCTTGTAGCAACTACTATTTCTGTAATTATTTCGGAATATAAAGTGGAAGCGTTTAGTGGTAGCTGTTCAAATAACATGGGACTTATTTATGTTTGTGGTCTAGTTATGGTATATTTTTCAATTTCGAGAAAAGTACGAATGGGAAGATTCCTTTTGCATGCTAGCTCTATTGGATTTGTATTACTTGTAATTTTTGCTTTAATTCAATTTATGGGTGTTGATTTATTTGATCTTTTCAAATCAATAAAATGGGACGTAGCCACAAATTATATTAGTTTTCTAGGCAATGCCAACATATATTCCTCATATTTATGTCTAATGACTCCTGTATTTATGTGTTCAGCATTGTTAAGTGATAATATTAAGTTTAGACTTTACTATTATTGTATATCCTTTATTGGCTTTTTAGGTTTATTTAGTGCTAATAGTGATGGTGGATATGCAGGATTTTTCGTTGCTTTTCTAGTTCTATTATTTATTGCAGCTGGATATAAAGAAAGAATTATTAGATTTTTTTATATTGGATTTTTGTATTGTATAGCCTCAATTTGTTTTTCTATAATACGCAATGTTTTTATTGATGAAGCTAGAAGCATTTCAGATTTAACTCGTTTTATGACCTATGGTTATTTCACAAAAATTGCATTAATTATTTTCTTGGCTTTAATCTTTGTTTTTAGCTATATGAATTTTTCTTTTAAACACCAAATTAATATCCGAAAACTTATCAGAATAATAATAGCTATTTTTATTTTATCATTTTTGTTTGTTTTGTTTTATATTAACATAATCAATCCAAAAGCATCTTTAGGCTTTCTTGATTCTTATCTTAAATTTTCAGATAATTGGGGAACTGGAAGAGGTTATGTATGGAAATGGAGTATGAATATTTTTAAAAATGCACCAACAAAAAATAAAATATTTGGTTATGGAATGGGAACATGTGGTATTGAGTTACTAAAAAACTATGGTGACATTATGAAAAATAATCTGGGTTATTTCTTTACAAATTCACATAATGAATATCTGGAGATATTGATAAATTCAGGCGTTTTTGGACTATCCACCTATGTTTTGGTTGTTTTGACCACTATAATTAGAAATTTTAAAAATAATAATAATTATGGTATAATATTTAGTCTAGGAATAATAGCATATTGTATACAAAGCTTTTTCATCGTTATGCAGCCAATTGTACATCCGATGCTGTTTGTTTTTATTGGATTAGCTAATACCAAAAACAATAGCAATACAACTAAAAGATAAAGGAGAATATCTAATGGATTCAATAAATGAAATTCAAAAATTTGAAGAATGTAAGAAGCTTGTTGAAAAACAACATTATAGCAAAGCTATCCCTATTCTAAAAGAAATCATAGATAATACCTGTAAAAAATATTTAGAAAAAAATGATAGATACTTTAGCTTTAACCATATATTAGAAACCTATTATTATGTTTATTTTTTCAAAGATGTTAGTAAGTTAAATTATACTTTAGAAAATATAAACTCATATTATCGCTTGTATGGTTTTGCATTAATGAAGGTTAATAGAATTGACGAAGCTATTATGGCTTATAATAAGGGGCTTGATTGGAATCCAGTAGATTTAGATATTCTTATGCAGTTAGGTGAATTATACAAAGTATCCAAAAATATAAAATCACTTCGGAAAGTCAGTTTTGAAGCATACAAGCTTTGCTGTACAAGAGCAACATTAGCTAGATTTTATCGTAATCTTGGTTATTATTATTTAGAAAGCTACAAGCCTGAAATATCACGAGCATTATATACCTATAGCAATATATATTTTGAAACAGAAAATGCAAAAAGTGAAATCGAATTTCTTGACAAGGCTACACCTAAACTATCAAAAAATTATACTGTAAAAGAATTACAAGAAATAATTGCTGCTGAAGATATTCCTCTTGGACCAGATAGCAATACCTTAGGAATAACTTTTAGAGTAGGACAAATTGAATTTGATAACCATAATTATCAAAATGCTGCTGACTGCATGGCTATGGTTTACGACCTTACAGAAGATTCCGAGGCAAAACAACTCATGGAAAAAGCTATTTCCATGCTTAATAACTAATTATACAAATACCCACAAGGAACAGGAGATTTTATGAGTAAATTAGCTTTAACAGATGAAATATTACTTAGTGTTGAAAAACCAGCACGATATATTGGTAATGAAGTAAATATGGTTAAAAAAGACCTTAGCGAAGTGGACGTTAGATTTGCTATGTGTTTTCCAGATGTGTACGAAATAGGTATGTCACATCTAGGAATCCAGATTTTATATGATATGTTTAATAAAATGGATAATGTATACTGTGAACGCGTATATTCTCCATGGGTTGATTTAGATAAAATCATGAGAGAGAAAAACATACCTCTTTTTGCTCTTGAATCTCAGGATCCTATTAAAGATTTTGATTTTTTAGGTATAACGATTCAATACGAAATGTGTTACACAAATATTCTTCAAATACTAGATTTAAGTAAAATCCCATTATTAGCAAAGGATAGAACAGATGAAGATCCTATAGTTGTTGGTGGTGGACCTTGTTCATATAATCCAGAACCAATAGCTGAATTTTTCGATATATTTAATTTTGGTGAAGGAGAAGAGGTCTATCATGAAATCATCAAAATTTATCGTGAAAATCGTGATGCTGGAGGTGATAGATTATCATTTTTGGAAAAGGTATCACATGTAGAAGGTGTTTACGTTCCTTTATTTTATGACGTTACGTATAATGAAGATGGAACAATTGCCGATTTTATTCCTAACAATGAATATGCACAAAAAACAATTACTAAAGGTATAATAATGGATTTAAGCAATGTTTGTTATCCAGAAAAACCAATTGTGCCATTTATCAGAGCTACCCAAGACAGAGTTGTTCTTGAAATCCAAAGAGGTTGTATAAGAGGCTGTCGTTTTTGCCAAGCTGGTATGATTTATAGGCCTGTACGTGAAAGAAGCATTGATTTTCTTAAAGATATGGCTGTTAAAATGATTAAAAATACTGGGCATGAAGAGATTTCTCTTAGTTCACTTAGTTCTTCAGACTATTCTAAGCTTGAAGAATTGCTTGATTTTTTATTAACAAATCTTAAGGAAAAGGGCGTCAATATTTCATTGCCTTCCCTTAGAATAGATTCCTTTTCTCTAGATGTTATGAGTAAAGTACAAGATATTAAAAAATCAAGTCTTACCTTTGCACCAGAAGCTGGCTCACAACGTCTTAGGGATGTAATTAATAAAGGTATAACTGAAGAACAAATCTTAAATGGATCTGCATTTGCTTTTAAAGGTGGCTGGAACAAAGTAAAATTATACTTTATGTTAGGTTTACCAACAGAAACAGAGGAAGATATTAAAGGAATAGCTGAACTTTCAGAAAAGGTTGCTGAAAAATATTACGAATTACCAAAAAGTGAAAGATTTGGAAAGGTTGCCATTACTGCAAGTTCATCCTTTTTTATTCCTAAACCATTTACACCTTTTCAATGGGCTCCAATGAATACAAAAGAACAATTCTTAAACAAAGCTAAAATTGTTAATGACAGAATGAAAGAGATGCTTAACAAGAAAAGTATAAAATATAACTGGCATGAGGCTGATGTTTCAGTTATTGAAGGCTTACTTGCACGAGGTGATAGAAAGGTTTCAAAGGTTGTCTACAATGCCTATATGGATGGATGTTTATATGATTCCTGGGGTGATTTTTTTGACAACAATAAATGGATGAAGGCAATAGAAGATGCCAAAATTGATTTGGACTTTTATACAACAAGAGAACGTAATTTAGATGAAAAATTTCCTTGGGATTTTATTAATATAGGCGTAACCAAGGATTTCCTTAAAAGAGAATGGAATAATGCCAAAGCAATAAAAGTAACACCTAACTGCAAGCTACAGTGTCAAGGTTGTGGAGCAGCAAGCTTTGGAGGAGGTATTTGTTTTGAAGATAAGAATTAAATTTTCCAAGAGAAATTCAATGAAATTTATAAGTCATTTAGATGTAATGAGATATTTTCAAAAAGTTATAAAAAGAGCTGATATAGACATCGCTTATTCTGCAGGATTTAATCCACACCAGATTATGTCTTTTGCCTCACCACTAGGACTAGGGCACACAAGTGAAGCTGAGTATGTAGATATTGAAGTTCATAGCACCTTAAAAACCAATGAGGCACTTAACATTCTTAATAAAGTCAGTGTACCTGATATAGAAATATTAAGCTATAAATTGCTTCCTGATGGTGCAACAAAGGCAATGACTCTAGTTGCTGCTGCTGAATATTTTGTTAAAATTAGAGAAGGATATGTTCCGGATTTTAATCTTGATAACGCCATAAATGACTTTATGTCAAAAGATAGTATTGTGGTTACTAAAGAAACAAAAAAAGGTACTAAAGAAGTGAATCTAATACCATTAATTTATGAATTCCGTAAAGAAGCAGACGGCTATTTTATCAAATTAGCTGCAGGCAGTGTTGATAATTTAAAACCAGAGCTTGTATTTTCAACCATTTATGATATAAATAATTCCATTTTACCTGAATTTGCTCTTATGTTAGAGAGAAGAGAAATATATGGTTATGATGAAAATGGTATTCTAAAATCCTTAGAAAGTTTTGGTGATGACATTGTCTAAAAAGTTTGTATTAACACATACAACAACTGAATACACAAAAAACGCCGAAATACTAATAGTTTATGAGAACGATAAAGCAATTGAAGCCTCAATTATTTACGATGATGAAGAAACTGATCTAAACAATATTTATGTTGGTCATGTTAAAGATATTGTGAAAAACATTGATTGCGCCTTTGTTGAATACGATCACGGAAAAATAGGGTATTTATCATTAAAGGATGCCGCAAATACAATCTTTATTAATCCTAAAAACACCAATAAAATATGTGAAGGTGACAATATAATTGTTCAACTAATAAAAGAACCAATTAAAACCAAATATGGTGTTCTATCTACCACAATTTCTTTTCCTGGAAAATATATTGTATTTGAATCCGGCAAGGGAAAGGTTCATTTATCCTCAAAAATTAAAGATAATGATTTTAAAGATAACATATCCAATGTTCTTAAACCATTAACTGATAATTGCAGCCTTATTGTTCGTACGGATGCTATTAACGTACCATTTAAAACTATTTATGATGAAGCTTGTTATTTATCTAATTTATATCATGATATTATTACAAAAGGACAATACAGAACTGCATATTCTATACTATATAAATCAATTGATGCAAATTTAAATTTGATTAAAGATTTATATCTACCTGGGGATGAAATAATAACCGACAGTGAAGAAATTAAGCATAATTCAATTAATATTCTTTCTCAATATTTTAGTAATATTAATATTAGATTATATGATGATAAATTGCTTCCATTATATAAGCTCTATAGTGTTGAATCTGTTTTTAAGGAAATAAACAATAGCCATGTTTGGCTAAAAAGTGGTGCATATATAATCATTGAACATACTGAAGCAATGACAGTTATAGATGTAAATACCGGAAAGTGCGACAAAGGTAAAACCTCTAAATCCACTTTTTATAAAATAAATTTAGAAGCAACAAAAGAAATTTTAAGACAAATAAGGCTTAGAAATATATCTGGAATTATTCTTTGTGATTTTATTAATATGGAATCAGATGAAGATGATTATAATTTACTTTCTGAGTTACGTAGACTTGCTTTTCTAGATAGATTGAAGGTTAATATTTTAGGAATGACAAAATTAAAGCTTGTGGAAATGACCAGAAAAAAGGTTAGAGAACGAATTCTACTAAAAAAAGATTAATAGTAAAAAAATGCCTCCTTTGCAGGAGGCATTTTTAAAACATAAAACTTAAATTAAAGCTTAAATACTTCAACAATATTATTTAAATCTTTAGCATATTCAACACTTTCATCAACCATCTTATTTGTTTCTATTGTAAGTTCAACGATATTTGAAGTTTTTTCTGCAATATCCGAAACACCAGCAGAAGCCTCATTAATTGTATTACTAATACCAGAAATAGCATTTGCAATTAAATCAGTACTTTGATTTAATTCATCAATAGCGCTGTATATCTCAACCATTGATTTTTCAAAAACAGCAGCATCGGAATTGTACTCGTCGGAAATATCTATAAATCCATCATAATCTTTAATAACTTTTTCTTCAAGATAATTTAAAGTAGTTTCTAAGCATGAAGCCATGTTATTTACTGCATTATTTACATCCTTAACTATATCACCAATATTTTCAACAGTTTGAGATGAAAGATTTGCTAAATGACCAATCTGTTCAGCAACAACAGCAAAACCTCGTCCTGCTTCACCTGCTCTTGCAGCCTCAATTGAAGCATTTAAAGAAAGAAGCGAAGTTTGATCTGAAATATCAAGGATTGTCTTTGTTAATGAATTGATTTTTTGTACATCTTTAGATTTTTCAATAGCAACAGATGTCTCTTTACGTACATTTTCAAACATTAGTTTTCCATTATCAGATGCTAATAATGTTTTATCCTTTAATTTTGATGCTTTATCCATAATCGCAACAGCTAATTTCTGTCCATCTTTAGTTTTAGATGATATAGAATCAATTGTTGTAAGTATATTTGAAATATTTTCATCAATCTTTGAAGTAGAAGAAGCCGTTTCTTGCATCCCCGCAGCTAATTGTTGTGTTGTTGCTGAATTATCTGTTGAATGCTCATTTACTAGATTAGATAATTCATTAAGACTGTCTGCATTATCGCTTATCTTTGATGCTGCTAAATTAATCTTAGAAATAACTTCATTAATTGAAAATTGCATATTTTTAAGTTCTCTAGCCATTTCACCTGTTTCATCTTTACCTTTACATAGCTTAGAGAGGGTAGTACTTGGGACAAAATCTAAGTTAGCTGTTTTATGAATAATACTTGTTAAGCTCTTTATAGGCTTTGTTATTGTCATTGAAACTAAAAATCCAAAAATTGCAAAAGCAATTAAGATAATAATTGAATTAATAAGATTTGTCTTTCTTACATCAGTGTAAGTAGTATAAAGTTCAGCCTTATCCGCAATACATAAAAGCATCCAGCCATTATCACAGGCATAATATCCAACATATGATGAAATTCCATCAATTTCAACTTCAATAACACCAGGATCAATTTTTTTCTTTTTAGAATGATTATCAACCAATTCTAATATTTCTTCTGAATCACATTGTTTTCCAATATTTTGATATGCAGGAGCATATGTATAATTTCCATCTGCATCAACTAATGCAATATAGCTTGATTCAATTCCATAAAGTCCAGCCTCTTTATATAAAGAAGTAAGATTACTAGTTGTAAGATTATTTTTTGTAAGTAAAATAGTATCCTCTAATAATGTGTTATAGGTATTAACAGCTGTAACCATATTTGATTTAACTAAATAATCAATACTTTTTTGAAAACCTGACATTGTAACAAAAAAAGTAACAATAAGAGCAAGTAAGACACTTATAAATACAGTAAATGAAATTTTACTATTAATTGAAAAAATATTTTTTGTATGTTTCTTTACCTTTTTAGCTTTAGTTTCTTTACTGTTTTTTGATTTAAGTTCTTTACTATTTTTAGATTTAGATTCTTTAATCTTTTTAATCTTCGGTTCTTTTGGCTTCTTTGTTTTCGGCTTTTTTGTTTTTGACTCTTTTATTTTTTTTGGTTTTGCTTCCTTGCTTTTTAAATTCTTATCAGATTCTTCACTTAAATCATACATAACATTGTCAGAAAGTGAAGTGCCAAATTTATCCATTTGTTCATCCTCACAATTTTCAACACTATTTACAGAAATTTGATCCTCATCAAAATTTTCTATACCTTCTACATTAATTTGAGAAGCATTATTAAGCTGTTCACCCTTACCATCTATAATCCCTTCATCTGGCAAATTATCAAAAAACTTGTCATCTTTTTCCATAAAGTACACCTTTCCGCTCTAAAATAAGCACTAATAGGTCATTAGATAAACCAATGTCCCAAATATTTTAATTTACTCTTACACGAGCTACAAATTTATTATAATTTTATCAAGAAAAGCTAAAAATATCAAGGAATTTATATTAGTTTAAAAAAATATAAGAATTATTTTTACCTATATAAATATATTGTTAAAGATATCATTTTACCTATAAAATCGTTGACACAAAATACAAATTGTGCTATTATGTCTTAGTGTGCCGCTCAATGAGGTTATAAGTATTGCTATGCAATCACCGCAGTTGGCGAGTAATGTTCAATTTTTATTGAATAAATAGGAGGTGTGCTTATGTACGCAATTATAGCAACAGGTGGAAAACAGTACAAAGTTACTGAAGGCGATATCATCAGAGTTGAAAAACTTGGTGTTGAAGCTGGTGACAAAGTTACTTTTGATCAGGTTCTTCTTGTTAGTGGTGACGACGTTAAGGTTGGTGATCCAACAGTCAATGGTGCTTCTGTAGAAGCTGACGTTATCGATAATGTAAAAGGTAAAAAAGTTATCGTTTACAAGTATAAGAGAAAATCAGGCTACCATAAGAAAAACGGTCATAGACAACAGCTTACAGCTGTAAAGATCTCAAAGATCAACGCTTAATAAATTATGATTAATATTATGATTTATACTGACTCAAATAAACAGTATAAAGGCTTTGAAATCAAAGGACATGCAGGCTTTGCTAAGTCAGGAAGTGACATAGTTTGCGCTGGTATTTCAGTTTTATCTATCAATACAGTTAATTCCATAGAGAAGTTTACTTCTGATGAAGTTATTGCTGTTACTGATGAAAAGATTGGTTCTTTAAAGATGAAGTTTACTGGTACTGTGAGTAACGAGTCTAAACTGTTAATGGATTCTATGATATTAGGTTTTACTGATATTATGAATGACAGTGATAAAAAATATGTGAAGATATCTTACAAGGAGGTGTAAGTTATGTTAAAAATGAACCTTCAGTTATTCGCTCATAAAAAGGGTGTTGGTTCTACAAAGAACGGTAGAGATTCAGAGTCTAAGAGATTAGGCGCAAAGAGAGCTGACGGACAGTTTGTTAAGGCTGGAAATATTTTATATAGACAGCGTGGAACAAAGATTCATCCAGGTACAAATGTTGGTATCGGTGGTGATGATACATTATTTGCAACAGTAGATGGTGTAGTTAAGTTCGAAAGAAAGGGCAGAGACAAAAAACAGGTTTCTGTTTACCCAGTAGCTGAATAGTTATGTTAATTCAAAGGCTTCAATCAATACGGTTGAAGCCTTTTTACAAATTACTTTTTGTTTTATACAAAATGGAGGTTATTATGTTTGCAGACAGTGCAAAAATATTTATAAAATCTGGTAAAGGCGGAGATGGTCATGTAAGCTTTAGACGTGAGCTCTTTGTTGCCGCTGGTGGTCCTGATGGTGGAGACGGTGGTAATGGTGGAGATCTTATATTTGAAGTAGATTTAGGACTTAATACATTAACTGATTTTCGTCATATTCGTAAATACGTTGCCGAAGCTGGTGAACCCGGCGGAAAACGTAATCAACATGGAAAAGATGGTGAAGACCTTATTATAAAAGTACCAGAAGGTACTGTAATAAAAGATGCTGAATCAGGCAAAGTTATTGCAGATATGTCTGGTGAAAATAAACGACAGACTATATTAAAAGGCGGAAGAGGGGGAAAAGGTAATCAGCATTATGCAACCGCAACAATGCAGGTTCCTAAATATGCCCAACCTGGAACACCTAGTAAGGAATTATATGTAATCCTAGAATTAAAGGTTATTGCAGACGTAGGCCTTGTTGGATTTCCAAATGTTGGAAAATCAACTTTGTTATCTCGCGTTACAAATGCAAGACCTAAAATTGCAAACTATCATTTCACAACATTAAATCCTAATTTAGGTGTTGTTGATTTAGAGGGTGCAAAAGGATTTGTAATTGCTGATATTCCAGGACTTATTGAAGGTGCAAGCGAAGGTATCGGACTTGGACACGAATTTCTAAAACACATTGAACGTACAAAAGTTATTATTCATATGGTTGATGCAGCGTCAGTTGAAGGTCGTAATCCTGTAGAAGATATTAATACAATAAATAAAGAACTTGAAGCCTATAATTCAGAGCTTATGAATAAGCCATGGGTTATTGCTGCCAATAAGATTGATGCTATATACGATGAAGATGAAAGCTATCTTGGCGCTATTAAAGCAGAATTTGAACCAAAAGGAATTAAAGTATTTCCTATTTCAGCTGTAAGCGGTAAAGGCTTAAAAGAACTTTTATATCACGTTCAAGGTATTTTAGACACAATGGACTCTGCACCAACAGTATTTACACAAGAGCTTGATCCTAATGTATTTTATGATAATCCTGAAGAACCATTTGAAGTATTTAAAGATAAAAATGAAGAAGGTATTTTTTATATTGAAGGACCTCGTATTGAAAAAATGTTAGGTTACACAAATCTTGAATCAGAAAAGGGATTTATGTTTTTCCAAAACTTCATGAAAAACAATGGTATATTAGATCAATTAGTCGATTTAGGTATCCAAGATGGTGATACTGTTAAGATATATGGTCATGAATTTGACTATTACAAATAAAGGAGAAATTAATGACAAGCAAGCAAAGAGCACATTTAAAAGGTTTAGCTATGAACATTGAGCCAATATTTCAGATTGGTAAAGGAAGTCTTACACCTGAAGTAACCAATGCCGTTTCGGAAGCTTTTAATACAAGAGAATTAATTAAATTAACTGTCCTTAAAAACTGTTTAGATGATACACGCGCCATAGGTGAAGTAATTGCGGAGAGAACTGGATCTCAATTAGTACAGGTAATAGGACGTAAAATCGTTCTTTACAAAGAAAATAAAGATAATCCAAAAATTGTACTTCCTAAATAGGTGAAAATATGAGTAATATCGGTATTTTGGGTGGAACCTTTGATCCAATTCACAACGGACATATTATGTTAGCAAAGGAAGCATATGAACAATTTTTGCTTGATAAGATATGGGTCATGGTATCCAAAAATCCACCCCATAAATCAGGCAAAAAAGTTTCTGATTCAATAAAGCGTTCAGAAATGGTAAAATTAGCGATTAAAAATTATCCATATATGGAATTTTCTGATTTTGAATTAAAAAGAGAAGGGTATATATATACATCTGATACCTTAACTCTTTTAAAGCAAATATATCCTAATGACAATTTTTTCTTTATCCTTGGTGGAGATTCTCTAAGAGATTTCAAAACCTGGCATAATCCAGAAATTGTTTTAGAAAAATGTATATTGTTAGTGGCTACTAGAGATGAAATAATTGATGAAGAGTACAAAAAATCTCTCAATAGTATACTAACAGAATTTAGTGATTATCATCCAGATATCAGAAGATTAATTACAACACCTGTAAATATTTCTTCACATGAAATAAGAGCGAATATAAGCCATATAGAGCAATTTGAGCCATATATGAACAAAGATGTAATGAAATATATTTTAGATAATAATCTTTATATTTAATTGAGGAATTTTTATGAACGAAATTTATAATAGTGATTATTTCAAAGAAACCAGAAAAAAATTAAAAAAGGTTCTCTCTAGTTCAAGATATGAACACACTTTAGGTGTTGAATTTACATCAGCAGCTTTGGCAATGCGCTACGATTATGATATTACAAAAGCTAAAATTGCTGGGCTTTTACATGATTGTGCAAAATGCATTGATGATAATGAGAAATTAGAAGAATGCATAAAATATGGTATAGAAGTTACACCAACTGAAATGCAGTGCAAATTTTTATTACACTCAAAATTAGGCGAATATTACGCCAAAAACAAATACAATATAAATGATGATCAAATACTTAACGCAATTAAATATCATACAACTGGCAGGCCTTCAATGACCTTAATTGAAAAGATAATATTTGTTGCAGATTATATTGAACCGAGTCGTGATAAGGCACCAAATTTATCACAAATACGAAAATTATCATTTATTGATATTGATAAAGCAGTACTTAAGATATTAGAAGATACTTTAATTTACCTTGAAGATAATTCAGGAATAATTGATACAGCTTCAAAAGAAACTTATAAATACTATAAATCATATGTATCACCCTCAAAAGGAGAATAAACATGACAAATAAACTAGTAGAAACAGCATTTAATGCTCTTGACGATAAAAAAGGTATTGATATTAAAGTTATTGATATTAGTAAAATATCAACAATATCTGATTACTTTATTATTGCAAGTGGAGCAAACAAAAATCAGGTACAAGCATTGGCCGATAATGTATCAGAAGAACTTGCTAAAGCTGGATTTGAATCAAAGCAAACAGAAGGTTATTCTTCTGGAAACTGGATACTTATGGACTACAATGAAATAATTGTTCATATTTTTGATGTTGAAAGTAGAATGTTTTATAATATTGAAAGAATATGGGCTGATGGAGAATTTATTGAAATATAATTCCTTTAAAAAAGAAGCACAAGCGTGCTTCTTTTTTTACTTTATAATTAATATTTATTGACTATGGCTCATTAAAAATACATCATATTCTATAAGTTCATATTCTATAAATTATATCATCTTTCTAAACAAACCTATAACCTTACCCATAATAGTAACATCTTTTAAAATAATAGGTTCCATTGTATCATTTTCAGGTTGTAATCTAATATGATCAGATTCCTTGTAAAATGTTTTAACAGTAGCTGAATCTTCAACTAATGCAACAACTGTATCTCCATTGCGCGCTGTGTTTTGTTGTTCTACTAAAATCCAATCTCCACTAAATATACCAACATTAATCATACTTTCACCTTTAACCTTAAGCATAAATACTGGATTATTTGGAACCATATCTGAGGGAATAGGGAAGTAATTCTCAATATTTTCTACTGCTAAAATTGGCTCTCCTGCAGCAACAACTCCAACCATAGGAACATTTACCATGTCTCTCCTGGTAAGATTAAATGTATCATCCGTAATCTCAATTGTACGTGGTTTGGTTGGATCTCTTCTAATATACCCATTCTTCTCTAAAGTCTCTAAATGTGCGTGGACAGAAGAAGTAGATTTTAGATGAACTGCCTCACATATTTCTCTTACTGATGGCGGATATCCCTTAGCTAAAATTTCGTTTTTAATATATTGTAAAATTTCTGTTTGCTTGTCTGTGATTTTTCCTTGAGTCATAGCAACCTCCTTAAGTGTTAAATAGAGTATAACATAACTTTTACGCAAATGCAAACAGTTGTTCGATTATTTTACGCCAAACTATTGACAAACATTTGTTCGAGATATATAATATTCATAAATCAAAACATTTGTTCGATAGAATTTAGGAGGTTTATATGAAAGAATTATCAATAAAAAAATCAAATAGTATCACAAAAAAATCCACTCATAAATTACAGCTTTTATCCTTAGCTATACTGTTAATAGTTATTATTACATGTACATTAGTAAGTTTTAATGTAAGTGGGAGTACAAAGGCTAAAGACAAACTATATACCACGGTATTAGTTGAAGATGGTGATAGTTTATGGACTATTGCTAAGAACTATTATTCAGATGAGTATATAGATTACAATGAATACATTGAAGAAGTAAAATCCATAAATGGTATGAAAAACTCCAACATAAAAATAGGAAGCTATATCATAGTACCTTATTACCATGATTAGTGATAATTTGGTGCTATGATATGCTTCCAGTTCACATTTTCAATTATTTACTCTTTAATTTTGTCTATATATTTTTATTTTGTAAGTACGTAAATCAATTATATAACTTTTTATATCTATTCAATTGATAGATTATCTTTTTAGTTCATGCTTGAGAATAGAGTAGCAGCATCCATTCCTTCTAAAGCTTCATCAGGAATTGATATATTCATTTCTTCATTATACTTATCGGCTGTTATATAGAACGATGCAGAATTTACTTTAATTGTAACTCCGTCCTGTTCAGCTTCAAAATCATTTAATTTAACTTCAATTTTGTTAAGTGAATAATCAACATTTACTTTAACTGATAAATCAATATTCATAGATTTCATCATATCTTCATAATCTGCAACTTCATCGCCAGCTTTAGCAATGATTTTATCCATATCTAATTTTCCAGATAAAACATAATTACCATCGTTTGCTTCAACTTTAGCATCTTTTAAATATCCAAGAATATCTTTTAAGCTTGAATCAGAAGCAGTAGAAGAAGCATCATCTAAATATATGCTTCCAGATAATAAACCTGCAAGTTCATCAATACCAGCATCAGAAGAAGCATCATCTAAATCTATGCTTTCAGATAATAAACCTGCAAGTTCATCAATACCAGCTTCATATTTAATCCAAGATCCCATATAATTTGCATAAATCTTAACATTTGAATCATCAATAGCAAGATAACATTCAATATTAATTGTTGTACCTTCTACACTAGCTTCAAAATTTAAGTTGTATAAATTGTTTTCAATATCAGCTTTACCATTAATTTTACCGTTTGCAGCAATTGGAGATTCTGATTCTGAAGAAGTAGCATTAACATCACAACCAACTTCAAATTCTAATGATTTAACATCATTTTCTGCGTTTTCAATATTTTCAATAAGTTCTTCAGGTGTTATTGAACTTGTTGTTTCTTCAGGTGTTATTGAACTTGTTGTTTTTTCATCTTTATCACCACAACCTACTAACAATGATGCAGACATAATACAAGCTGCAACTAAATACTTCATTTTTTTCATTTTTTATTTCCTCCATTAAATTGTTTATGTGAACGGAATGTATAATAACACAATAATAAATATTCTACAAATATTGGATTGAGATTTGTATTAAATGACAAGTTTTTATGCTTAAAACAAATTAATTTATCTATTATTATTGTTCTTTTCTAATGCTAACTGCATTTCTAGCATTTCTTCGTCTATCAGCTTCAATAGCAGCGTAGTGGCGTCTAGTTGTATTAACATCTTTATGACCAAGGACATCTGCAACCAGGTAAATATCTGATGTATTGTTATAAAGTTCTGTACCATACGTGCTGCGTAGCTTATGTGGAGTAATATGTTTAACTGTGGAAGATAACAATGCATATTTTTTTACCAGAAGTTCAACTGCTCGAACCGAAATCCTTCGATTTTTTAATGAGATAAAGAACGCATTTTCATCTCCTGGTTCAGGACGCATTTCTTTCCTTTGAATTAAGTAATCCCTCAATGCAGCTTCAACTTCATCACCAAAATACAAGATTGCCTCCTTACCACCTTTACGATGAATTAATATTTCACATTCTTCAAAATTTATATCTGTTAAGTCTATTCCAACACATTCAGATACACGCATTCCGGTTCCTAAAAGAAGTGTAAGTAGTGCAACATCTCTGATTTTTGTTTTTTTATGTATTTCAAGTTGCCTTTTTGTCATGTTAGTTCCTGCTTCAGCAGTATCAAGAAAAGAAGCAACCTCATTAGGCTCCATACGTATTATAGCTTTTTCATGTAATTTTGGCATATTAACCATAAGAGTAGGATTGCTACTTATCATTTCCTTTTTAAAGAAATAAGAATAAAGAGACCTTATAGACGACATCTTTCGTTTGATTCCATTCTCTTTGTTAGTATATGTAATCCCATCTTTTTCGTAACTTTTTAAATATATCATATATTCTTCAATATCCATTGGAGTTTGTTCATCTAATATACTTAAATCAAAATTTCTCATTCCAACTTTTTTATTAATGGAGTTAATGTTTTCTAAGTACTGAAAAAACAAACGAATATCATATGCATAACCTAACCTTGTTCGTGGTAATGTTGTATTTTCAATTCCAACGAAATAGTTACGACAAAATTTAGGAAGTTCAGTTTCAATTTCTTTAATTCTTAAACGAATATTGTTTTCTATTAAATCATTATATTTTTTTGTATTTGCTGGCATTATCATCATCCTCACTTAATATAGGCCAACCTTTAATATTTCCATTGATAATTGCCCTAAAAAATCTATCTTTTACACCATGATTTTCCATATTGATTTGTCGAATAAGATTTTTAACATATTCACGTTTTGTATGACCGTCTACTGGACATAGATTCTTAGCAATAGGCATGGACATCTTATTAACAAATCCAATAATATCGCTTTCTTCTATATACATTAGTGGTCTAATAACCGTAAGACCAGTTCGATCTAGATATGTATATGGTGAAAACGAATGGAATCTTCCTTCGTATATAAGTGAAAGAAGCATAGTTTCAATAATATCATCTCTATGATGGGCATATGCAATTTTGTTACAGCCAAGTTCTAAGGCTTTTTCATTTAATGCTCCCTTACGCATTTTTGCACATAAAGAACAAGGATTTGTTTCCTTGCGATCATTAAATATAATTTTGCCAATTTCTGTATCAACAATATAGTAGTCAACGTTCATGGAGTCACATAGGCTTTTTATTTCATCTAATTTTTGTATCCCTAAACCTAAATCCACAGTAATTGCAATGATTTCGAATTTTTTGGGATAAAATCTTTGAAGACCATGTAGCGCATAGAGTAGAGTAAGACTATCTTTTCCTCCAGATATTCCAATAGCAATTTTGTCTCCATCTTCAATCATTTTATAATCATCAATTGCTCGTCTTATATAGCTAAGTAACTGTTGAAGTTTCATATAAATTTCACCTTTCAATAAGTAATTTCTTAAGCAATTATATCATATATATGTGTAAATATAAATCAAGTAAAATCAAAATAAAATACATTTATTGACGAAATAGGTTAATATTGTTATAATTTAACATATATTTTAAAGGAGGTACATAAAATGTACAAAACAAAATTAGGTATGACTAATTGTATGGCTGCTGGAATTATTTTTCTTTTAGCACTCATTACATCATTCCAAACATCATCAATCATTTTTGCTTGGCCTTTCGTTTTATTAGTAGCATTCGTTCTTGTTAAAGAAAATGATCTTTGGCTTAAAGCATCAGCAATTAAAGCAGTATTAGTATTGGTTGCATTTTTACTTATTCCAATATGCTTTAGCTTCATTTACAATATTATGGATTTCATTAATTTCTTCCTTAATCTTGCAGATGTTCAAGCAATTTCAGATGGTTATGATATTATTGGTTTCTTTATTAACATCTTTAATATTATTGAAAAAGTTGTTTTACTTATTTTAGCTTTATTAGCATTTAAGGGCAAAACAATTAAACTTCCTGTTATTGATAGTGCAATCAGAAAACATTTAGCTTAATAAAATTTTGTAGTACATAATGAATTTATTTATAGTAATTGATTATACATCCATAAATAAATTCACAGTACTATATAAAAAATCCCCAGTTGATATTTTTTCAACTGGGGATTTTGATTTATATATATATATCATATCTTTAAAATTTCCTTTACTTAATAAAACCAGCAGAAGAAGTTTGTCGATTTAGGTTTATCTTTAGATATCTATCACTTCGCAAAACGCAGGTTTTACGAAGTGATATGTCTGTAACCAATACGTTCACCCATAAGTATCTTTGTTTCAAACCCATCTAATGTATTCTTTATTAAATCCTTATCAATATCGACAGAATCTTTTTCACACAATAAACAAATTGTAGAGCCACCAAATTCAAATAAACCTTTTTCATTTCCTTTGATAATATTTGAAGCTTGATCATGATTTTTAATTCTACCAACCATCAATGCACCAACTTCAATTTGCATAATTCTACCAAAATGTTCTGTGTATAATATAGAACATTCACGTGAATTCTCCTTATAAATTTTGAAATAATCATTTGCTATAGGATTAACTGTGTGTAGTTTTCCTGGTATAAATTTATTTTTAGTTTTATGTCCATTGTCAAGGTAACAAAATCTATGATAATTATCAACGCATAATCTTATAATAACAAATTTTCCACCTTTGTAAATTTCAGCAGCTTTCTTACTATTAGTTATAGTCATTACGTTATATGGTGTATCTTTTACACAAAAATAGGAATCATCATCAATATCATATACCGAAACACGTCCATCAGCAGGACTTATTAATACATTTTCATCATTATCAATTGGTCTGAAATCAGGATTGATTTTTCTTGTAAAAAAATCATTATATGAAACAAATGATTTTTCAAGATATTCATTCATATTAATATTATTTTTCTCAATAAAAGGTTTAATCATAAAGCAAGAAAACTTTGTATCAAGAAAAAAACCAGCTACTTTTGAAATAACTGGTTTTGTAAGTACTTTCAACAAAGATCTTCCAGCCACACTCCCATACAACTTTTCAAGGAATTTATCCTGTCCATTATCAGTTGCTGCAATGTTACCATTACGATCTTTTAAATCCATTTTGATTCTCCTCTAAAATTTTAAAATTCCAGCTCCTTGAAGGGCCAAAACTGTAATCATTAATAAACCAACAATAGTCATTAAAATTATTCCTTTTTTATGTGGTTTTATAACTTTGATGTCTAGAACAAATAACATAGCAACAACACATAAGAAAATATTAATTATAATATAAAAAATGTTATGTGAAAAAACATTTCTAAAGCTATACAACAATGGCAAGAAAAATGCAATTGATGTTACCGGTAAGCCCTGGTAATACTTTCTTGCTTCAGTAGTTTTTTTCTGACGCTCCATTTCCATAACATTGAAATATCCAAGTCTAATTAATGCACATAAAATGAATAATGCCGAAATTATTGCTGCTTCTAATCTAAATCCATGACAATATGTAATAGTAAATACATAGTTGAAAATCGCTGGAAAAACTCCAAAACAAACTAAATCACAAAGCGAATCTATCTGGATTCCAAAGCATTTGGCATTTTCACTTCTATTTTTGTGGCTACGTGCTACAACACCATCAAACATATCACATGTTCCAGAAATTATTAAGCAAAAAATCGCTGCTAAAAAGTGTTTATCAATTGTTAAAAACATACCTAATGCTGATGAAAACAAGCCAATATATGTTAATAATACGGTATAATTGTAAAATCCTATCATTTTTGTGCTCCATTTATTCTATTGTTATTTATTCGTTTCTTTTTAGTAAATTGTGCAAAAGCCGTAATTAAACCACCAAGAATGATTATTACGTAATAGCTCAAAAATCTACTTAATAATAATCCTGCAGTTATAAATGCAGTTGTGAATATTTCTTCAAAGAAAATCAAAAAGATTCCTTCACTTGCACCCATTCCGCCTGGTAGTGGCAAATTATCAACTGCTAATGAAATAATAAGTTGAAGCGTAATTATCTCAAATGCACTATAACCAGATAAACCAAATGATTTATAAACGGCCCAAGTGATTGCAAACAAAGCTAGTCTTTGAAATAATGTAATAGTAAAAACATTAAAGAATACAAGCTTATGTGTTCGTAGATAGTTTGCGCCATCTTCATACTTATTTATTGAATTAATAACTTTTCTTAATACATTATCATAATTTTTAATGATTTTATGTCTGCCTAAGAAAAGAATTGATTTTCCAATAATTTTTTTTGCAAAGGATTGTTTGAATATGATAAATAATAGAAATCCTACCATGAAAACATTGACAACTATACCAAAAATCAATATTAAAATAATATTGTTGATATGTGACATAACGAAACCATACTCAATGACAAACATCAGCGCTGCTAAAACTAATAAAACTGCCTTGTAGGCTATAGTTACTACAATCAACACAAGTGATGAAACAGCTACACTGATTCCATCCGCACTCATGTAATACAGCTGCGCAGGTTGTCCCCCTGTTGCACTTGGTGTAATTGCACTGACAAAAAATCCAATAAAAGAATATTTTAAGCAATGAATAAAACTAATCGCACATGATAGTGTTTTCATTAAATAATGAATGATTACTGATTCAAAAGAAACAAAAATCAAAACAAAAATCAATCCTAAAATTATGTAGAACGGATTACACTGCTTTATATATTTAATAATATCAGAAATCTCCTGGTCTTTTAGCAAGAAATATGCTGTTCCTGCAGCCAGTACAATAAGAAATAATACATTAAAAATGTACTTCTTATTTTTCATAGAATTCTTCCTTCCAAGACATTCAATATTTGCAACATCTTTATAAGTTTACAACGTAAAAATACTATTGTCAAGAAATAGTCAAAATCGGCAAGTATTTTAGAATATATTTTATCAAATAATTCAGCAAATAATTCAGCAAATAATTTATCAAATAATTTATCAAATAATTTATCAAATAATTTATTAAATAATTTAAACTATTTATTTTTCAGTATATTAATTAATTTTACAAAATAATCTGGTAAAGGTTGTGTAAACTCAACATATTCCTTAGTACGTGGGTGAATAAATCCTAAAACACCAGCATGTAACGTTTGACCCTGTAGTTTAAAAGGGCACGTTTTGGGACCATATACTTCATCACCAAGCAATGGATGATTTATACTAGCCATATGAACTCTAATTTGATGAGTTCTTCCGGTTTCAAGCTGACATTCAATATGAGTAAAGTTTTTAAATCTTTCAATAACTTTGTAATGAGTAACCGCTCTCTTCCCTGTCTTATAATTTATAGCCATTTTTTTACCATCAACTGGGCTTCTGCCAATAGGTTCATCAATCGTACCTTCATCTTCATTGAAAGAATTATATACAATTGCTTGATACTTTCTTGTACCTGAATGTTCTTTTAACTGTTCTGCAATGAAATTATGAGCTACATCATTTTTGCAGGCAACAATAAGTCCAGTAGTGTCCATATCTATTCTGTGAACAATTCCTGGTCTTAATTCACCATTAATTCCTGACAAATTATCTTTGCAATGATACATAAGTGCATTAACTAAAGTACCATTATAGTGTCCAGGTGCTGGATGTACCACCATTCCTTTCGGCTTATTTACAACAATAATATCATTATCTTCATATTTCACATCTAAAGGAATATCTTGAGCGAAAATGTCAACCGTAACTGGTTCAGGAATATCAAGTTTAATATAATCATTAACCTTAATTTTGTAATTTGGTTTTACAATTTTATCATTAACTGTAACTTTACCATCATCTAAAAGCTTCCTTATTCTTGTACGGGACATTTCATCATTTTGAATAGCCAGATATTTGTCAATTCGAACATCAATATCATCGTTTCCTACGAGAAATTTATTTGCTATCATCTTTTATTTCTCCTTTATGCCAATTCTTAACCTTGGTATAAATTTTTGAAAAATCTTCTTCACTTAAAATAAAAATAAAGAAAATCACTAATATTATTATTGTACATGTTACATAAATATCAGCAATATTAAATACTGGGAAATCTATTAGCTTAAAATAAATAAAATCAACCACATATCCTAATCTAATTCTATCAATTAAATTTCCAATTGCTCCAGATGCTAAAAAGACTAATAGAATCTGAAGGATTGAATATTTTTTTGCTAACTTAAAATAATTAGCATTATCATTAGTTATAGCATCCACATTATCTTCTTTATTGACAAATTTATTAAGATAATTATTAATTATTTCTAATCGTACAATCAAAATCAAAATTGCCAGAGTAATTATTAATGTGAAAATAACTACAAAGTTGATTTTTCCCCATAACATTCCCCATGCAATTCCTTTATTTCCAACAAATGTAAATTCCAAAACATCGTTAATAAGAACAACTGGAAACCTGCCTTTTAAATTGTTTAATACTAGTACTTTAATAAATTGATCAAAAAAAATCAACATAGCACACAGTAGTGTTAACATAATTAATTTACGTAAACTTACTTTATTTGTTTTCATATTTTACCATATACCTTCTTTATTTAAGTTCAAATAAGGATGCTTTCATTAAATCATCATCCACATCTTTATCAATTGCTGCACAACCTATTGAACTAAGAACAACAAAATTAATAGAACCAGCTTTCATTTTCTTATCTAGCTTTGTGGCATTAACTACTTCTTCTACATCTAATGTATCCTCATATATAGGAAGTTTATATGCCTTAAGAGTGGATATAATATCTTCATACTCAGACTTTGTAATATATCCCTTTTTCATAGAAATATACGAAGAACAAACTGTACCTAAAGATACACATTCACCATGCAATAAGCTAAAATTCATCAGCTTTTCAATTGCATGTCCCAAAGTATGTCCAAAATTCAAATGAGCTCGTTCACCTTTTTCTTTAAAATCGTTTTCAACAACTATTCTCTTGATGTTGCAGCTGTTAACTAAAATGTGTATCAATGCTTCATCATCTAATTCTAAAGCTTCTTTTGAATGTTCTTTAAGCCAACCATAAAAATCCTTGTCTTTTATTAATGCAGATTTAATTACTTCTCCAAAGCCAGAAATAAATTGTTTATTTGTTAAGGTTTTAAGAGTTGAAATATTTGAATAAACCAACTTAGGCTGATGGAAAGCACCAACCATGTTCTTGTATGAATCAAAATCAACACCAGTTTTTCCACCAACACTGCTATCAACTTGAGATAATAATGAGGTGGGAATTTGTATAAACTGGATTCCTCTAAGGTATGTAGCTGCAGCAAATCCAGTAAGATCACCAACAACACCTCCACCAAGAGCAACCAACATATCATTTCTATCGAAATGATTAATAATTAGAAATTCATATAAATCTTTAACAACATTTAAATTCTTACTAGCTTCACCTGCTTCAAAGCAAAATACAAAGACTTCTTTGGAATTTTTTTCTAAGATAGTCTTTATGTTTTCTGAATAGATAGGACCAACTGTAGACTCCGTCACTATACATAGTCTTTTATTTTCGCATGATAGTTTTGAAACTTCTTCTCCAAGATGTTCAAAGCTATTATCAATAAAAATATCATATATTGGCTCATTATTATAATGAACAGTTAAGCGTTCGCTCATAGTTGTACCTCTTTGTAAAAAATATGCCTCCAGCAAAAGCTGGAGGTAAATTCAAATTAATTGTTACCTTTAAAAGTAGCTACATCAAAGCCACCACTGAGTAAATCTTGAAAATCTCCAGAAATATCAACAGTTTTTGGTGTTACAATAAATATGTAGCTTGAAACCTTTTGTAAATTGCCATCAATTGCATAACATGAACCAGAAGTAAAATCAATAATTCTCTGTGCAACATCAACATGCAATCCTTCAAGATTAAGCACAACTGCTCTACCTTCTAATAATGTATCTGTAATTTCTCTAGCATCTTCAACATTTGCAGGTTTAATAACACAAACTTCCATAGGACCTCCTTGCTGACGCATAGCAACAACTTTTCCATTTGCTTTGGATGAAAACTTTGGCTTTTGTGGTTGCTCTCTAACCACAGCCTTACTTTTAGCTTCTTCAAATTTAGAAACTTTTCTTTGTGGTTTTGTATCTTCAACCTCATCTAATTCTTCATAATCGTTATAATCTTCATCATAATCTTCATTGTAATCATCATTTTCATACTCATCATTAAGCTTCAGTATGTTTAAAAATTTGTCACCAAATTTACCCATTTTTTTGTCTCCTATCTATTATAATTTCTTTCACCGAAAATGCTTGTACCTACTCTTACCATTGTGGCTCCTTCTTCAATTGCCACCTGATAATCATTGCTCATTCCCATAGAAAGAACATCCATACACACATTATCAATGTTTTTATTATTTATGTCAACAGATAATTGCTTTAAAATCTTAAAAAATTCTCTGTTGTCTTTCGAATCCTCTACAAATGGAGCTACGGTCATTAATCCTTTTATATGAACATGGGGAAGTTTTGCAACTTCTTTTATCATATCAATAACTTCATCTATATTTAGTCCAAACTTTGAACTTTCTTTTGAAACATTTACTTCAATAAGTATATTTACATTTACATTTTTCTTAACAGCCTCTTTTTCAATCTGTTGAGCTAAATGTAATGAATCCACTGAATGAATAAGATATACTTTATCTATAATATACTTAACCTTATTGGTTTGTAAATGTCCTATAAGATGCCATCTAATATCTTTTGGTAAAGCCGCATATTTATCACAAAGCTCCTGCACCTTATTTTCACCAAAATCTCTTACTCCAATATCATATAAAATACTAATATTGTCTGCAGGTTTAGTTTTACTAACTGCTATAAGAGTTACATCTTGTCCAAATCGTGAATCAACTTTATGAATCAAATCATTGATCTCATTATAGTTATCCGTAATCATATTATTGCCTCCAAAATTTATATCTATTGATATACTATTTGATCTTCTTTAACTTTACTGCTGTCTAATACAATATGATCATAAACTAACAAACCATAGTTTGTACCACTTTTTACTATATAATATTCACTAGTCTCTGCAATAATATCAATCTCTCTAAAGACACAATATCCATTGTTAATATTATATACACCAATTAATGTTGCTAGGTTACTGACAGTATATGTGTCGGTGGAATTAGGCTTAATAAGTATACTTCCTGTATCTAAGATTTCTTTTGCAACATAATACTCCGTATCTGTTGCATGAAAGATTTCTGGTGTAATAAAGCTTGTAGTTGCATTACCTTTTTCATCATAGGTTTGCAAAATAAAACCTTTGTCTGTGCTGTTTCCGCCTTCAGTAGCATATTCCTTAGGAATTGTATAAAAATCTTTTTGAACAACTGATGTTTTAGGTATCTTCAAGCCTTCTAAGTCATTTTCCACAATCTGAATATCCGTAAATCTATAGGATACATATCTTATCATATACTGATCTAATGTTAATTGACCATAGGATTTACCATCTAAAGCAATTATTTTAAATTTACCAACTGCTTCAGTATTATCCTCCATGAACTTAATCTTCATTACATCATCATCTTTATATTTTTCAATATCTTCTTCACTTAGTTCAAAAACCAAATTCCAAGTCTCATTACCTATAACTTTATATATTGAGCCACCACTATCTACCAAATCATTTGATTTATAAATATGCTTACTATATGATGATTTTTTAAAATCCTCTGAAGTTAAATTGGTAATATCTTTGCCTTCATATCCGTCAACAACATAAGAAACAATTCCTGAAACATCGGCATTGAAAATCTTAAAAACACTTGATGAAGTATTATCACCTAATATATCATTTATATTTGAAATAGTATTTAAGCTGATGTACTCCATAACAGATGCTTCTATATCTGCTTTGAAATTGTATACGTCTGAAAAATCCACATTCTTATAAGATGTAGAATAATTAAAAATCTTTTCTTGCAGTTCTTTTAAGTCATCTTTTGATAAGGTATTTTCGTTGTTAGATGCATCAGAAAGCAAATCCTGTACAGTTCCACTTTCATCTATAGTGTATACCGTTTCTCCAACAGCGGTTTTTTCACCTTCTCGAACAAAAAGATTTAAATATCCTGAAGAACTACTAGTGTAGACTTTCTCATCACGTAATAGCAATGCGGTATATGTCTTATTAGAAGATTGAGCATTTTTGCCGTAAACAACTTCATACATAGAAATTCTATCTCTATTTATATACATAATTACATAAGAAACCATATATATAAATATCAGTGCAAAAATGATAATACCCACATTTATTTTTCTTTTTTTCTTGTATTTAATTACTCTAGTTTTATTTGTTGCCACAACAACCTCCAAAATGCAACATTTTGTATACTCAACTAAAGTAGTATACAACATTTGCGAAGAATAGTCTAGTTTTAGAGACTATTTTAACATTAAAAATGCACCTAGGTTACCTCTTTTTCCCATCAATCCACGGTGTGAAAATAGTATTTCTTTATTTTCGCAGGTGCAAATATCTGGTATAGCTATATTTTGTGGATTAACACCAGCATTTTCTAAATTTCTATAATTTGCAGCCCATAGATTCAACATATATTTATCATTATGTGTCATATATAAAATAACATCCATATTTTGTCCATCAGGATAATTATGTTTAGAATTATAACACATCGAATAATCTGGGATTTCTAAAATATTATAAGCTTCAATAAAATTATTGGCCACATCTAAACCCACTTCATAACAATTGACACAAATTGATGGACCGATTCCACAAATTAAATCCTTTGCTTGTGTTCCAAACTCCTTATTCATTGCACATATTGTTGATTTTGCAATATTATTAACAGTTCCTTTCCAACCAGAATGAGAAATTCCAATTGCCTTGTTAATAGGGTCATAAAAGTAAAGTGGGACACAATCTGCATAAAATGTAGATAAAGTTACTTCTTTTTCATTTGTTATTAATCCATCTACATCATCATATGAAAGAGGTCTATAAAGTCCTGCACCTACATCCTTCATTCCAACTCTTCTAACATTTGTTGTATGTGTTTGCTTACTTAAAACGATATTTTTAAGTCCCGCCGACTTTAAAAAAATCTCGAAATTCTTACAAACATTTTCTTTTGAATCTCCTAAAGGAGTGCAAAAATTCATGCTTTCAAACTGTCCGCTGCTAACTCCACCAATTCTTGTTGAAAATACAGCCTTTACATTCTCAAAGCGTTGCAATGCATCTATATTAATAAAAGGCACTTCTCCATCAGTAAATGATGTTGTGCATTTATGTTTTTTTACAATATCTGTTATTTTCATAGTTGGTCTCCTTAATAAATAAATTCAAATGCATTTTCTATATGTTGTACCGAATTATCACCATGTATTGCAATAACATCGAATCTGCATGGATAATCCATACTTATTCCTTTACTCATATAAAAATATAGTGTAGTTTTACATATTGTTCGTATTTTTTTATTTGTAATTGCCTCTAGCGGATCACCACAATAAGAAGCACTCCTGTATTTAACCTCTGAAATAACTATCTGATTATCAATTTGAGAAATAATATCAATTTCTCCAAATTTATTTCTATAGTTTTTGGCTAAAATTTTGTGTCCTTTATTTTCTAAAAAATTTGCAGCTAACTCTTCATATTTAGTTCCAGTTTGTCTATTATTTTTTGATGTTTTAATGTTATTGGCTTTTAACAAGTGCTTCTCCATTATATTTGTTATCTATTACCTTAGACTTCTCCACCATATTTTTTATCTATTACCTTAGGCTTCTCAACCATATATGTTATCTATTATCTATTACCTTAGACTTGATTTTATCCATTTTATCAACAAAAACCAAGACTTCCGCAACAACACTATATAGTTCTTGTGGAATACTATCGCCTAAATCAAGCTTTGATAGTGTATTTGCAAGTTTATTATCCTCATAAAGAGGAATATCATTTTCCTTAGCTCCATCTATTATTTTGTCTGCAATTAAGCCTTTTCCAGTAGCAATAACTGCAGGTGCCATATCTCCCGGATTGTAGGCTAAGGCTACCGCAACTTTTTTATCATTTGTTTTCTTTTTATACAAATTGCTCATTTTATATCTCCTTATGCCCTGACATCAAAATTGTATCTTTTTATGGATAATTTAGGTCTATCTGCTTCTAAAACTTTTTCAAACGGATTGCTTATTTCTTTTTCTTCTGAAACATTTATTGAAACATCAAACCCAGCATTTTTTAACTTTTCTTGTAATTCATCTATATGTTCTAGTACAAGATTCATTGAATCTTCATTTGCCAAAGTAAAATTCGTTGATAGTTTATTATTTTCAAGTTTAATAAAACAGTCTGTTGGTCCTAGGTTTTCCATGTCTAGATGCATAAATGCAGTTAATACATCTTTTTCTATCATTTTTCCATGGGACTTATTAAATACATATAATTCCCCGTGCTCTGTATTATCACTAAACTTTAGTGGAAGCTGCACATATGAAGCTAGCTGATTAATATCTGCTATAAATGTTAAGTTGTTTTTAATATTATTGATATTAGACTGTAGTTTTTCATTATCTCCTGGATTATTCTTAAAAATCTCCATAAGTAAATCTAATTTTGAATTAAGTCCTTCATAAATTTCTTTCACTTGATTTTTAAGTTCATTACCATTTTGAAGGGAGTTTATATCAATTGAAAAGTCCTTTGAAATGGACGATTTGATAAATCTATGAAAATCATTAGAGTTCAAAAAATCCTGAAGTTTTTCTTTGGGAATACTTTTAATGTCAATAATTATTCTATCATTATTTATAATATTATTTGATTCATTACCCGTAACACTATTTATTGAAAATTGGGTACCTTGTTCTTTAAATATAAATGTATTTGGAATATTACTTAAAATATTATCCATTACTTTATAGGATTCATCATTAATCACCATCATACTGGTAGTTTGTGGTGTTTGAGGTTCTTGCGATACTTTTTCTGTTGGTAGTTCTTGTTGTGCTAAAACATTCTCCGTAGAAACATCAATGCTTTTATAATTAGATTCATTTGCTGAAATACTTTTAAAAATATCCGTAATATCTGTAGCTAATTGATCAAGCTGTGAGGAAATTCTATGCTCATAATTAATATAATTCTCAAACTGTGTTATATTTGCATCGGTCAAAGGAAGTTCATGTCTAACCATATTCACTATTGAAGTTGCATCAGCATTTTCAAAATTTGAAATCTGCTTATACATTTCGTTCACTGAAGCTTTATCTATAGGCATTTCATTTTTCATCATCTCATTAACCATTTTCATGCCCCGTTCAGTAACAGGAATGTTCGCACTTTCTAATGCTAGAAAAAGAGGACTAGAATATCTATTATCAACATTTAAAGCTTTGATAAGTACAGAATTTTGAGTATTGTCCTTAATTACAAAGCTAATATGATCTCCAATATTTAAACTCGTTGCATCCATAGCCTTGGCATTTAAGGTTTCATTTCCATCAAGTAAAATCTTAATGGCATTATTTCTTACGTCAATAATATCCCCACTAAAAGTAGACCCCTTTTCCATATTAGCAAGCACACTAGCTCCCATAGCTTTAGTTACAGGAACATTACCTGTAATATTACTTTGACTAGTTCTATTCCCAGCACCTATTGATGAATTGGTGCTCATTCCAACATTTTTTACTTCCATACTAGCACCACCAATTCTTTATAAAACTAGCCCTATGAATTGGACAAGGACCATGTTCAATTAGTGCAGCAATATGTTTTTCACTACCATATCCTTTGTTAGAGCCAAAATCATACTCTGGATAAAGTTTAGAATATTCCTCCATCATTCTATCTCTTGTTACCTTTGCAACTATACTTGCGCATGCAATTGTTAAGCTTTTGGCATCTCCCTTAATGATAGGTACCTGTAAAATATCAATACCAGTAATATTCACAGCATCGTTTAACATAACATCTGGTCTAACAGATAATCCATTAATAGAAGTTCTCATCGCTTTATAGGTTGCTTGGAGAATATTTATTTCATCAATAACCTTTGGACTTTCCATTCCAATACTAACACTAATTGCCTTTTCCATAATAATATCATAAAGCTCTTCTCTTTTTGAAGCTGATAATTTCTTAGAATCATTAGCATAAAGTATACGTTCACCTTTTGGCAAAATAAGTGCGCAAGTTACAACAGGGCCTGCTAAAGGGCCTCTACCTACCTCATCTATTCCTCCAATATACTCATAACTATTATACTTTTCTTCATAGATACGCATTGCCTCAATACGATTAACTTCCTCTTCATATTTTCTTATTCGAGACCTTGCTTGATTTACAAGATTAAATACACCAGTTCTATCATCATTAGAAAACTCTTCAATAAAAGCAGGAAGTGTTTCAATTGTAGATGCTTCTAAAATGCTTTTTATTTCACTGATTTTCATTTAAACCTCCTTACTGATATTTAAGTGAACCTATGCTATTAAATGGCCATACTCTAAAAATAGCAACACCTAAAATATCATCTCTATTAACAATACCAACATCTTCACTACGACTATCTATAGAAATGTTTCTATTATCACCCATAACAAAATACTCATCAACAGACAATGTTATCTCACTCATATTGGTATATTTCGATTCTATTGAATTATCATAATATCCATAAAACTCCTCAAGTGGCTTATCATCAATATAGATAACATCATCCACTATTTTAATTGTATCACCAGGCATACCAATAACTCTTTTTATATATGTAACTGAATTGTCATATTTGTAAGGAAAAACCACTATATCAAAGCGGTTAATATCCCTAAAATTATTTCCGATGGTATTTACAACAATAATATCCTTTGCTTCTAAAGCCGGATACATTGAATCACCAACAACTACAATTGGTGATAAAATGCATTTAATAAATAATGTTACAAATATAGCAATTCCACATAAAAACCCTATAACTTTAACTAAGCCAATATGATTTTTAATTATTAAAACAAGCTTTTTCATATGCACCTCTAAAGTACTAATTTGGATACTCTAATGTAATTCGACCAATTTTTCCACTTCTAAAATCATCAAGAAGAATATTTGATGCTTTTTCTAAATCCAATATATCTCCTTTTAATTTACATCCACGTAATTTAGCAATAGAATTAAGAATATCTATAGGTTCTTTATCCATGTCTACATCATATCTAGTTTTAAATAAATCTGAATAATTTTTTTTCATAAATTTAATAAGATATATAGCTAATTCTGAAATATTCAAAATCTCGTCGTTAATTGAACCAACTAATGCAAGATTTATTCCAACTTTTTCATCCTCAAACTTAGGCCAAAGTATACCTGGAGTATCTAAAAGTTCAAGATTTTTATTCATCTTAATCCATTGTTTTCCCTTTGTAACACCTGGTTTATTTCCAGTCTTTGTACAAGCCTTACCTGCATAAGAGTTAATAAATGTTGATTTTCCAACGTTAGGTATTCCTACAACCATAGCTCTAACAGGTCTGTTTAAAATACCTCTTTTTCTATCTCTTTCAATTTTTTCCTTGCAAGCCTCTAAGACAACTGTATTAATACTTTTTATTCCAGCGCCTGATTTTGAATTAATCTCTAAAACAAAAAATCCCTTTTCTTTAAAGTAATCGGCCCATTTTTTATTTAATGCTGTATTTGCTAAATCTGATTTATTGAGCAAAATAAGTCTGGACTTATTTATGCCAAGTTTGTCTATATCAGGATTACGACTACTATGTGGTAGTCTTGCATCCACCAACTCTATAACTAAATCAATAAGCTTAATATCTTCTTGCATCTGTCTTTTGGCCTTGGTCATATGACCAGGATACCATTGAATGTTCATAAAATCTCCTATTCTACAAAGCCCATTCTATTAAATGGAGCCACAATAAACCATGCTTTACCTAATATATCGGCATATTTTACATTTCCAACATATGAAAATCTGGAATCTTCACTTACGTTTCTATTATCACCCATAACGAAATATTCGTCTGGACCAATTTCCATTTCATCATTTACATAGCCACTTTCAAATGTGCCTTCAAAAAAAATATCTTCTATTACTTCTCCATCCACATATATTTTGCTATCTATTATTTGTATTTTTTCACCAGGTAAACCAATAATTCTTTTAACAATAATACCTGAATCATTCTTGTATGCTATAACGTCAAATCGATCTGGTGTACCAACTCTATATGAAAGTTTATTAATAAGTACAACTTCTCCGTTACTAAGTTCTTTTGACATTGAATTTCCAACTATTGTTGCTTTATCACAATAAAAATATATCACAAAAATCGCAAGTAAAACCACAACTAAAATATCAATTATTGTTTTAAGTATTGTATCAACAAATAAATTTTTATTTGGTATTGGATTGAAATATCCCATAAATGCCCTTCCTTAAATATAAGTGCTTATTACACAAAATGGGACAAATACAATAAGTACTTGTCCCGGTTTGTTGAAAACTATTTAACTAATTCTTTAACCTTAGCTGCCTTACCAACTCTATCTCTTAAGTAGTTAAGCTTAGCTCTTCTAACTTTACCAGCTCTAACAACTTCAATCTTTTCAATTGTTGGTGAATGTAATGGCCAAGTCTTTTCAACTCCGATACCATTAGAATTCTTTCTAACTGTGAAAGTTTCTCTTGAGCTTCCGCCCTGTCTTTTAAGTACGATACCTTCGAATACCTGAACTCTTTCACGGTTACCTTCTTTAATCTTAGCATATACCTTAACTGTATCGCCAACGTTAAAGTCTGCAACGCTCTCTTTTAACTGAGCAGCTTCAATGTTTTTAATAATTTCGTTCATCGCATGAACCTCCTAAATATACTGGATGTTCTTAAATATGTCTTGCAGAAGGTCGCCTTCTATATCAGAGGAACATCTAATTTATTACAACCTCAACATTTTAACATAAAGAATTCAATAAAACAAGGCTTTTTTAGATTATTTTCTCTTTATTTTTTCTGGATTTTTCTATAACAAAACAATTACATATCGTAAAAGCAATCCAAATCATAATATTCGAAATAAAAATCGAACCAACATTATAGATTATCGAAAAATCCAAAGCTAATGTAGTTGCAGCATTTAATAAATTTAAAAGAATAACTGCACAATATGTACCAAATATTGATGCTAAGATAACCATAAAAGTAAATTCAAAAATAAAGATTTTTCTTCTGTCCTTCTTTTCCATTCCGATAGAAAACAACATGGAAAAATATTTACTATTTCTGTCTTTGTAAAATCTTATTGTATACATGATCGACATGATTATTATTAGTATTATTACAAAAAATATAATCATAAGCAAAATACCTATTTTGGTCATCATCCAATACAATAAGCAAAAATAAAGTCCTGAAGCTGATAGTTGTACTTCATTTTCTTTTACTTCGTTTAATTCGGATACATTTAATTTTAAAAGGTTTGAATTATCACCATAACTATTAAAATAATCAAGATAATTATCAAAATAACAACGAATATTACCATCAATATTAAACTTATTCATATCTTCATTTTTAATATTGGCGTAAATATGTGTATATCTAGGACTAATTACATCAACATTTTCTCTATAGTCTAGCAAATCCGAATCAAATATGCCTGTCAAAACATAATCTTTAAAACAGAAAAACATTTCATCTTGCGTTTCAAAAGCTATACTTATTTTTTTACCAATTAATTCTTTAGCATTATCAATATGAAACCGTTCAATAAAATAATTATCAACTAATATTTCGCCCTGGTTTTTGGGATAACTACCACATATAATAGCACTACTGCTTTGTTCTTTTCTAAAGATGTTAAGGTTTTCTTTATACAATCCCATAAATATTGTGGATTGAGGCAATACTATACTTTCATACTTTTCTAGTATAGATACAGAATAATTTGACATTTTATATTCTTCATTATCAATGTACAATCTAAAGGATGATGCATCTTGTTTTATATTCTGATTTTTTATAAATAACTCACAAAATGTCAAAACTTCTGAAGCGTTACTTTTTTGCTTAAAGTCAATCCCTTTTTTATATAGCAAATCCAAGTTTATATTGCTTATTTCTTCTTGACTATAGTTTGTAAAATAAAAACAGCTCGAAAGGTGTTTTTCATTAAATTCATCCACATAATTTTGAAAAGATGTTTTTACTGATATTATACAAACTGTTATCATAATAGCAAAGCTTAGTCCAAAGACAATTTTACTAACTGATTTTTTTCCAGCTTTTAAATTTCTAAAAGCAAGCACTAACATATCACTTAATAACATAGATTTTCTCCTTCCATTTTTTTAGAAAGAGTATAGTTTGAATCACTAAACACAAAGAAAATATACCCACACAAACATATGAAAAGTGTGGAAATTTTGAGTATATGTACATATTGTTTTTCATATATATATTTAATAATTCTATGCATATAAAATTTAGTATAATGGCAAAACAACAACCTATAATATTTCGCAATCCAAAATATATATTGTACAAATAGCAGCAAGTACTAGACTTAACGCCTAATTGAAATAACATAGTAATATATTTTTTCCTATTAATTATTTTCATAGAAAACGAATTCGCCATATTGTTTATCATTACAATTATTAGACAAATCCCTAAAAAAGATAATATAAGTCTAATAAACAATATTACAGTTAGAACATCATCCACATCATTACTCCATATATCTTTTCCATCAATAGCTGCTTTAATTTTATAGTTCCATATGTTTTCAATAGAGTTAATAGTACCAACCCCACCTTCTTCATCAACGTAAATATCATAAAAGCCCATTTCTTCAAGTTCTTCAATATCTTTACCTGAAAAATTATTAAATGTAAACATATAACCATCAGTAAAAACAGGTTTCATATATTCATCTGCAATACCCTCTATAAAAAATGAAATGGTAAACAAAAAAATGGCACTTGTAAAAATCAATGTATGTAGCAGAGTTGATGAAATACATTCTTGTTTATCAAATTTAAATTCTTGGTATACAAGTTTTAATATATCACTTTTTTTCATGATTAATTACCCTGCCATCCTTTAGTGTAAATATTTCATCTGTCAAATTGGCATCTTCTAAATTATGTGTAACTAAAATAACATGCTTACCATTATTTACTTGTTCCCTTAAAAGCTTCATAATAATCTGACCATTTTCAAAATCCAAATTACCACAAGGTTCATCAGCATATATTATTTCAGGCTCACTAATAATAGCTCTAGCTATACATACTCTTTGCTTTTCTCCACCTGACAAAACTTTTACAAGAACATTTTCCTTTTCCAAAAGATCAACTGTTTTTAAAACCTCTTTGATTTTTTGTTTTCTTTCTATTACTGGAGATTTTAATAACATAAGAACAATTTCAATATTTTGATAAACTGTAAAATTATCCTCAAGAAAAAAATCTTGAAAAACAAATCCAACCTTATGACTTCGATATCTAGCTAGTTCTTTATCATTCATTTTATATAGAGATACATTATTAATCAAAACCTCACCATCAGAAGGTTTAAGTAAACCTCCAAGCATTTTTAACAACGTTGATTTTCCACTACCCGATCTACCAATTATACTAACAAATGTTCCTTCTTTAATTATTAGGTTTACATTGTTTACAGGTATAATTTCACCATTTTCATCTTTAAATTTTTTTGTTAATTCAACTACTTTAATCATATTTTCTCCAATTAATTAAATAAATTACAAACCATATATACATCCATATATATCTATTTTTCAAACACAATTTCCCTGATTGGACTATTAATCTTAATTGTTCTATTCCATGAATCATATTCTAATACAAATCCGAATATATTTAGATCACTCAAACAAAAATAAGTATATTTAAAGGTTCCTACTTTATTTTCTTCACTTTGTTCATAATCTATTTCATATGCATTTTCAACATACATTTTATTTAAATCAGATAACTTGGTTAATTCTTCATCTGACACGTTTAAATCCATTCCATTTTCAATATAATTATATATATTATCCAACTGACCCTCTCTATATATGGCATTTAAATCAATGTTATAAAATCTTATGCTATCATTTTTGACTTCAATGTATGCATCCTTATATTCTTGTTCATTTGAAATTTTGTATATACCGTCTGGAATTTCCGCACTAAAGGCCTGTGAAAGCTTCAAGCTAAAAACCATAACTGCAATTAATAAAACTCCAATAATTCCAACTAAAATAATTCTTTTTTTCATATTTTGTTATCCTTTCTTTTTGCACGTGAATTTTGTATACTAAATTTTTATTTTAATTATCGTAATTACAGTTGTACATATCTGCTTCTGTCATTTTAGAATTGGTATATAATAAAACTGTTTTGGGTTTATTTGATAATGCTGTATTTGTTTTGGCACACCTTGTTACCCCTTTTGAATCAATAAATACTACAGCTGTATTATTTGTTGAATTCGAAACAATACAATTTTTTCCTATAGTATTATATAATTTTGTATTAGTTAAAAAATCATAATATGTTACACAAAAAAAAGAGATTGTTTGCTTTGCTTCATTAACCTCAATTGTTCTTTTTTTACTAGTAGAACTTTTTCCTCCGCATGCTGTTAAAGACAGCAATACTACTAAAACACAAATTAATAAAATCTTTTTTTTCATTTTTCCTCCATCTTAACAAAACCACGTGCAAATTTAATTTACTTTTAAAATTGGATAAAATTAATAAAGATAATTATGAATTATAAAAAATTAAAATATTTTCTTATTAACTATTTATCCACTATAGTAAATTATATATACTTGTCATATTATGTCAATAGTTTAAAATTTTACTTATTTAAGCAAGTCCGGTCTCCATTTTTTGGTTCTTTCAACAGACTGCTCATATCTCCATTTTTCAATATTTTTGTGATGTCCACTAAGCAATACCTCCGGAACACGTTTCCCCATAAACTCCTCTGGTCTAGTATATTGTGGGTACTCTAAAAGATTGGTTGAAAAGCTTTCTGTTTCGGCTGACATATCATTATTTAGAACTCCTTTAATATTTCTAGATATGGAATCAATCATAACCATAGCCGGAAGTTCACCACCTGTAAGAACATAGTCCCCAATCGAAACATTATCTGTAACGATCATTTCAATAACTCGTTCATCAATACCTTCGTAATGTCCACAAAGGAAAATAATATCCTCACACATGGCAAATTCTCTGCTCATTTGTTGATTAAAGGTTTTACCTGTAGGTGTCATAAACACAACTTTAGGATTTTTAATATTGTTTGAATTAATAATGTCCAAATAGCAGTCATATATAGGCTGTGCCTGCATTACCATGCCAGCGCCGCCTCCATAAGGATAATCATCAACATGATTATGCTTATCTAAAGTATAATTTCTAATATCAACACAATCAATGCTAAGAAGTCCCTTATCCACAGCTCTTCCAATTATACTTGTATTTAATCCATTTTTAACCATATCTGGAAACAGTGTCATTACATGAAAATTCATTAGTCCAAAAGTCCTTCCATAATATGTACTTTTACAAATCCATCTGAAATGTTTACGTCTAAAACACATTCATCAATAACAGGCAATAATACTTCACGTCCGTCATCAAGATGAATAACATAAACGTCATTTGCTCCTGTTTGCATTACATCATATAATACGCCTATCTTATTGTCGGCTTCATCATGAACCTCTAAATCAATAAGATCCGCAATATAATATTCCCCCTCATAAAGAGGAATCGCGTTTTCTCTAGTAACTAATAAATCTTTACCTTTATATTTTTCAACATCATTAATATTATCTATATCCTTAAACTTTAAAATAACAAGATTTTTGAAAAATTTGCAGCCTGTAATAGTAAGCTGAATTTGTTCTCGTCCTGTATCTACAAAAACTTGTTTTAATGTTTTAAAACGTGTTGGATCATCGGTTGTAGGAAATACCTTAACTTCTCCCTTTATACCATGAGTATTGGAAATAACTCCAACTCTAAAAAAATCGTCCATAAAACCTCCTAATTTGTTTGATAATTACAAATAATTATATCATAAGCCTAGTTTCAAATCCACAATAGGCTTTTAAATAAATAAAAAAGGACGAATAAATCGTCCTTTTTTATGTGATTACTCACATACATTAAGTCCTAGTGATTACTGTAAAATATCTACAATAACTTTCTTATCTTCTTTAGAAGCAGCAGCCTTAACTACTGAACGAATAGACTTTGCAATACGACCCTGTTTACCAATTACCTTGCCCATATCATCTGGTGCAACTCTTAGTTCAACAACGATAGCCTTCTCATCTTCTCTTTCAGTAACAACTACTTCTTCAGGTAAATCAACTAGTGCCTTTGCAATTACTTCAACTAATTCTTTCATAAATGCACCTCTAAGTATGTTTAACATACACCTATATTAATTTGCCCAGAATTATTTTTCGATACCAGCCTGCTTTAATAATTTTGCAACTACTTCTGTTGGCTGTGCACCATTTGCTAACCATTTCTTAGCTAATTCTTCATTTACTGTAACTGAGCTTGGTTCTACTGTTGGATCATATGTTCCGATTTCTGCGATGAATTTACCATCTCTTGGAGATCTAGAATCTGCAACGATAATTCTATAATAAGGTGCTTTCTTCTGTCCCATTCTTCTTAATCTTAACTTTACTGCCATGATATTGCCTCCTAAAATTCTAAAATAAATGTTATCTATATGTTAAAACGGGAACTTGAATCCACCCATCTTACCACCATGTTTTTTCTTGCCGCCCATCATACCTGGGAACTGTTTCATCATCTTTCTTGCTTGTTCAAAGTTTTTAACAAGTCGATTAACTTCAGCAATGTCTACGCCTGCGCCTTTTGCAATACGATTTTTTCTTGCAGGATTTAACAAATTTGGATTGCTTCGTTCCTTGGGGGTCATTGAATATATAATTGCTTCAATTCTTCCTAGTGCCTTATCATCTGGTAACTGAGCTCCTTTAAGCTGTGCTCCCATACCAGGCATCATATTAAGAATATCTGACAAGCCACCCATTTGACGAATTTGTGACATATACTCCAAATAATCATCAAAACCTATTTCAGCTTTTTTCAGCTTCTTTTCCATCTCTCTGGCTTTATCTTCATCTACAGCAGCCTGTGCCTTTTCAATAAGAGTAAGCATATCACCCATACCTAAGATTCTTGAAGCCATACGTTCTGGATAGAACTGCTCTAAATCTGACAATTTCTCACCCATACCAACATATAATATAGGCTTGCCAGTAACAGCTCTGATAGAAAGTGCTGCACCACCTCGGGTGTCACCATCTAATTTTGTAAGAATAACTCCATCAATACCTATCTTTTCTTCAAAGGAAGAAGCAACATTTACTGCATCCTGACCTGTCATAGCATCAACAACCAGTATTGTTTGATGAATATCTATATTTTCTTTGATCTCAACAAGTTCGTTCATCATATCTTCATCAACATGAAGACGACCTGCTGTATCTAAGATAATAACGTTGTTGTTATTTTTAATTGCATGTTCTATTGCAGCTTTAGCAATATTTACAGGCTTATGTCCTGTTCCCATACTAAACACAGGGACCTGCTGTTTTTCACCATTTATTTTAAGCTGTTCTATTGCAGCTGGTCTATAAATGTCACACGCAACTAATAATGGACTTTTTCCTTCAGCTTTAAGTTTTCCAGCAATCTTGGCTGTTGTAGTTGTTTTACCAGCACCTTGAAGACCCATCATCATAATAACTGTGATTTCTTTTCCAGGTTTTATGGAAAGCTTTGTTGTTTCTGAACCCATAAGCTTAACCATTTCTTCATTAACTATCTTAATAACCATCTGTCCTGGTGTAAGAGAAGTCATAACATCCTGACCAATGGCTCTTTCTGTAACCGAATTAATGAATTGTTTAACAACTTTAAAACTAACATCTGCTTCAAGCAAAGCCATCTTAACTTCTTTAAGTGCTGCTTTTACATCACTTTCTGAAAGTCTTCCTTTACCACGAAGGTTTTTAAATATATTTTGTAACTTATCAGACAAACTTTCAAATGCCATATACTAAAACCTCCTAAAGCTCTTCTAAAATACTATTAGATAAATTGTTTATCTCATCCACAAGTTTCTTCTGTTCCAATGAAACCTCCAAATCATCAAACTGTTTGGTAATGGTGTGAATTTTTCTAACCATATCCTTGGTTTTTAGAAATTTATCAATAAGGTTTAGCTTTGACTCGTAATTTTCCAAAATACCATCACATCGCTTGATTAAGTCATATACACCTTGTCTGGAGATACCTCTGTCTAACGCAATCTCACTGAGTCCTATATTGTTTAACACATAATCTTCATATACACTTTTTTGATGTTCGGTAAGTAATTCACCATAAAAATCATAAAGTAATGACTGCCTTAAAATTTTTTCCATAGTTAGTCTCCTAATCAAAGTCCTTAAGTATAATATAATACTTAAAGGTTTCTGTCAAGTATTTTTTCTTGACATTAATATTTTACCTGCAAAATCTGTAATGTACACAGTATTATTTATATATCCAATACCGAACACTTCCCCTTCATAAACAAACTGTTTTCCATTTCCATCAAGATCACTAATATAAACTTTACTATTATCAATAACATAAATGATTTTTTCTTCGTTAATAATAAAATCTGTAATATTTTCATTTTTTATAATTGTTTTCAAATTAAATTGATCGTCAATAAAACATAAATTTATTTTATTTTCGTCTATTTGAGTACAGTAGATTGAATTATTATAACAAAGTGCTTGTTTAACATATATATCATCTATTTTTCCATAACTTTTATTTGTTATATCGAAAAATCTAAGTTCATACATATCATTAATAAAAAATATTTGATTATCCTTCTTAAACAAAGAATATATTGCCCCGTCGCTATTTTCTGCAAACAAAGAAATTTCATCATTCTTTAAATTAAATATTCTATTATTTTCTCCTGTTAAAATCAAAAAATCATCAAGAACAAAATAATCATTAAAAAAGAAGTTTTTATTTATATCAATTTGATTTTTAGTGAAAAACATTTCATTTTCATCATTTATTTTAGGATATACACCATATTCTTTAAAATTATCAAGATTTAAATAGCGCAAACTCAATAAATCAGTTTGTTCCAAATAATAAATTTTATTTTCAACAATCTTAAATTTTGTGCGAAAAACATTATTTTCAAAAACATTATTAAATACACTTTTACAATCATCAACATAAAAAACATCAGTTTGTGATAAATTGAATAAAACACCATTGTAATCAACTATGCATCCAGAATCTATTTTTGTTTTACTAACTTCCGTTGTTTCACACCCTGTTATATTAGCAAAAATAACAAATAACAAACATGTATATATTGATTTATAAATTTTAGTTAAAATATTCTTATTATGATAAATTGACTTTGCAATATAGTATAATATCAAAGTAAATAAACTTAGGACAAAAAATCCAATTAACATTTTTTTCGTATTCATTTCATACAGACAATTTTCGAGATTATTAAATATTCCTCCTCTATAAACTGCCGGTGTAAATAAAGTCGAAAAATAATAATGATCAGATAACGTTATTGTTTCAAAAAGAAATGAAGGTACAATAATCAAAAGCAAGGCTGTACATACGCTTTCTAGTTTTGTTTTAAATATAATACTAATAGCAGATATTATAACTGTTATAATAATAGCTCCAAAAATTTTTATAAGCATTTGTAATAAAAACATACCAAAAAGACTAATCTCATATGTGATATTTTGAAACTTTTGAACGCTTTGTATTGGATATGATAAACCATTTAATCCATATTTATTATCAACAACAATAAAATTAATAATTGAAAATAATATCACTATTGTAATAGATGTAACTACACCGATTAATAATTTAACATTAAATAATGATGTTTTTCCTTTTTTAGTTGTATTGTTAATTAAATTCATATTTACATTATATTCATTTGTGTAAATGCCTGTAACTAATAGAATAATAAGGAGTAATAAAAACACGTCCAGCCCTGAATCCGTTAATAAAACAACCCAACTATTTTCATAAACTAAATATCTATTGCTTGTATCCTCCTTACAATATTGATAATAGTCATCAAAATATTGTATGATTTTTTTTTGATTAAGCAGTGGCTTTAATTTTGCAATTTCAATACAATATTCATTATTATTTATAAGATTGTTATAATATTTTTCCAATATAATATTACTTTTCGATTCCGCACTCTTAATATTAGTAATATATTCATCAATTTTTCTTATCTTAATTAAATTTAATTTCCCTCCAAATTTTTCACAATATTCTGAATATATTGTTTTATTCAACTCAATATTTTGTTCAATATATGCTGAATTAGAATTAAATGTTGGAAATAATATTTTTAATAATATTAATATTATAACGATATATATTCCTTTATTTTTAACAAATAATTTTTTTAATTCTTGAACGAACATTTGCTGCACCTGCTTTCTTGAAAATTAAGCACATAATAATCATTAAAAATATAAGAATAATGGCAAGCACTACTTCTATATATAATTTTTCAATAGGATACCCAAGTACTTCAACAAAAGATAATTTATATAGTGATTTTGTTGTCATAATTGAAAGTAAATTAATATTAAAATTAAAGATCATTTGAATTCTTATAGCAACACTAAAAATTCCGATTGATATTATCAATGACAAAACAGCTTTATTTATAGAAGTCATAATCATAAAGGATATAAGTGCGAACATAAAACTTCCTAAAACCTTCAACATTATATCTAAACCAACAAGTTCAACAATATTAATATTTAATCCAGTATTTTTGTATTTTTCTATAGAATATATAGGCTGCAATAATCCATCAAACCGATATTTAGTACACAATATTACAAAATCCAATAATCTAAATAATATTACAAAAAAAATCATAAAAATATTTATACAACATATTTTTGAAAAAAATAACTTTCTATTCCCATGTCTCGATAACCTGTTTATATTAATCATTTCACTTTCCTGTTCAATCTGTAAAATATTTATAGAAACATAAATACCCAAAATTATAACAACAACCATAGAAAAATCATAATCAAAATATGCTTCAAATCCACTACTATCATATAAATCATTAATTTTTCTATTTGAAAATAGCTTTGAAATAGCTTTATTTTCTTTTGCTGACAAGGTTAATCCTTTATTTTCAAAAAAAGAAACATTATTTATAGCCTGTTCACTTATTTCTTGACTATATTTATCATAATTTAATATGTAAGACGCTTTATCAAAATAGTACTTAAAAATTAGATAATCAGTCATTGCATATCCCGAAATAGTATTACTATCATTGCCATCGGATTTATATTGACCATCTGAAATTTTTTTCGATAATATAGTATAATTTGAATATATGTAATCCCACTTTTCTTGAGATAATTCACCTTTTATCTGATTATAAATTTTTTGATCAGCATCAATATAATAGTCTGCATCAATGTTAAATCCGCTAATTATATATAAAATATTTACCATCATTAAAATCATCATCATTAAAATAAGATATTTGTTTTTTAACAATTTCTTTATCTCATAAATCAAAATCATCATTTTCCTCATTTATATGAATATTATGCTGCGATTGTAAATACAAAAAAAGCTCCTCTAAACTTGGTTCAACTGATCCATTATGAGAATTAATGTCTATATACCTCACGTTATAGTTATTACCATTGTGTGAAATATTTGATACAATAAAATTATTCTCATATGTAACTAGTTCTTCTTCTGTTGCACAGATTTCAAATACTTTTCCTGCTAACATCTTACATAGCACTTTAGGTTCCCCAGTTCCAATTATTTCACCATTTTTAAGTATCAAAATATGATTAGCAATATACTCTACGTCTTGTATTATATGTGTTGTAATGATAATTATTTTATCCTTAGCTAAGGAAGCAATAAACTTTCTAAATCTGATTCTTTCCATAGGATCAAGTCCAGCTGTAGGTTCATCCAATATTATTATTTTAGGATTTCCTATTAATGCTTGTGCAATCGATAAACGCTGTTTCATTCCACCAGAATATTTTCCGATTTTTTTATTCATATGTTCACATAGGTTCATTTTTTCTAAAAGAAGTTGTGTATTTTCTACTGTATTTTTTTCACCTTTTAGCTTACACATATATTTCATAAACTCTAAACCAGTAAAATTTTTATAAAATTGAGGATACTGTGGAGAATATCCAATATGTTCAAAATACTTGTTGCCTAATTTTTCTATTTGATTATCATTAAACAAAACCATTCCATCGGATGGCATGATAAGTCCAACTAAAATATTTATTAAGGTGGTTTTTCCAGCACCATTTTCACCAAGTAAACCATATATTCCTGGTTTAAAATTTATTGATATATTTTTTAATACATCTTTTCCATTATATTTTTTTGATACAGCTTTAATTTTCAGCATAATGTACCTCAATCAACAATAATTATATTACTCATTATAATAGAATCTGCAACTTCTTTGTTTTTCGGTATGGCTATAACATAAAGTTTTCCATAACCATTTTCCAAATATTGTTCATATACAGCTCTATCAATTTCTATATCAACATACTGCATTTTATCAGGTTTACTTGTTATTGATATACTTTCTTTTTCATTAAATGCTTGGACTGGATGATTATTTATATATGCAGTAATAAAGTACTCATTTTTTTGTCCGCCAAAAATATACAAAGGAACGTTAATTCCTGATTTTGTACTGCTTTGGTATAAATTTTTTACATCAATATTCATACATAAAGTTGTGTCATATAAATTAATCGCATTGCCATTTTGAATTATCTGATATTTAGTCAAAAAATCCCCGTTAAAATCAACGATATTTTCATAGCTTTCAGTATTAATCATTTCAACACAAAAATCACTAATATATGTATTTAAAGAAGTTGTCCTCATAAAATTCCCAAAAGAAACAGTATCTTTATTCACACTAAATAACGGATTCATCATAGAAACAATAGTTACTTCTGCTTTATCACCATAATATCCTTGCGGAATAAATTTAACAGAAAAATTCTTTTTTTCATTTTTTTCAAGTACAACAGGATATATATTTTCTTCTTGACCATTATAATTTACTAATTTTTGTACTTTTCCATTAACATATACCATTATTCCATATGTCATTTTTTCTCCAGTATTATCATAAAAAAGGTTAATTGAAAGATAACCATCTTTATAACTATAACAGTCTAAAATATTATCACTTGTATACCCAAAGCCCACAGAATAATTTCCTTTATCGATTGAATCTATTGTACTTTGAGTTTGGATTTCGTTACTTTTTTTTACTTCATTACACCCTGAAATTGATATAATAATTAAAATCAGCAGCAAAAAACAAAATTTTCTTTTTTTCATATTATCACTCTCCTATGGGTATATTAACTTCTTTTAAGTATGTATCTGTTGGATTACCTTCATCGTCAAAAACCAAATCCAATAAAAAAAATGTACCATTATAGTCAATCAAATCAGAATTCATATTTACTGTAAATATTTCCGTTTGTGAATCAAATTCTCTTATTACTGTACCAGTTTCTAAATTATATACCCTAAAATGAACTATATTCTTTTCACTTTCCTCAATTGTATAAATTAAATTCAGCAATTTATCAAAATAATAGAATTCTTCATATTTTCCTGATAAATTAATCTTTTTAATATATTCATTATTTATTATTGTAATCATTCTAAGTGGTTCTCTGTTTTTAAATTCCGAAATTTGTTTACTGCACATATCTAATAACATAACACTTTTATCTGATATTAAAATATCACCCTCATTTTCATTATATATATACTTGTTATTTTCAACAAATCCAAAAGTATCTATACTATCTTCTTCGTTTTTGCAAATTTGTCCAATAAAATAATTTTTATCCGAAAATGCAGCATTACAATAATTTGTTATATGGATATTATCTGTTACTTCTTTTTCAAATATATTATCTATATTATTAAAATTTTCATCAAAAACAGTGACTTTATTGATATTCTCAAAATCATAAATACCTATAAAATTATTGTTTTTAAATGAGTAAGAAAATGAAGATGGTAAGTAGTGCTCTGGAGCATTTTCCAAATTAACATATAAATATTTTTTTACAGCAAATTTAGTATCTATAATGAATATTTCTTTCTCTTCAAATGCACCGTTCAATTCTATGCATATTTCATTATTATATTTTGAAACATTATATGAAAAGATATCATGTAATTTAGAATCAATGTCAAGCTTTTCCTCACTTCTTTTAAATTTTTTATTTTCATAATCAAATTCATATATTATAAGTAATAATTTTCCTTCATTTCTTTTCAGTATATATTGTGATTCTCCATCAAAAAAATTCATAATATGATCATTTTTTGAAATTTCCTCATAAATTTTGAGTGCTGTTGATTTAAGGAAAACCTGCATTTCACTAGAATTATTAAATAGCTTTTCTCCAGCAGCATTAATATGTATACTTTCACTAATATTTTCTATATGAGTATTATTTTTATTTGTACTATCTTCCTCAGTACAGCCCGAAAGAAAAAATACAAATATCAAACACAAAATAATTGTTTTTTTCATTATCTCTCCTTATAAATTGCCTGCCATAAAAATATGGCAGGCATGAAATCTTAATTTTTTATTGATGTATAAACAACATATGCATTTGTATTTCCTCGAATTTCATGTGATCCATAACTTATTATTGGTGTATTTAAAAATCCATCATATTTATTTGTTATTTTATTTTTCCAATGATGCATTTCAACAAGTTCACCAATCAGGGTAGCATTTTCATGATAATAATTATACAAATACCCAATTGTTGAACCATCTGTATATTGAATATGATATGCAACAAATAATTTTTCTGCCTTTTTTTCACATGATGTGGACAAAGATACTTGTTTTTCATAATTTGAATATTTACTTATACTATTGGATCCTGTTAATATACCATATGGGGTTGATTTTCTGTTCACATCAGAATAGCTTATTGCCGCACTGGCAAAGGAACTAATGCAGAATATAGATATCATAACCACCACTAAATAAAAATACTTTTTTAAAATTTTCTTTGATTGATTCTTCATTTCAATCAGCCTCTTTAATTGTTTTTATCCGCTCTATATAAAGCCTATCTTTTATGTATACAGTATTTGATTAATATTGTATTACTATAACATTGCAATGTTTTTTTGTCAACAATACACTTACTATAGTTTGTGTCAAGTAATCGTTGGCAATTATTTTTTGTTTTTCAAAATGATATATT
>CAZNKR010000003.1:11438-70400 GCA_964573715.1 uncultured Roseburia sp. | reverse complement strand
TTGAAAAATATTTATTAATTGTTATAATTAAGAAACAGTGGTAACTAAATTACTATGCAAAAAAAAAAGAGAAAGAAAGGGATTTTAAAAATGAGAAAAATTTTTAAGAAAATCGTAACAGTAGTGGCAGCAGCAGCTATGATGGTTGGCACAATCGCTGGCATGCCTACTACAGAAGCAAAAGCAGCAGAAAATGTAAAACTTTATGTTAATGTTGCAGGACCTACAGATTATGGTGTAAATGTTTGGGGCTCAAACGGTGTAACTGCAACTGGTGGTCCTGATGTAGAATGTTGGACTGGCCAAAATAAGCCTTCTTTATTAGAAGGTAGTGGTGATTATGCTGGATGGGGATATATTACAGTAAGTAATTCAGCAGATTTAGGTGGAGTACAGTTCGTAAAAGGTAGTGATGTTTTATCAGGCGGAAACGTTTGGAATGCAACAATTGCATCATTAAATCTTACAGAAGCATTTTATGATCAAGCAACATCTAAATGGTATAAGGATAAGGCTCTTACTCAAGAAGTTGTAGCTCCTACATTAGATGACATATATTATGTAGCTGGCGCAGAAGCATTAGTAGGTGCTAAATGGGCAGCAACAGATGCTAAAGGTCTTATGACTGCAGATGGAGAAAATTTCTCTATTATATTTACAGGAATTGCAAAGGGCTCTTATGAATTTAAGGTTCTTCAGGATCCTGCAGATTTTGGATGGGATAATTCATATGTAACAGAAGTTAAAGCAAAAAATGGTAATGGTTTAGTAACAGTTGCAACTGATAACAGTAAAGTAACTATTTCTATTAATAAAACAACAAAGAAAGTTACAGCAACAGTTGTAGCTCCAACAGGTGAAGTACAGGAGCCTGAAACAACAACAGCAGCTGAAACAGTAGCTTCACACAACGTAACAGTTAAGGTTAAACTTGATAGCTCAATTAATTGGGATACAGTTTGCTTATATGCTTGGGAAGGTGCTAACAACAACACATGGCCAGGTGTTACAATGACAAAAGATGGTGATTATTATACAGCTACTTTAGAAAAAGTTGAAGTTGCTGCAATGAACATGATTGTTAACAATGGTAAAGATGGTGGTTCTCAAACAATTGATCTTGAGAATATTAGCGTTAAGGGTGATACAGTAGAAATCACATTATCAGGTGAAAAAGATGCAGATGGAAAATATCTTGCAACATCTTCACAGCAGGTAGTTGATAAAACACCTTCAACAGGTGATACAACACCTTCAACAGGTGATACAACACCAGTTATTCCAGTAGTAGCAGCAATCGCTCTTCTTGGATTAGCAGTTGTAATTATGAACACAAAGAAAGCAAATAGATAATTTTAAAAATTACATATTAGACTTTAAAAAGTCCTTACACAACTTGTAAGGACTTTTTTTTCTAAGAAGACTTATAGGTCTTAGATTCTCATTTTAATCATGATAGTATTACCTGGTTACAGGTTTTACCATATAAAGTGGATGTTGTACATATTTATATTAGTCACTAATATATATTAATGTGACGACATTAAGCTTAAAACCAAAATAAAAAAGGAGGAACTTTTTTCATGAAGAATATGAAAAGAAGAGTTCAGGCGTTGTTTCTTGCAGTACTTTTAGTATTTTCAAGTTTTTCAGGATATTTTTCAAATATTCAGGATACTTATGCTGCAGGTTCAACAAAGGTAATTTTCCATTACCAAAGATCGGGTGGAGATTATGACGGATGGAATATCTGGGCATGGCCATCAAACCCTAGTGCTGATGGTACTGCTGTAGAGTTTACTGATGAAGATTCATTTGGTAAGGTCGCAGTATTTAATATTAACTCAGATGTATCTGAAGTTGGTTTCATCGTTCGTAAAGGTGAATGGGATGAAAAAGATATAGAAGATGATAGAACTATATCTGTAACAAATGGTGTAGCAGAGGTTTGGATTACTAGCGGAGTAGAAAGCTATGAAATCTCAGCTCCTGCAGGATGTGAACCTTATACAGGTACTGGCGAAGTAGCAGGTAGTGATACTCCTGCAACAAGTGCAGCTACTACAGTAATCGTTCACTACACAAGACCAGACGGAGATTACTCTGGATGGAACTTATGGGCATGGCCAACAGGCTCTGATGGAAAACAGTACAATTTCGATTATGAAGATTCATATGGAAAGGTAGCTGTAGTTCAGCTTACTAGTGTTGCATCAGAGGTTGAATTTATTGTTCGTCTCAATGAATGGGAAGACAAAGATATAGGCGATGACAGAACTATTACAGTTAAAGATGGTTTAGCAGAAATCTGGCTTACAAGTGGTGACCCAGAATTTGCTACTTCTGCACCAGCAGGCTTTGAAACCTTTGACCAGTCTCAGATTGGAACAGGGGACCAGTCTACAGTTCCAGAAGGTTCTGGAGATTTAACAGTTAACTTCCATTATCATAGATATGATGAAGCATATGATAACTGGAATATCTGGTTTTGGTCAGAAGGTGGTGACGGAGCTAGATACGACTTTACTGGTAAAGATGGCTATGGTGTTGTTAGCACAGTAAAATTTGACTCTGCAAGCAAGATTGGATTTATTATTAAACTCAATGAGTGGGATGCTAAGGATGTAGATGCAGACAGATACCTTGACCCAGCTAAGGCTGTTAATGGTGTATTAGATGTATGGATTATCCAGGGTGACCCAACTATTTATTATAACTTTGATGAAGTTGATTTATCACCTAAGTTTTTAAGCGCTTCTCTTACAACAGCAAAGAGAATCGCAGTTAAGGTTACAACACCTATCGATGCAGATGATACTGCAACACTTGCAGATTTTGCAGTTGTAGATGCAGACGGAAACTCATACGAGCTTATGAATGTATTCTCAACAGGTGACACAAATATTACTAGTACATTCAATATTAATATGCAAGAAAATCTTGACCTTAGTAAGGGATATACTCTTAAGTCAGAAACATATGGAGAAATCAGTGTAGCATTTGGTGCTGTATTCTCTACACCTGAATTTGAAGATCAGTTTACTTATGACGGTGATGACCTTGGAGCAAATTGGTCTAAGGATCAGACAACATTTAAGGTTTGGTCTCCAACAGCTTCAAAAGTAGTTATTAATCTTTATGAAAACGGTACAGATGGCGATGCTTACGATACAGTTGAGATGAGCAAGGGTGCTCAGGGTGTATGGGAAGCAACAGTTTCTAGCGACTTAAATAAAGTATATTATACTTACTCTATTACAAACGGTGGAGAAGAAAAAGAAGCAGTTGATCTTTATGCTAGAACAACTGGTGTAAATGGTAAACGTGGTATGATTATCGACCTTGATTCTACTGACCCAGAAGGCTGGTCGGATGATAAGAGACCTGGTAAGATTAAGAATGCTACAGATGCAATGATTTATGAATTACACATTAGAGATTTCACAATTGATGAAAGCTCAGGCGTTACAAATAAAGGTAAATATTTAGGACTTACAGAAAAAGGAACTACAAATGCAACAGGCCAGTCTACTGCACTTGATTATCTTGCAGCACTTGGTGTAACACATGTACAGATTCTTCCAATGTATGACTTCTCACCAAACTCTGTTAATGAAACAAAGCTTGATAAAGAGCAGTTTAACTGGGGATATGATCCATATAACTATAATACTCCAGAAGGTTCATATTCAACAGACCCATACAATGGTGAAGTAAGAGTAAATGAAATGAAGCAGATGATTCAGGCATTACATGGCGAAGGCATTGGCGTAGTTATGGATGTTGTTTATAACCATACAGCTGAATCAGATAATTCATACTTTAGTTTAACAGTTCCAGATTATTTCTACAGACTCAATGAAAACGGCGGATATTCAAATGCTTCAGGCTGTGGAAATGAAGTAGCTTCTGAAAGAGCTATGGTTAGAAAATATATTGTTGATTCAGTAGTATACTGGGCATCCGAATATCATATTGATGGTTTCAGATTTGACCTTATGGGAATTCTTGATCTTGAAACTATGAATGAAATTAGAGCAGCTTTAAATGAAATTGACCCTACTATTTTAGTATATGGTGAGGGATGGACAGGCGGAGATAGCGCATTAAATTCTTCTTTACGTGCTATGAAGTCTCAGACATATTTAATGGATAACGTTGGTGCGTTCTCAGATGATATCAGAGATGGTATTAAGGGTAGCGTATTTGACAAAGCTGACAGAGGTTTTGCTACAGGCAAGGCTGGTCAGGAAGAAAGAATCAAAGCTGGCGTTGTAGCAGCTACAGATTACAAGGGTATTGATTGGGCAGGTACAGGTACAGATATTTGTGCTCCATGGACAGCAACTCCAGGACAGTCTATCAACTATGTATCAGCACATGATAATCTTACTCTTTGGGATAAGATTAATTCTTCAAACGCAGAGGATTCGCAAGAAGATAGAGTAAAGATGAACAAACTTGCAGCAAGTATTGTATACACAGCACAGGGTGTACCATTTATGTTAGATGGTGAAGAAATTCTTCGTTCTAAACCAAATGATACAGATACAGGCTTTGTTGATAACAGCTACAAGTCATCAGATTATACAAACAGTATTAAATGGGATACTTTAAATGATCCAGTTGTAGCAGATGTTCTTGATTACTACAAAGGTATTATCAAGTTTAGAACTACACATAGTGGTCTTAGAATGACAACTGCTGAAGATATTCAAAATAACCTTAAGTTTATTGAGAATACACCAGAAAATACAGTTGCATATCTTATTGAGAATCAGCCAAATAATGAATGTTCAGAAGTTGTTTGCGTAATTTACAATGCAGGCAAAGAAGCTGCAACAATCAATGTTCCAGAAGGCGAATGGAAAGTTTGTATTAAGGATGGCAAAGCAGGAATTGATGCTATGGAAACATTTACAGGAAAAACTGTAGAAGTTGCTCCTATTTCATGTTTAGTAATGGTACAGGGCGATTTAGTTCCAGTAGAAGAAAGCTCATCATTCCCAATTTGGTTAGTAGTATTAATCATTGTAATCGCTATAATCATTATTGCAGGCGTTGTATTCTTTGTTGTTAAGAGTAAAAAATCTAAAGCAGCAAGTGGAGAAGAAGCTTCTAATGAAGAAGTAATCAATGAAACAGCTGCCCAAAATGAAGATATGACAGAAGCTTCAATTGAAGCACCACAGGCTGTAGAAGTACCAGTGGTAAATGCTGATGATGGAAAAGTTTATGATGTTCAGCTTACAGCAACAGGTGAGAATGTTGAAGGAGTAGCAAATGCTATTTGCGAATTAACAGGTATCACACTTGCAGAAGCGATGGATATGGTAAATACAGTTCCAAAGATTATTAAAATTAGTGCCTCAAAGGCAGAATCAGAAGAATTAAGAGCAAGATTAGAAGCATTAGGTGCAAGCGTAACACTTATCTAGTTAGCTTAGTATAAAAATTAAGGCATTGCCAAAAGATATGAAGAATATCTAGAGGCAATGCCTTTTTTCTTATATTAATTTGAAATTTTTTAGTGCCTTATATATGCCATCCTGCTTTAGTGTATCAGTTTTGTATTTGATTAAGGGGAGCATAGCTGGGTCTGAATTGCCCATTGCAATGCCATAGTTTACGTAGGTGAGCATTTCATAGTCATTCATACTGTCACCAAAGGCATAGGTATTTTTCTTATCTATACCGGTATGATTTATAAATGCCTCGATACCAACGGCTTTTGAGGAGTACTTAGGAATAAATTCTAATAACAAACCACTGTGATTAATAACGCTAAATTCTTCCTCACACTCTTTTGCTAGTTCCTTTGAATTACCATTTTGTGTAAATCTTGCACTTACCTTTGCAACATTTAAGTGGGAGTAGTCATCAGGAATAGGCTTCATACAGTCTTTTGCTTCGCTAAAATATTTATCAATAACTTCTAAATATTCGGCATCACTTGTTTTTACGTCATAATATGAAATGGCATGACCTTCTAAAAGAGGGATAAGTCCATGCTTTCTTATGGTATTTATCATTTTCATTGCAATATCATCCGGAAGATTTCTTTCATATAATTTCTTTTCTTTGTATTCAACATAAGTACCAGCTCCTGCTATCACTCCATCAAAACCTAAATCTAAGATAGATTGTGGAACCATTGAACGTGCTCGTCCGGTACAGACTACTGTTAGTATATTATTTGCTCGTAACATATTAATAGATTCTTTGGTTGATTGGGGTACACCAATTGAAGGATCAAACAATGTTCCATCAATATCAAAGAAAACTACACTATTAGTTGACTTTTTATCCACTTTATTCATATATAAACCTTTCTTTAGTTCTCATTTGAATGAGATATATTATTTATCCCATATGCATACCTATTTTATAGATATGTAACAAAAAGTGCAAGTTGATTTTTTACCCCAACTCATATATCATATAGAGAGTGTGACTTTAAGTAAATTAAACAAAACAAAAAGGATTAATAATGAATATACAAAGTAAAGATAATTCTATTATATTAAAGGATGTATCGGATTTTAGCATTTCACAAACATTAGAATGTGGACAATGTTTTCACTTCTATTGTATAGGTGTAGATGAATATATTGTAATTGCACATAACAGAATGCTCCATATAAAGCAGATTGGTAATGAGGTTACTTTTTTTAACACCACAAGAAAAGAATATGATGAAATATGGGAGAATTATTTTGACCTTTCCAATGATTATTCTAAGATAAAAGAGTATTTGATGAAGCAGGATGAACAGCTGATACCAGCTATTAAGGATAAGTCTGGTGTAAGAATACTTAATCAGGAGTTTTCCGAAACCCTTATGTCATTCATTATTTCACAAACCAAGCAGATACCCCAGATAAAGCAAGTGGTAAATACGATTTCTAATCGTTTTGGAAGCATAGTTGGGACTTATGAAGATACAACGTATTATGCCTTTCCTACTATTGAAGAATTAAAAAAGATTACAGTAGAGGATTTTTTGGAATGTAAAGCAGGCTTTAGAGCACCGTATCTAGTGGCTGCGGCACAGTTTTTATCTAATGACATGAATGCTTTATACTTTAGTGACTATTCCTACGAAGAAGTAAAAAAGATACTAATGGGCATCAAAGGAGTTGGTGAGAAGGTGGCAAACTGTGTTTTGCTATTTTCATTAGGCTATCGAAATGCCTTTCCAGTAGATGTTTGGATAAAAAGAACTATGGAAGAGCTGTATTTTCATAAGGATACACCAAAGGATGTTATACAAAAGTTTGGTGAAGAAAAATTTGGAAAATATGGAGGATATGCTCAACAGTACTTGTTTTATTTTGGTAAAACTACCCTTAAAAAGTAAAAAGTGAAATACCAAAATACCAAAAAACCAAAAATTTATGGAATGGCAGATAAAAGCTTGGAATATTATAAAAAAATAATAAAAAATTAAAAAATTTGCTTAATACTATTGAAATTCTTGCAATAAAGAATTAGAATACAATACAGATGGTTAGCACTCATTTATATTGAGTGCTAATAAAAAATAAAATGTCAGTTAGGAGGATATTCAAAATGAAATTAATTCCATTAGGAGACAGATTAGTTCTTAAACAATGTGAGGCCGAAGAAACAACAAAGTCAGGTATCGTTTTACCAGGCACCTCAAAAGAAAAACCACAAGAAGCTGTTATTGTAGCAGTGGGTAAGGATGTAAAAGCTGATATTACTGAAGGTGATAAGGTCATTTACTCAAAATACGCTGGCAATACAGTAAAGATGGATGATGAAGAACTGATGATTATCAAAGAAGAAGATATTCTTGCAGTAGTTAAATAATAGTGATTTAGAAAGGAAGAATTGTTATGGCAAAAGAAATTAAGTATGGCGCAGAAGCTAGAAAGTCTTTAGAAGAAGGCGTTAATAAATTAGCAAATACAGTAAAGGTAACACTTGGACCAAAAGGAAGAAACGTTGTTTTAGATAAGTCTTTTGGTACACCACTTATTACAAATGATGGTGTTTCTATTGCAAAAGAGATAGAGCTTGAAGATGCATTTGAAAATATGGGTGCGCAGCTTGTTAAAGAAGTAGCTACAAAGACAAATGATGTTGCTGGTGACGGTACAACTACTGCAACAGTTTTGGCACAGGCTATGATTAATGAAGGTATGAAGAATCTTGCAGCAGGAGCAAATCCTGTCGTACTTAGAAAAGGTATGAAGAAAGCATCAGACCTTGCAGTAGATGCAATTAAAAAGCAGTCAAGCAAAATCACTGGTAAAGAGCAGATTGCAAGAGTAGCAGCTATTTCAGCAGGTGATGATGTTGTTGGTAATATGGTAGCAGATGCTATGGAAAAAGTATCAAATGATGGTGTTATTACTATTGAAGAGTCAAAGACAATGCAGACTGAATTAGACTTAGTTGAAGGTATGCAGTTTGACAGAGGATATATTTCAGCTTATATGTCAACAGATATGGAAAAAATGGAAGCTATTTTAGATGATCCATACATTCTTATCACAGACAAGAAAATCACAAATATTCAGGAAATTTTACCTCTTCTTGAGCAAATTGTTCAGTCAGGCCAAAGATTATTAATTATCGCAGAAGATATTGAAGGTGAAGCACTTACAACTCTTATTGTTAACAAGCTTCGTGGTACTTTCAATGTAGTAGGTGTTAAGGCTCCAGGCTACGGTGATAGAAGAAAAGAAATGCTTAAGGATATTGCCATTTTGACAGGTGGTCAGGTTATTTCAGAAGAATTAGGACTTGAGCTTAAGGACGTAACAATGGCACAGCTTGGTCGTGCAAAGAGTGTTAAGGTGCAAAAAGAAAATACAGTTATCGTTGATGGTGCTGGTGACAAGGAAGAAATCGCTGGTCGTGTTGGTCTTATCAAATCACAGATTGAAACAACAACTTCTGAGTTTGATAGAGAAAAGCTTCAAGAAAGACTTGCTAAACTTGCTGGCGGTGTTGCAGTTATTAGAGTTGGTGCAGCAACAGAAACAGAGATGAAAGAAAATAAGCTTCGTATGGAAGATGCCCTAAATGCAACTAGAGCTGCGGTAGAAGAAGGTATTGTTGCTGGTGGTGGCTCTGCATATATTCATGCTTCTAAGGAAGTAAGCAAGCTTGTTGAAGAACTTGAAGGTGATGAAAAGACTGGTGCAAAGGTTGTACTTAAGGCTCTTGAAGCTCCTTTATATGCTATCGCTGAAAATGCGGGTCTTGAAGGCGCAGTTATTGTTAATAAAGTAAAAGAATCAGAAGTAGGAATCGGTTTTGATGCATATAACGAAAAATATGTTTCAATGGTAGATGCAGGAATTCTTGATCCAGCAAAGGTTACTAGAAGTGCACTTCAGAATGCAACAAGTGTTGCTTCAACATTACTTACAACTGAGTCAGTAGTAGCACAAATCAAAGAAGATGTTCCAGCTATGCCACAGGGCGCTGGCGGAATGGGCATGATGTAAATTAAAGGAGGAAACTTTTGTGGGTGACAATTATGCAGAAGTAATTATCAAAAAGAAAATAGATACGTTGGCTACTTTTTTTAGAATATTTTCAATTATCGTAACTCTTGCCATAGTATATGTTACATTATTGTATTTCCAAACTTTTGGACCAATAGCTATAGCATTATTTATTTATCTTGATTATATTATTTTTAAGAATACCGATGTTGAATACGAGTATTTCTTTATTAACGGGCAGTTAGATGTTGAGTGTATTTATGGAAGAAAAAAGAGAAAACCAGCAAAGAGTTTTAATTTTGATAAATTAGAAGTTCTTGCACCAAAGTCACATCAAAAAATTCTTGCTTATGAACATCGTACCGACCTAAAGGATTTTAACTACACTTCTGGATTTGAAGACAGAGATATATATGTAGCTATTCTAGTAGGTAAGGATGGTAAGCTTGGAAGATTATATTTTGAACCTTCTGAAGCAATGGTAAAAGCTATTTATGCTCATAAACCTAGTAAGGTATTTATGAAATAGTATTTAAATATTACAAACCATACAGTAATTATGTTGCTGTATGGTTTTTTTGGGATGAAATGATTTAATTTAGTCATTCTTACCAAAAAGACTAAATACAATTGGAACAATAACGAAATCAGAAATCATGGAACGAGTACCAGGGGTAAGCCAAACCACGGTTCAACGTACACTTACTGAACTTACCAAGCTAAATAAGATAAAGAAAATAGGTAATGGTAGATACACAAAATATGCTTGGAATTGGGGAAAAGAACAAGGCTAAAAATGTATATAGAAAAACAAATTATAAATTAAAAAAGGGTATTTAAATACTATTCGTACTTTGGATGAATGACCACTTTTTGCTTGCAGATTATTTAATTTATTGTATACTAGTTAGGATATTAAACACAAAAGACCAAATTAGGAGAATCTATGTTACAAAGTATTGGAAGTTTTTTTGATATGATTATTAAGGCCATTGGTAGTATCTTTACCGAGGCAAATTGGGTACAGGGAGTTATGATTTCCTTTCTAGCTATTTTTGGAATACACAAGAATTTTTATATATTGGTTGGACTTTTCTTTACTAGAAAATTTAAGCCTGCCAAAAACAATCATAAATATGCGGTACTTATCCCAGCAAGAAATGAGGAAGCAGTTATCGCTAATCTGTTAGACAGTATAAAACGTCAAGATTATCCATCAAAACTTGTTACTGTTTTTGTTATAGCTGACAACTGTACTGATAATACAGCAAAGATTGCTAGAGAAAATGGCGCTATTTGTTATGAAAGATTTAATGATGAGCAAAGAACAAAAGGCTTTGCACTACAGTTTTTATTTGAAAGAATAAAAGAGGATTATGGGATTAATTCATTTGAAGGCTATTTTATCTTTGATTCAGATAACCTAATAAACAAAGATTATATCACTAGAATGAATGACAGCTTTGATGCTGGTGAGAAAATTATTACCTCTTATAGAAATACAAAGAATTTTGACGAGAACTGGGTAGCTTCTACATATGCATTACACTGGTTACGTTCAATTAGATACAGACATAGAGCTCGTTCTGTTTTTAGACTTGCTACAAATATACAAGGAACTGGATTCCTTTTTGCTTCTGAACTTGTAAAGGATGGCTGGAATTATACTTCCCTTACAGAGGACAGAGCATTTACTGCTGATGCAGTAGCACATGGATATAAGATTTCTTATAATGATGATGCTATGTTTTATGATGAACAGCCAACAAGTGTGAAAATTGCTTTTAGACAGAGAATTAGATGGTCGAAAGGACATATTATTGCATTTGTAGAAACTGGATGGCCATTATTTAAAAATATTTTTGTTGGAAACTGTTATAGAGATAAGAAAGAAAAACACAAGCTTACTTTCCCAAATATTGTTGAAGGCTTACGTCATAGATGGGCTTCTTTTGACACTTTATCTCAGCTCATACCAGCAGTTATTATTAAATTATTTATGTGGCTTGTAGTTACTTTCTTTATTCAGGCCTGTCTTATGTATGGAAATGGAATAGACAATGCATTACTTTTTAAGAATAGCAACTATCTAACAAAGGCACTTAGATTTATTTTTGGAGATATCTATATTAACGCAACACCAGGTGTTAAGGCATTTTTTATAAGTCTGGGATTGGTTACAGTTTGGAGAATTTTAGGAAAGCTATTTTATGACATTAGAAACATGCTTACCGCAGTATATGTATTTTTTATTGAGAGAAAGCGAATTAAAAAGATTCCTTTACATAAAAAGATTTTATATTGTATTACCTGGCCAACCTTTGATATTTTTTACAGATACTCAATGTATATGGCTCTGTTTATGAATGTAACTTGGAAACCTATACCTCATACTAGTAAGGTAACCATAGAAGATATCGAACAATAGAATAATAGAATAGTAAAGCAAAAGGTAAAAAATGAATATTATTAAAATTGATAAAAGCAAAAAACAAGCGACACTGACTTTTTTATATAAGATTATTTTTCTTACAATTCCGTTTATTTTAATGGGTGGATACATTGCATTTGTTAGTAGAAAAGTAAGCTATTTTAAATACAGAATAGTTGCACCAAATATACTGTTTTCGTTTATATGGATTATGCTAATAGCTATTATTGCGCTAAGTATGAAAAAGCGTTTTGCAAGAATTTTTTATGGTATTTGTTTTGGGATTTTCTTTTTATTGTTTTTGACAAATTGCATTTATTTTGAATTGACAGGCTTTTTCTTCAATTGGAATCTTATAACTATGGCAGGAGAAGGTAGTGCTTATATTTGGGATACTATTATTCATACTAGCATTATTACTTATCTTGTTTGTTTATTTATACTTGCAACAGGTGTTTTTGCCATCATTAAAATGCCGAATAAGGAAAAAACATCAATAAAGCAGATGGGTATAGCTTTGGTCTGCTTTATTTTAATACACTTATTTATTCCTGTACTTTATGGAAGTGAAACAGAAACACTTAAGTGGAACAATTTTAACAATCCTAAAAATATCTACAATAGCTTTTACGATAAAAATAAGGCAATAAAAACATGTGGTTTTTATGAATATTCAATTCGTGATTTCTATCTTACTTTTTTAAAGCCAAGTGAACCTGATGATCCAGAGGAGATAAAATTTCTTGATGATATTTATGATAATAAAACCAATTCTACTTCAAATGAATATACTGGATTATTTCAGGACAAGAATGTTATTTTTCTACAGTTAGAGGGTATTGATAGCTGGCTATTAAATAAAGAAGATATGCCAAATCTTTATGCTTTATTAAACAATTCCTTTGTATTTGAAAATCATTATTCATATTACAATGGAGGTGGTTCTACCTTTAATTCTGAATTTGCGGTTAATACTGGACTTATAACACCTATTACAATTACAAGAAATGCATATACGTATAATACCAATGAATTTACTTACTCCCTAGCAAATCTCCTTAAAGAAAAAGGCTATGCGGTAAATGCATTTCATATGAATACAGGTGAATTTTATTCACGTAAAGCAAACTATAAAAACTGGGGTTATGATAATTATTTTGGCCTAGTAGATGAATATAAGTATGATGATTTGTCTTATGAATTAGATAGAGAATTAATATTAAATTCAGATTTTTATAAAAAGATGTTTAATCAGGATGGATTATTCATGGATTATATTATTACCTATACTCCTCATACACCATTTGGCTCTAATAATGAACTTAGTGACACATTACTTAAAGAAAAGTATGGCGATAATATTCCAGAATTGTCAGAAGAAGAGTATGCAAAATTATTTGCTGCTGAAACGGATAAGATGGTTGGACTTATGATGCAGGCACTTAAAGACAATGATTTATTAGATAATACAGTAATTATTGGATATGATGATCATTATTTATACACACTTAATGACAAGACGATTTTAGATAAATATAAAAAGACTGACAATAATTTAATCAATAACACACCATTCTTTATATGGAAAAATAATATGGAGCAGGTAATTGTTGATAAGGTTAATTCACAAATAGATATTTTACCAACTACCCTTAATCTTTTAGGAATAGATTATGTAAAAGAGCACTATATAGGAAATGATATATTTGATTTCCAATATCAAGGCTATGCATTCTTTAGTGACTATTCCTGGTTTAATGGTGAGGTCTATGTTTCAAATGGAGATGTTTCACAAATCTTCAATAATCCAAAGGATTATAGTAAAGGCTGGATTGATGTAGAGGATTCAAGCACTTTAACCAATGAGGATTGTGATTTGGAAAATATAAGATATTTAAACGAACTTATTAATAATAAGATTCAACAAAATGATTTAACACTTAAATATAATTATTTTGCAAGGTAGTATATTTCGAATTTTATATTTCTCTCATATATCTAATATATTAATGAGATATATCTAATACATTAATGAGATGGCTTGACATACCTTTCAAAATATTTTATAATCTCATCTAATATTTAAAAATACGACTAAGAAAGTGAGGATGCAAAATGGGTACAATCGTTGGCGAAGGAATTACATTTGATGATGTCTTATTAGTTCCTAGTTATTCAGAAGTTACACCAAATATGATTGATCTTTCAACATATTTAACTAAAAAAATAAAGCTTAATATCCCTATGATGAGTGCTGGTATGGATACAGTTACTGAGCACCGCATGGCTATCGCAATGGCTAGACAGGGTGGTATCGGTATAATCCACAAGAATATGTCTATTGAACAGCAGGCTGAAGAGGTAGATAAGGTTAAGCGTTCAGAAAATGGTGTTATTACTGACCCGTTCTCATTATCACCAGAACATACATTAGCAGATGCCAATGATTTAATGGGAAAATTTAGAATTTCTGGAGTTCCTATTACTGAAAATGGAAAGCTAGTTGGAATTATTACAAATCGTGATCTTAAGTTCGAAACAGATTTCTCAAAGAAGATTAAAGAATCTATGACTTCAGAGGGTCTTATTACTGCAAAACAGGGTATTACTCTTGAAGAAGCTAAGGCAATTTTAGGAAAGTCTAGAAAAGAAAAACTTCCATTAGTTGATGATGATTTCAATTTAAAGGGACTTATTACAATTAAAGATATTGAAAAGCAGATTAAGTATCCACTTGCTGCAAAGGATGAACAGGGTAGACTACTTTGTGGAGCTTCCGTTGGTATTACAGCCAATATTATGGAAAGAGTTGATGCATTAGTTGCTGCTAAGGTTGATATTCTTAATATTGATTCTGCACATGGACATTCCAAGAATATTCTTGATACACTTAAAAAAATCAAAGCAGCATATCCAGATGTACAGGTTATCGCTGGAAACGTTGCTACAGGTGCAGCTACAAAGGATCTTATTGAAGCTGGAGCAGATGCAGTTAAGGTTGGTATCGGACCTGGTTCTATTTGTACAACACGTATTGTTGCAGGTATTGGTGTTCCACAGATTACAGCTATTATGGATTGTTATTCAGTAGCAAAAGAGTATGGTGTTCCAGTTATTGCAGATGGTGGTATTAAGTTCTCAGGAGATATGACAAAGGCTATCGCAGCTGGTGCAAATGTTTGTATGATGGGTAGCATATTTGCAGGTTGTGATGAGAGCCCAGGAACATTTGAATTATTCCAAAGCAGAAAATACAAGGTATACAGAGGTATGGGTTCAATTGCTGCTATGGAGAACGGCAGTAAGGACAGATATTTCCAAACAGATGCAAAGAAACTTGTTCCTGAAGGCGTTGAAGGCCGTGTAGCATACAAGGGAACAGTTGAAGATACAGTATTCCAGTTGATTGGTGGTATTAGATCTGGTATGGGATATTGTGGAGCTCCAAATGTTGAAACACTTAAAACTACAGGTAAGTTTGTAAAGATTTCAGCAGCTTCATTAAAAGAAAGTCATCCTCATGACATTCATATAACAAAAGAAGCTCCAAATTATTCAATAGACAGCTGATTTTAATGTAAGGCAGGTAGAGATGGATTACTTGTAAAACGTACTTTAGAGTAGGCTTTACAAGCGATTGGTCTTTAACCTGCTTTTTTTATTAATCTATAATATGCTTTCTTTATAAAACTATAATCAGATTTATTAAAATTTAATTTGATTATTATTGACTAGGTGGTATACTACCAAATATTAAAATTTATAGACAAGAGGTAAATATGTTACAACTTATTAATATTAAAAAACACTATAATGTTGGTGGAAATATTACAAAAGCATTAGATGGAATTTCCGTTTCTTTTAGAAAGAAGGAATTCGTGTCTATTTTAGGAACTAGCGGTTCAGGAAAAACTACCTGTCTGAATATTATTGGTGGTTTGGATAGATATGATGATGGGGATTTGATTATTAATGGAAAATCCACAAAGAACTTTAAAGAAACTGAGTGGGATGCTTATAGGAATAATACAATAGGCTTTGTATTTCAAAGCTACAATTTGATTTCTCATCTTGGAATTATAGAAAATGTAGAGCTTGGTATGACACTTAGTGGAGTGTCAAGAGAAGAAAAACATAAAAAGGCCATTGAAGCATTAACACAGGTCGGTCTTGAAGAACATATGCATAAAAAGCCAAATCAGTTATCTGGAGGACAGATGCAAAGAGTGGCTATAGCTAGAGCCTTAGCAAACAATCCAGACATTTTGCTTTGTGATGAACCAACAGGTGCACTTGATACAAGTACTAGTGTTCAAATTATGGAGCTTATAAAGTCTTTATCAAAGGACAGACTAGTTATTATGGTTACGCATAATCCAAAGCTTGCCCATGATTATTCAGATAGAATAGTTGAATTTTTGGATGGAAAGATAATATCTGATACAAATCCTTATGAATCAGAAGAAAATGTTGATAAGTTTTCATTAAAGAAAACTAGCATGAGCTTTATTACTGCTTTAAGATTATCATTTAATAATATTAAAACAAAAAAAGGTAGAACAGCACTTACAGCATTTGCTTCTAGTATTGGCATTATAGGTATTGCAGTTATTTTATCCTTATCCAATGGATTTAAGGAACAGATTGATATTTTCCAACAAAATGCATTGGCAGAGTTTCCAATTACTATTTCAAAGCAGTCCTCTACTATAGATGAAGAAGCTATGAATGAAATGTCTGCTGAGATGTCTGATAAGATGTCAGGCAAAGTTGAATTTGTGGATTCGGACGAGGTATATGTATATGATTCAAGTGCAAGTGTACAGACTCATGAGAATAATTTTAGTGATGAGTTTATGTCTTATCTTGAAGATATAGATGCAAAGGATTGCCAAAGTGTTGGATATTTAAGACTTGTTTCAATGAACCTGCTTAGAGATGTGGATGGCACAATAGTTCCTGCTTCTTTTGTAAATAAATTCATGTCAGGTGAGGCTAATTTTACAAATATGTCCAATGCAGGTTTATCTTCATATCCTTCAGTTCTTGATCCATCAAAAGGCACTTATCTTGAGAAGAATTATGATGTACTTGAGGGTGAATATCCAAAAGAGGCAACAGATATTGTTCTCGTTGTTGATGAAAAAAATCGAGTAGATTTATCCATATTAGCAGCATTAGGATATGATGTAAATGCTGGAGATACAATTGCTTTTGAAGATATAGTAGGAACAACATTCACACTTGTAAATAATGATAATTTTTATAATTCAACAGAGTTTGGTTCTTTTGTTCCAAACACTGATTATGAAAGTATGTATAACTCAGATGGTAATTTAACCCTTACTGTTACTGGAGTAATAAGAATTAAAAAGGATGCAACATTAGGTATTTTAGCACCAGGTATTGCATATGCAGATGAACTGTGTGAAGTAGTGGTTGATATGCAAAAGGATTCTAAAATTGTAAAGGCCCAGCTTGAGTCAGACAAAAATGTAATTACTTTTCAAGATATAGATGAAGAAACTAAGGAATTATATATCAGTATTTTTGGTGGAAATGCTGTACCTTATATGATATTTGTTTATCCAACAAATTTTGATGCCAAAGATAATATTATAAGTTATATTGAAAGCTACAATGAAGGAAAGAGTATTGATGATCAAATAGTATACTCTGATTTAGCAGCCACCATGTCAGATATGACAGGAGGCATAATGGATGCTATTACTATTGTACTTATTGCTTTTGCAGCTATTTCATTAATTGTAAGTTTGATTATGATTTGCATTATCACATATACATCTGTTCTTGAAAGAACAAAGGAAATTGGAGTATTACGTGCTTTAGGTGCAAGAAAGAAGGATATTACCCGTGTATTTGATGCAGAAACCTGTATTCTTGGTGTATTTTCTGGATTGCTAGGAATTGGTATTGCTTATCTAATTACTTTACCTGTTAATGCCATATTGTACAATTTGACTGATTTAGAAGGTGTTGCAAATCTTAAGCTTTCTCATGCTGTATTTTTGGTAGTACTTAGTACTTTACTTACAATGATAGGTGGACATATTCCAGCTAGAATGGCAGCAAAGAAAGACGCAGTAGAAGCACTCAGAAGTGAATAATTTAATTTTTGATAGAAATTTTAATATGTATTTTAAAATTAAAAGTAATACAGAAGAAAACAGTTTTATTATAGATGAATATATAAATTTGTAGTTTCATTCTTTGGAATTCTGTGATAAAATTTTAGTAATTATTGCAGTGAGATATGTTTGGGAAATCTAACAGCATATTTTATTAGGCATATTTTATTATCAGGAGTAGCTTGAATGGAAAAAGTAAATATTGAAGATGATGCGAAAAGAAATGAAGCCACGACTTTAGTTCTACAACATCTTGAAAGTGAAGAACCTTTCGAAACTATCGTGGGAAGTATTTTTGAAGTGGTAGGAAATTATTTGCAGGTATCTAATCTATCTTTGTTTAAGTGGGATACAGATGTTATGCAGATTTCTAGTATTTTAGAGTGGATTCCAGATAATGGAATATCTAAGTTTACTGGGTTAGATAGCAGATTAATTACAGAAAGTATTACAAAATACAATGGAGCACTTAGATATGATGCTTCCAAATATCAAGAAGAAAATCCAATATTAGCAGGGCTTGGCTTAAAAGCCCTGCTTGTTGTGCCTATAAAGGTTGCAGATAACCTTCCAATGTATTTTGTTGTTGCAGATTCCAATGATAAAAGAACTTGGGATAGGAAAACTGTGCAGTTTGTTTTTGATGTAAACAAAATCCTTCAAAGTATTTTACAAAAAAGGATTAACAAGAATTCACTAGTAAGCTCTTATAAGGCTATGAGAGATATTTTAGACAATGTAGGTAGTGGTTTGTTTGTAATTGACAGAGAAGATAAAAAGATTCTTTTTGCAAATGATACAATGAAGATGATGATTAATAATGATATGGAAGGCCTTCATTGTTATGATTTTGGTTTATGTGGCATGAAACATCCATGTGAAAATTGCGATATTATGAATGGAACCTGTGCATATTTTGAAACCTATGAATCACGTCATCAAGCATGGTATGATATTAAATTCAATCAGATAAAATGGGTGGATACACGAAAAGTTATGGTATGTAATGTTACCAATATAACTGAAAAGAAAAAGATTGAAAAAAGAATAGAATTTCAAGCAAACAATGACTTTTTAACTGGATTATATAATCGTATGCGTTGTGAAGCAGATATGGAGAAATATATATCTGAGGCGATAGAAAGCGATGAAACCGGATACGTGATGTTCTTAGATTTAGATAATTTTAAGCATATTAATGATGGCTTAGGACATCAGTATGGAGATATGCTTCTTAAGATGATATCTCTAGGACTTCAACAGATTCCTGGTATTGAAGATAATTGTTATCGTATGGGTGGCGATGAGTTTGTTATTATTGTTGAACCTTCCCAAATGTATCGTGTGGAGGATATACTACATCAAATTAAGCATTTATTTAATAAACCATGGGATTTAAATGGTACAGAATATTACTGTACTATGAGTATGGGTGTTGTTAGCTATCCAGATGAAGGAAATGATGTAAATGAGCTTGTTAAAAAAGCTGATATTGCTATGTATGATGCCAAAAAGGGCGGAAAAAACAGAATAGAATACTACAACATTAAAGATGAAGCATCATCTATTAAGCGATTAGACCTAGAGAAAAATATGCGTTCTGCAATTAAATTAGGTGGTAATGAATTTGAGGTATACATTCAGCCAATTATTGATGCCAAAACAGAAGAATGTATAGGTGGTGAAGCACTTATTAGATGGAATAGTATGAAGCTTGGATTTATTTCTCCAAATGAGTTTATACCTCTTGCAGAGCATTTAGGTCTTATTGTATTTATTGGGGAGGTATTCTTAAGAAGAGTATGTATTATTTCAAAATATTGGTCTGACCTTGGAATTAATAGAAAAATTCATATTAATATATCAATTGTTCAGCTTGTTCAAAATAATATCGTGGATGTTATTACTAACATTATTAATGAAACAGGTGTTAATCCAAACAATATTATTCTTGAAGTTACAGAGAGCCTAGCTATAAATGATATGAATAATATGAAGAAGGTTATTAGTGAAATAAAGGAGCTTGGTGTTGAAATCGCACTTGATGATTTTGGTACAGGTTATTCTTCACTTAATTACATAAAGCAGATGGACTTTGATATTATTAAGGTAGATAAGATATTTGTGGATGATATTGTTTCGGATGATTATGCACAAACCTTTGTACGTCTTATTACAGAATTATCAGAAAGGTTAGATGTTAAGGTATGCGTTGAAGGTGTGGAAACTAGAGCACAGTTCGATACCCTAAAGAATATGAAGGTATCAATGATTCAGGGATATTTGTTTGGTAAACCAGTGCCTTATCAGGAATATGAAAGAGTATTTCTTGGAATAAAAAGACATAGTTCAATTGAAGATAAATGAATCTAGGTGGAAATTACTAAATGGATGAGCAAGTATTTATTTCCCATTCCTCAAAGGATGGGAATATTGCACAGAGTTTATGTGAATATTTGGAATGTAGGCAAGTTAAGTGCTTTAGTGTTCTCAAAATGTGGCATTACAAATAAAACACCTGACGATGTTCAAAGCACAAATGAAAATTCAAATGAAAATTCAAATGAAAATTCAAATGAAAATTCAAATGAAAATTCAAATGAAAATTCAGGAGATAGTGGAAATTTAGTTAGCTGTTCTACTATTTGTTACGATTTGATCATTAAGGAAGGCTATGATATTAACGCACATGTAGATGTGGCCACTGCCTTGTATTATGGAATGTATATGGATACCAATGAACATATTGAGCTTTTGCCATATGCAAAGAGCTGTATCACTAATGGCAAGGGAAAAATATATGCCAAGACTCTTACAAAAAATGCTAAGATATTTACAAAGTGGGATTATGATAAATATATGAATGGTTTGGTGGGTGACTATATCTGCTATACCTTTGATGATGAATATGATATTTATATAATCAAGAAAGAAGTATTTAAAGACACTTATGAACTATGTCAATAAAACTATGTCAATAAAAACTATTTCAATAAGAACAATGAAAAGAGGTAAAACAATGAAAAATCTACTAATTGCACAGTCAGGTGGACCAACGGTTGCTATTAATGCTACTTTAGCAGGTATAATGACAGGGGCATGCGTTTCAGGAAGCATAGATACGGTATATGGAGCGGTAAATGGTATTCAAGGAGTTTTAGATGATCATATTGTGAATTTAAATAAGCTTATTCATGATACTCAGTGCGTAGAACTTTTATGTCAGACTCCAGCTGCAGCCTTAGGTTCTTGTAGATTTAAACTTAAAAATCCTACAGAGGATGATAGTCAATATAAACAAATTGTTGAGATATTAAAAAAGCATAATATAGGTTATTTTATTTACATTGGCGGAAACGATTCAATGGATACAGTAGATAAGTTATCTAAATATTTAATTGAAAATGGTATTGGTGATATAAAGGTAGTTGGTGCTCCAAAGACTATTGATAACGACCTTGCACTTACAGACCATTGTCCAGGCTTTGGATCAGCAGCCAAATATATAGCAACTACATTTTCGGAGCTTGAAAGAGATTGTAGTGTGTACAATATTCCTGCTGTTACAATAGTTGAAGTAATGGGACGTAACGCTGGATGGCTTACTGCATCTTCTGCACTTGCTAGACTTAATGGTGAAAGAGGACCAAGTCTTATTTATCTTTGTGAGGTTCCATTTAGCATTGATAGGTTTGTAGAGGACGTAAAAGAAGAATTAACAAAGCATCCAGATGTAATTGTAGCAATTAGTGAGGGAATAAAGGATGAAGATGGAAGATATATTTCAGAAATAAACCAATCAGGGGCAACAGATGTATTTGGACATAGCTATCTAGCTGGTGCTGCAAAGGTTCTTGAACAGGTTGTTCGTGATAAAATTGGATGTAAGGTTAGATCAATAGAAATGAATCTTATGCAAAGATGTGCAGCTCACGTGGCTTCAGCAACAGATCTTTCAGAATCAAAGATGTTAGGAATGCATGCATTTCAGTGTGCAATGGAAGGCATGACAGGAGTTATGGCTTCTGTACAAAGAATAAATGATACTCCATACGAAATCGTGTTTAGAAGAGTTAGAGTAAAGGATGTTGCCAATAAAGAAAAAACCGTTCCTTTATCTTGGATTACACCAGATGGTCATGATGTGACCGATGAGATGATGACTTACCTTAAACCACTGATTCAAGGTGAAGCAAATCCAACATATAAGAACGGTATTCCTCAGCATATAGTTATTTTTAATAATGACTTTAGCAATTAGTTGTTTGTTTTTCTTTTTTTAAGAAAAGATATATTCCTAGAGGAAGAAGCAGCAAGCTAATCCATTGGGAAGTAGATAAACCAAAGAAAAATCCTCTGATATTATCACCTCGGAAAAATTCAAGAATAAATCTTGCAACAGGATAAGCCATTAGGTATAAGCCTAAGGCTTGTCCTGTTTTTGGTTTACCACGTTTAACAAATATAAATATAACAATGAATAAGACAAAATTAAATGAGCTTTCTATTAATTGAATAGGGAGTCTAGTAAAGTCTGCTAAATGACTTATGTCAGTACTGTAAGGAAACAAAACAGCCAGTGGTCCATGATATTCTATGCCATAGCAGCAGCCTCCAAGAAAGCATCCAATTCTTCCAAAAGCATGAAATAATGGTATAGCTGGAGCAACAACATTCATAATAGGACTAACCTGTATATGAAACTGTTTACAATAAAGAATAACGCCAAGAGCACCACCAATAAGTCCGCCATAAAAAACAAATCCGGAAAAACCGTAAATCAATATCTGGAAAACATTGCCATTGAAATAATCTATGTACTTTATAATTCTAGGTAAAACCGTAATAAAGTATAATATCTTTGCACCTACAGCAATACCCATTACACAATAAAGAGAAGCAAAAACTATATCCTGTTTTGGCATGCCACAGCGACTTGAAAGAGAAGTGGCAACTAACAGTGCAAGTAAAAATCCTACTATTGCAAGTAAACCATAGGTGGGTAATTCAAATAAACCAAAATTAATAACTGGAAACATAAAACCTCCTAAAATATATTGTACATATGATATAGGGGACCGTGGCCCTTTCCAATATCAAAACCGTAATTAATTGCATTATATACATATTCTTTTGCAAGGTAAACACTTTCTTTAAGAGAAATACCTAAAGCAAGATTACAAGCTATTGCAGAAGAAAGAGTACATCCTGTTCCATGGGTATTTAAGTTGTTTAACTGTTCTTTATTAAACCAAAAGGCTTCACCATCTATATATAGAAGGTCGTTTGCAGCATTTATCATATGTCCACCCTTTATTAATATTGCAGCCTTGGTCATCCTTTGTATTTTGTTTGCAGCCATGACCATATCTTCCATACTTAATATACTCATACCGGATAGTACAGAAGCTTCAGGTATATTGGGTGTAATGATGGTTGAAATAGGTAATAACTTATTAATGAGAGCAGTAAAAGCATCGTCAGATAAAAGCTTGTGACCACTTGTTGATATCATAACTGGATCACAAACAATATTTGCAGCTTTGTTTTCAATTAATTTCTCACAAACAGCATTAATAGTTTTGGGATTTGATAGCATTCCAATTTTAATGGCATCTGGATAAATATCACTAAATACTGCATCTAACTGGGAATTTACATTTGCTACAGGGGTATCTAGGATATCAAATACTCCAGTAGTGTTTTGTGATGTAAGTGATGTTATAACAGTCATTCCATATACACCATGGGCACACATGGTTTTTAAATCAGCCTGAATACCTGCTCCACCACTAGAATCTGAACCAGCTATGGATAAAACCTTTTTGATTGAAGTAATATCATCTATAAAGCCACGAAGAATTTTTGCATTTTCTAATACATTATCCGTAAAAACCGAAGAAACAACAGCAACTCCGTCAATGCCTAAACCTTTTAAACTGCTTATGTTAGTCTGTACGATTCCACCTATAGCAACAACGGGAATACCAACATTTGTAGCAATTTCTCGTATAGTATCATGAGAAATAACCCAAGTATCAGCTTTTGTGCTAGTAGCAAAGGCAGCGCCTGTGCCAATATAATTAGCACCCATATGTTTTGCAGATAATGCTTCATTTAGAGTTTTTGCAGTGGCACCTATTATTTTATCTGGACCTAGTATTTTTCTAGCCTCATATATAGGCATATCATTTTTTCCTAAATGAACCCCGCTAGCATCAATATCTTTAGCAAGAAGTACATCATCATCAATAATTAAAGGGATATTATAGCTGTCGGTAATGCTTTTAACCTTTTGAGCAACCGATTTTTTTTCTTCACCCTTTAATTGCTTACTTCTAAACTGAATAATAGTTGTACCACCATTGATAGCTGCTTCAACCTGATTACTTATGGTTTCTTTTGGAGTAAGAACATCATCCGTTATGGCATAAAGCCTAAAGGTGGATTTTGACAAATGAGTAATCGACTTATTATTTGAATTTTCCATATTAATCCTCACATTGTTTTAGTAGTTGGGTACGTAAAAAAAAGCCTGTTGTCAGGCTTTATTTTAACTTATCATTGATATTGTTTTCGATTTCATCCTGGGACATGTTATCCATATCATACAGAAGAACGTCTCTGCGTTTCTTTATCTCATTGTTAAGTGGAGTAGAAATGTTTTTCATAAGAATGAATACCATAGAATCGCTATCAAGGACTTCATTGATTTTTTCAACAAATGCTTCTGATTTGTCTTCACCACGTCCTAGCTCATCAAGAATAATACAATCGTACTCATCCTTTGGCTTTGCTAATACGTCACTTAAACACAAAACACCAAATGTATCATAAACCTCAGTAAGATTGATTCTGTGCTTACTTTTTAAAACTGTTTGTACTGGGACATTATTGTGGTATCCACATACATCATCAATACTTTGAATATAATATCCTTTAAATTCGTTTTCAAACTGTATGCTGTGCATTCTATATCCAATAGCATGTAAATCGTTTTTTTCAATAATAGAATCCATGAGATACGACTTCCCGGTGTTTGATTGACCGATAATAACAAACTTGTTAGGTTTCATAATTTGCCTCCATATTTATCTTTTCCATACCTTTAAAATTATACGAATTTTAGCGCTTTATGTCAAATGAAATATCTGTAAATAATGCTATTAATATTGTTTTTATTTTTTTAAATAAAGTTTAATGAAAATTCTATTAGAAAATACATTAAATTACACATTAGTAGTTGAAACAAATGCTTATATTATATTTTTCCCTTGCTATTTTGTCTTCAAATTATTACTATAGTTAAGAATAAAATTAAATTTATATATAATTATACTACAAAGGAAGTGATGGCTTGATTAATATCAATGGTAAGGAGCATAGCTATTATTCATGTACCTTAGAACAATTACTTACAGATTTAGGGTTTAAGGTTGAATTAGTAGCAGTGGAGCTTAATGAAAATATAGTTCCAAAGTCTACATATAAAGACGTAATGATTAATGATAATGACTACTTAGAAGTAGTAAGCTTCGTAGGTGGTGGTTGATATGAATATTGTATTTAATGGAAAAGATGTTGAAACAACGGCAAGAACGGTGGAACAATTTGTTGAGGCTTTTGGTATTAAAGGTGAACTTGTATTAGTAGCAGATGGTTATTGTGTTACAATGGATGAGGCATTAACACCTAATATGCACCTAGTTATAGTAGATAAAAATTCTATACCTAGTGACACCCTATTAAAAGAGATGATGGCTGCAAGAATAACTCCAGGTTTATTTTTTAAATATTCCAAGGCAAAGGTTGCTATAGCCGGTCTTGGTGGACTTGGTTCCAATATTGCTATTATGCTAGCAAGGAGTGGAGTGGGATATTTAAAACTTATTGATTTTGATATAGTGGAACCTACAAACTTAAATCGTCAATCTTATACCATTAAAGATTTAGGAAAACCTAAAACAGAGGCGCTAAAGGAATATATACAAAAAATCAATCCATATATTTTAGTTGAAGTGGTATCTGTAAAGATGGATGAGAATAATACTACTGCATTAATTGAAAATTGTGATATTGTTTGTGAGGCATTTGATAATGCCAAAAATAAGGCTATGCTTGTCAATCTAATATCAGAGGTATACCCTCAAAAGTATATAGTAGCTGCATCAGGTATGGCTGGAACCTTTGATTCCAACCTGATAAAGACTAAAAAGCTTGGAGATAGATTGTATATATGCGGTGATTTTCATAATGGAGCAAAAAAAGGTACGGGTCTTATGTCCCCAAGAGTATCTATTTGCGCAGGACATCAAGCAAATAAGGTTTTACAAATAATTGAAGAGATATATTAAATAAAAAGCATATTATTATAGAAATATAATAGATGGTGAATTTATCATTAAATAAACATAAAAGGAATAATAAAATGGATAAAAACGAAAAGCTTAAGCTAGGAAAATACGAATTTGATTCAAGATTTATTTTAGGCTCAGGAAAATACAGCCTGGAACTTATTAAGGCAGCAGTTGAAAATGCAGGCTCAAAGATTATTACACTTGCTCTTAGACGTGCAGTATCAGGAACTGACAGTATTCTAGACTATATACCAAAGAGTGTAACATTACTACCAAATACATCAGGTGCAAGAAACGCAGATGAAGCAGTTAGAATTGCTAGATTATCTAGAGAAGTATGTCAAAGCGATATGGTTAAAATAGAAATAATGAGAGATTCAAAATATCTTCTTCCAGATAATTATGAAACCATAAAAGCAACCGAAATCCTTGCAAAGGAAGGCTTTGTAGTTATGCCATATATGTATCCGGATTTAAATGTTGCAAGAGATTTATATAATGCAGGAGCAGCATCAATTATGCCTTTGGGGGCACCTATTGGTTCTAACAAGGGAATATGTACTAAGGATTTTATACAAATACTTATAGATGAAATTGATTTACCTATTATTGTTGATGCTGGTATAGGAAAACCTTCTCAGGCTTGTGAAGCAATGGAGATGGGTGCTAGTGCAGTGATGGCAAATACAGCTATAGCAACAGCAGGAAATATTCCGGCAATGGCCAGTGCTTTTAAAATGGCTATTGATGCTGGTAGAATTGGATATCTTACAGGTATGGGACGTGTACTTGACAAGGGTAGTGATCCTTCATCACCACTTACTGGATTTTTAAGAGACTAGTTAGGAGAAGATTATGAGTGACCATATAAACGAAAGTATATTAAGTGATGAAATTAAAGAGCATTTAAAGGAAAATAGAACTAATCATATGGAATATATGCCTGGAATGGAAGTAATAGAGGATGATATTATGGACCAGGTAATTAGTAAAATGGATGAGTATGATTATGACAAATATACAGAGGAAGATGTAAAAAGAGCCTTGACGAAGGAAACACTTAATATTGAGGACTTTGCTGCATTGTTATCTAAAGCAGCACTAAATCATCTTGAGGAAATGGCTGTACGAGCTAGGATAGAAACTAGAAAGCATTTTGGAAATAGCATATATATGTTTACACCGCTATATATTGCAAACTACTGTGAAAATTATTGCGTTTATTGTGGATTCAATTGCCACAATAAAATAAATAGAGCAAAGCTTGACGAGGCAGGTATTGAAAAAGAGATGGCTGCCATCGCAGAATCTGGACTTAAGGAAATTCTTATTCTTACTGGTGAAAGTAGAAAAATGTCAGATGTAGAGTATATAGGTAGAGCTTGTAAGATAGCTAGAAAATATTTCAATGTTGTTGGACTTGAGGTATACCCGATGAATTCTGATGAATATGAATATCTTCATAAGTGTGGTGCAGATTATGTTACTGTTTTTCAGGAAACCTATAATTCTGATAAATATGAGACTTTGCATTTATCAGGACATAAGAGGGTATTTCCATACAGATTAAATGCACAGGAAAGAGCATTAATGGGTGGAATGAGAGGCGTTGGATTTGCTGCACTTTTGGGACTGGATGATTTTAGAAAGGATGCTTTTGCTACAGGAGTACATGCCTATTTGATTCAAAAGAAGTATCCCCATGCAGAAATTGCATTTTCATGTCCTAGACTTAGACCGATTATTAACAATGATAAAATTAATCCTATGGATGTACACGAGCCACAGCTTTTACAAGTTTTATGCGCTTATAGATTATTTATGCCATTTGCTAGTATAACCATATCAACGCGAGAATGTGCAAGGGTTAGAGATAATCTTATTAATATTGCAGCAACAAAAATTTCTGCCGGTGTTTCAGTTGCAATAGGTGAGCATTGTGAGGACGAAGAGAGTAAAGGCGATGGTCAGTTTGAAATTAGCGATGAACGTAATGTAGAAGAAGTTTATGATGCTATTTTAAAGCTAGGACTCCAGCCAGTAATGAGTGATTATATATATGTCTAAAGAAAAAAATAGTATAGAGGAAGATTTGTTGTTAGATAGCAATATTATTACCAATGACAGAGTGATATGTGTAACTAATAAACAAAATTGTAAAAGAGATTTTTATGTACAACTTGCATGTATTGCAAAAAGAAAACCAAAAGCTATAATACTTCGGGAAAAATACTTAACCTTTGACGAATATGAAAAGCTTGCAATCTTGTGCCAGAAAATATGTAAAGAATATGAGGTTCCATTAATAGTTCATTCTTTTTATGAGACTGCAATTAGTATTAAGGCAGCAGGGGTACATATTCCTTTTGGTATGCTTAGTGATGAGAACACTAGTAGAAAAATAAAGGATAATATGAACATACTGGGTGTTTCTATTCACAGTAGGGATGAGGCTATTGCTGCCACAAGTGCTGGAGCAACATATCTTACGGCGGGAAATATATATGAAACCACTTGCAAGGTGGGTCTTTTGGGAAAAGGAATAGATTATTTAAGAGAAATTGTTGAAGCTGTAGATATTCCTGTATATGGTATAGGGGGTATTTCTATAGAAAACATCAATGAGGTTTTGGATACAAAGGCAGCAGGAGTATGTATAATGTCTGAAACAAATAAATATTACTAACAAATATGCTTAACAAATAAATATATGTAAACAAATAAAAAAACTTTTGCCTTGTGAATCTAGCTTTTAAAGGTTCATTCACATATAATTGCAAAAGTTTTTTATTATAAGAATTTTTGTTATAAGATTTTTTGCTATAAAAGTTATTCAAGTTAAATTGAAAATTTTTGGATAAATATTTAGAAAACAGGTCTTTGACCAAATCTCATATCGTAATTGCCAATACAGCTTTGAATAATTCTAATAGCTTCTTCAGGTCCACCAAATTCGTCAACCTGTGTCTCTTTACCTTCAAGATCCTTGTATACATTGAAGAAATGCTTGATCTCTGCAAAGATATGTGATGGAAGCTCTGCGATATCTGTGTAGCTGTTATAGGTTGGATCATTGAATGGAATAGCGATTATTTTTTCATCTCCCATACCATTGTCTAACATCTTCATAACACCAATAGGATAGCACTTAACTAGTGTAAGTGGCTCGATTGGTTCACTACACAGTACTAATACATCTAGAGGATCTTTATCATCACCGTAAGTACGTGGAATAAAACCATAGTTTGCTGGATAATGAGTAGATGTGTATAAAATACGGTCAAGTACAATGAGTCCAGTTTCTTTATCTAACTCATATTTCTTTTTGCTTCCTTTGGAAATCTCGATTACAGCAACGAATTCCTGAGGATTAATTCTATCAGGATTAATGTCATGCCAAATATTCATGAAATTACCGTCCCTTCATAAAGTGTGGTTTGTAATGAGTATAGTATAACAAAATGGGTAATACTGTCAATAAAAGGAAGTGTATTGTATTTATTTAAAAACAAAAAATGATGCATTTAGACACTTAAGTCTGATTTTTATTGATAAAAAAATAATTATGTAGTAAAATTAGAATGAATTTTGACCTTCAAAGTATAATAATTTGTGGTCATAAAAAGTCAATTTATTTACTAAAATAAATGTGTATTAGAAAGGCGCAAATAGTATGGGATTAGAAGTTAAAAATCTGGTTAAAAAATACGGCGACAAAATAGTTGTCAACAATTTAAGTTTCAAGATGGAAAAACCAGGAGTATATGCATTACTTGGAACAAATGGAGCAGGAAAAACTACTACAATACGAATTATCTTAGGAATGTTGTCTTATGATTCTGGAGAAGTTTTATGGGATGATAAAACAATGGATGCCCTAAATGTTAATCTTGGATACCTTGCAGAAGAGCGCGGATTATATCCAAAATACTCATTAATGGATCAGCTTATTTATTTTGCTACTCTTAAAAAGATACCTAAGAATGTTGCAAAAGAGAGAATTAAGTACTGGGCAAAAAGATTAGAAGTAGAAGAATACATATATCCACAAAAGACCAATCAAAAGTCTAAAAAGAAACCTAAGGAAAAGACTGCAGATCAGTTATCCAAAGGTAATCAGCAAAAAATCCAGATGATGTGCGCATTGCTATCTGATCCTGAGTTTATTGTTTTAGATGAGCCACTTAGTGGACTTGACCCAGTTAATTCGGATTTATTCAAATCTATTATTAGAGAACTTATAGAAAAAGACAAGTATGTCATTATGTCTAGTCATCAAATGGCAACTATTGAAGAATTTTGCAAGGATATTACCATTTTAGACCGTGGTAATGTGGTTCTTCAGGGTGACTTAAATGTTATAAAAAAAGGCTATGGACGTGTTAACATGGTTATAAAGTGTGAAGAGGACATAGAGGAATATATTAATAATATGAATTTATTAGTTACAAATAAAACACCTGATGGATACCAGATAAAGGTAAAGAGTGAGGATGAGGCAAAGGCTTTATTGAAGGAGCTTGTAGCTAATAATATTACCGTAATTAAATACGAATTAAGAGAACCATCATTGCACGAGATTTTTGTTGAAAAGGTAGGAGAAACTCATGAAGAATAATAAATTGAGAGGCTGTATGGATGTCTTTCGATTTACTTATGTTCAGTCAATGAAATCGAAGGCCATGAAGATTACAATTGCTATATTTTGTGTTTTAGCTTTATTGTCATTTCCTGTTATTTCACTGATTACAGGAGAGGATAGCGATAAAGAGGAAACAACAACTATACAAAAAGCCTATGTATACGAGGATAATATTGAAATATTTGATTATCTAAAAACATATTTTGACAAGGATTCATATTATAGCTCTGTTGAATTAGCCAAGGTTGATAAAGCTACATCCAATGATATCAAAGAAAATAAACTTTCTCTTGAGGATAATAAGGATATTGTTATTGACATTTCATATTGTAGTGATGAAACTTTAAAAGATTATGGTTTGCATTTTATGGTATATTACAATGATTTAGGTGAATTAACTACAAAAGAAATAGATGAACTAACTTCATTTATTTATGATAATGCTAAAGGATTTTTATATAATAGTGTAGGTGTTGATATAGAAACAGCAGACTTACTCACAAAATACGTTACATATTCCATTTTTGATTTAAATACTGATGGAGAAATTGTAACAGATGGAATTAGTGATGCTCAGTATGGAATAAATTATGCTTTACTGATGGTTGTTTTAATGTGTATCTCATTTTCAGGTGCAAAGGTAGCTGAACAGATAGTTACTGAAAAATCAACAAAGGTTGTAGAATATATTTTAGTTTCAGTTAAACCTATGGCCATTGTTACAGGAAAAGTAATGGCATCAGTTGCAGTAGTATTTTCATGGTTAGCATCAGTTGTTGCAAGTATTGTGGTTTCTGGTTTTATCAATGGTGCAATTTTTGCTGGCAGTAAAGGTAAATTCGTATTACCTGAAATTATTACTAATTTCTTTGATTCTTCAGTAGTTACAGGAGCCAATATATTTACAGTTATTATTTCTTTACTTATACTTATAGAAGGCTTTGTCTTCTACGGATTTTTAGGGGGGATATCGGGAGCAATGGTTTCAAAAATTGAAGAGCTTGCTGAGGGTAATAAATTATTTACCTTTGCTATGATTATAGGAGCTTATTTAGCACTTGCTCTTATTATGTCTTCATCTATGGGAGATTCTGGCTGGGGTGCATTGAATTATATTGTATATTTCTTACCATTATCAGCAGTTTTTATTGTTCCATCTTATATGCTATTTGGAATTATTACACCACTTAGTGGAATACTTATTGTATTTGTAAATCTTATATTTATTGCTCTACTTTTAATTTTCGTTTCTAGAATATACGAACAAATGATTTATAATAGTGGCAAACTTAAAATAAAGGATTTGTTCCAACTTTCAAAAAATCAAAGGAGGAATAAATAATGAATACAAAAAAGACAGGAATGTTCACTGGATGTAAAGAGGTTTTTTCGTTTACAGCTAGTCAGGCAACAAAAGGTAATGGGTTTAAAGGAACAACAATATTCATAGCTCTTGTTATTTTTGCCCTGTTTATTTTAATTAATGTTATTAGCGCAAATATTCAAATGGATGACGAAAAAAGTATTAATGAAGTCACAGATACCTTTGAAGATGTTATAACCGACGAAGGAACATACGATTTTAAAACAATCAAAGAAGTTTTTCTTGTAAACGAAACAAAATATTCGGATGAACAAGTAAGGTTGATGTTATCAGTAACTGCAAATAATTTTAACATCATGAAAAATATGAGCAGTATTAAGGATGCTTTTGAGGTTAAAGATAAAAAAGATGCAGTAGTTCTTAACGTAACATACAATGAAAATTTCGATGAAATAAAGGTTAATCTTTTAAGAACCTATGAATCTAATGTTAGTGAAGAGGAAATGGAAGTATTAGGAGAGTTTATTTGTAATGATGCTCAATTTGCTGCATTATCTTTTGGACAATTAACAAAAGATGAAATTTTACTCCTTCAGACAGATATTTATGTTGATAGTTACAACTCTAATGAAAATGGAGATACAGTAGGCACCACAGTTATGAAGGTGATAGTCCCTATGGTATTTTGTTTGTTCATGTATATGATTATTTTGATTCATGGACAGTCTATATCAAAATCAATTGTGGCAGACAAGGCTTCAAAGCTTATGGAAATGTTGCTTACAAGTGTTAAGCCATATGCTCTGATTGCAGGAAAGGTTTTCGGCACGGCTGTGGTTGCAATTATTCAGCTGGCTATATGGATATTAGCTGGTATTGCAGGATTTTATGCTGGTGATATTATTGGCGGAGAGATAAATCCAAATTATCATAATTCTATATCTGAATTATTTTCATTAATGCAAAATAGTTCACAGGGAACTGCATTTTCTACTGGCGCTATTTGTTTATCAATTATGGGAATTATTATAGGGTTCCTAATTTATTGTGTTTTAGCAGGACTTTCAGGAGCAATGGTTAGTAAGGTTGAAGATTTATCTTCAGCTGCAACTTTGTTTCAGCTTCCAGTTGTAGTTGCATTTATGGTTGCATATTTTGCCACGCTCTCAGGTATTGACAATGGCGGACAGGGAATTATATTAGATATACTTAGAATTGTGCCAATTACGTCACCATTTTTAATGCCAGCAGATATTTTAATTGGAAATATGACATTAATTAGTGGTATAATATCTCTCGCAGTAATGATAATTACATGCTTAGTGGTTATTTTAATTACTGGTAAGATATACAAAAATAAAATATTTAATAAACACTAGTAAAAGTACACAGGCTAGCAGGCATTTTGCTTAGATGATTATTTGCATATAGAGTTATTGCATGTAGTGTCATTTGCATATAGTGTGAAAAGGATAAGTCATGGAAAAATTAAAATCAATTTTAAAAAAAATATTTGTAGATAAGATATATATTCCAAACCGGATATATTACGTATGTCTGTTTGCAATTCCTATAGTAGGTGTTATTGTAAAAAATGTTTTGTTACAGGCATATTTATTGGGTGACAATCTTTATGACCCCAATTTTTTGGCTGCAATCAAAGATACCATTATATTTTGGCCTATATATATAGCAATTATAATGCTCTTGCTTAGCGTTGCTTTTCTGTTCAAAAGAGAAAAAAATAGAGTTATTTATATTTATATATGGAATTTTTTCTTTACAGTACTTTCCTGCATGGATTTGATTTACAGTCGTTCTTTTTTTACAATGCCATCAGCAGCAGATGTATATATCTTCAAAAATTTTAGTGGTTTTGATGGTGGTGAGGTAACCTCCCTTTTATGTGGATATGATATCATTATGTTTTTAGATATTATTTTTCTAACATTGTTTATTATGAAGTTTAGAAGAAGAAAAGCAGATGAAAAGGTAGTAAAAACAATTCTTAGAAGAAGTGCCATTGTTTTTGCTGCTGTAGGAGTAGCATTTTTACTTGCAATACCATTAGAGTCTAAAGTGTTAGGACTGTTTAATAATACATACGCTAAGGTTTTTGAATCTCAGGATGCAGAGGAACAAGCTAGATATTTGTCTTCATTGGGCTTTCATATAAAGGATATTGCAGAGCTTTTTGAAGAAGCAACTGATGATAAATTATCAGAAACTGACGAAGATATGATAAATGCATTTTACACATGGAAAAACGAAGATTTACCAGACAATGAATATGCAGGAATCTTTGAAGGGAAAAACGTAATTTTCTTACAAATTGAATCCTTAGAATCTTTTGTGATTAACCAAGAAATAAATGGTCAGGAAATTTGTCCAAACATTAATGCCCTTATCAATAATGGCTTTTGCTTTAACAAAATATTTGAAGAGGTTGCGGGTGGTAATAGTTCAGATGCAGACCTTATGTATGCAACTTCTAGACTTCCCGTACTTAAGGGAGGAACCTTCTTTCGATATGGTGATTCTGTTGAGTTAAATTCTCTTCCAAGAATGTTAATAAACAGAGGCTATGATTTTACATATCATCAGGCCATTAGAGGAACATTTTGGAACTATGAAACAGGATGGACAAATATGATAGGGGGTACAAAGTTTATTGGTTCAGAAAGCTATGATATGAGTGGAGATAAAATAGGCTTTACACTTAATGATCATGATTATCTTGAACAGGTGTATCCTTATCTTAAAGAGCTTAATCAGCCTTATTATGCACACATTGTAATGAATTCTAGCCATATGCCATTTCATATAGATGCCAGTCTAAAACAACTTGATTTGCCAGATGACCTAGATAATAGCTATTTGGGTGGATATATGCAACTGGTTAAATATGTTGATACAGAAATTGGAATTCTTTTAGATGAAATGAATGAGGCAGGTTTGCTTGATAATACGGTAATTGTAGTAACTGGTGATCATACAGGTATTCATAAATATTATGAATATTCTTTAGAGGATTGGTATGATGAGTATCCATGGGTTAATGCAAAAGGTGAATATACAGTTCCACTTATTATTAGCTGTAAGGATTTTGATGAAAGTGTCATATCAGATATTTATGGTGGACAAATTGATGTTATGCCTACCCTTGCTTATCTTTTAGGAATTCCAGATGATGAATATATGAATGATGCCATGGGAAGAATACTCCTTAAAACTAACCGTAGCTATGCTATTTATAGAGACGGAACTATATTTGGAGAATTATCAGATGATGAAAAACTGTTGGTGTCAATGTCTTACAAGGTTTCAGAAAGATTGTTTCAAACAGGTAAATAAAGGTAATCTTTTATAAAGTAAATATAAAATTTTAAAATTATTATATTTTTTAGAAAATATTATCTTGAAATATTGATATAGTTGGTTTATAGTTTAAATAGGTACATGGATGTAATTTGACAAACAAAGGAGTGGTTTATATGTCAACATATTTTGGTATTAATAGTAATTCAGTAAATACTTTATTTTCCTCTCTTGGTTCTTCATCAGAATCAGGGCTTACAAACAGCATATCTGATTACTATAGTTTAAGAAATGGTAGTTATAAAAAACTACTTAATGCATACTATTCTTTAGATAGCACTGATAAAAAGGCTACAAGCAGCACATCTACATCAAAGGATTCTACAAAGCTACTAAGTACTATTGAAAGTAGTACAGATGACCTAAAGAATTCCACAGATGCACTTCTTAAAACTGGAACCAAATCAGTTTTTGCAAAAAACACAAGTGGAGAATACGATACAGAGGGAATTTATACAGCTGTATCAAAGTTTGTTAGTAATTATAATAGTGTTATAGAGGATACGGAAGATTCCAATACAGCCAATATTGCTAGCAACTCTAAGAATATGATAACCTCCACCAAATCCAATGCTTCTTTACTTAGCAGTATTGGTATTACAGCTAAAAGTAATGGAACGTTATCAATAGATGAAGCTGCATTTAAAAAAGCGGATATGAGTGTAGTAAAATCCCTATTCAATGGTGCAGGCTCATATGGATATCAGATGTCGGCAAAGGCTTCTATGATTAACTATTATGCACAAGCAGAAGCAGGAAAAGCCAACACATATACAAACCTTGGTTCATATTCATATAATTATTCTGCTGGAGATATCTTGAATAAATTATCTTAATATGATATTAAATATGTGGTTGACAAAAGTGTAAGTGGTTATTATACTCTGAATTATTGATTTATTACTTGTTATTAAAGGAGAATTAAACATGTTTGAAAAGATTAAAGAGATTATTGCAGAACAGTTAAGCTGCAACGTAGATGAAATCAGTATGAGTACAAACTTTAAAGATGATTTAGGCGCAGATTCTTTGGATTTATTCGAATTAGTTATGGCATTAGAAGAAGAATATGAAATTGAAATTCCTTCAGATGAATTAGCTGAGATGAATATTGTTGAAGATGTAGTAAATTACTTGAAGGAAAAAGGCGTAGAGATATAAAATAGCCACATTAATTAGAAATACAGTAGAACATATTTATAGCAAATATTATAAGCATCAAAGAAAATTCTTTGGTGCTTTTTTGCTTCATTATGCTATAATATACTAGACTAATAAGTGTGTGTAAAATAAATAGATACATATTAATTGTTAACGCACAAGAAGGAGAACAAATGAAACAGTATATGACTCAGATGGAGTCGGCAAAGAAGGGAATTGTTACTCCACAGATGAAGGTTGTTGCCTCAAAGGAAGGCATAGATGAAACCAAATTAATGGAGATGGTGGCAGTAGGACAGGTAGCTATCCCTGCAAACATTAACCATACATCAATATCCTGTGAAGGTATAGGTAGCGGATTATCAACAAAGATAAATGTCAATCTTGGAATATCTGGAGATTGCAATAATTATGATATGGAGATGCAAAAGGTTGATTTAGCTATTAAGTATGGTGCTCATGCCATTATGGATTTAAGTAATTATGGAAAAACCAATACTTTTAGAAAAAAACTTATTGAAAAATCTCCAGCTATGATAGGTACTGTTCCTATGTATGATGCCATTGGATATTTAGAAAAAGATCTATTAGATATTACGGCAAAGGATTTTTTGCGTGTTGTTGAAGCTCATGCAAAAGAAGGTGTTGATTTTATGACTATTCATGCTGGAATTAATAAAAGAGCAGTGGAAGGGTTTAAGCGAGAAGGACGTATTATGAATATTGTATCTCGAGGTGGCTCTCTTTTATTCGCATGGATGGAGATGACTGGAAATGAAAATCCATTTTTTGAATATTACGATGAGGTTTTAGATATCCTTAGAGAATATGATGTAACTATAAGCTTAGGGGATGCTCTTCGCCCAGGATGTATTGCAGATAGTACAGATGCAGGACAGATTGGAGAATTAATAGAGCTTGGCAATCTTACAAAAAGAGCATGGGAAAAGGATGTTCAAGTAATGGTTGAAGGACCAGGTCATATGGCAATGAATGAGATTGCAGCAAATATGGCATTACAAAAGAGATTATGCCACAATGCACCTTTCTATGTTTTAGGACCACTAGTAACAGATATTGCACCGGGCTACGATCACATCACCTCTGCTATTGGTGGAGCCATTGCTGCAGCTTCAGGAGCAGACTTTTTATGCTATGTAACTCCTGCGGAGCATCTTAGACTTCCAGATTTGGATGATGTAAAAGAGGGAATTATGGCAAGTAAAATTGCAGCTCACGCAGCTGATATTGCCAAGGGTATTCCTCACGCAAGAGATATAGATGATAAAATGGCTAGAGCACGACATAGGATTGACTGGGATGAAATGTTTAAATATGCCATTGATAAAGAAAAAGCAAAAACATATTACGAAAGTACACCACCATCAGACAGACATACCTGTTCAATGTGCGGTAAAATGTGTGCTGTTCGAACAACAAATATGATACTAGAAGGAAAGAAAGTAGAGTTTGTAGGTGATATACATAGTTGAAGATGATTCTGATATGGGTGGAATCGAGAGTTATGCACTTAAAAATTCAGGATTTGAGGTATCAGTATTTGATAATAGTCATGATTTGCTTTTTGCAATTAAACAAAAAGCACCTTGTCTTATTATTTTAAATAAGGATATAGTTTTATCCCGTGATAAGATTATGGAAAATGTATGGGGCTTTGATTTTTAAGGAGAGTCACGTACGGTTGACATGCACATTAAAACTCAGAGCTACCTTATGCTAGTATTGACGTGAATATTTTTACAAATGATAGTAGAATAATAAAGGTTCTAATACCATTTATCAATATATTATTAGAAGAGGTAATAATGAAATTATATGATATAAAGGAAGAACAGGAACGAGTGATACTTGTTGCTGTATGTACAAAAGATGAAGCAGAAACTTTTAAATCCCTGGATGAACTCGAAGAATTAGTAGAGACAGCCGGGGCTGTTTGCGTGGGTAAACTTGTTCAAAATAGAGATAGAGTTGAAAGCGGTACTTACCTTGGCAAAGGAAAAATTGAGGAACTAAAGGAATACGCAAATACTCTAGAAGCTACTGGTATAGTCTGCGATGATGAGCTTTCTCCTGCACAGCTTAAAAACTTAGAAGAAGCATTAGACATAAAGGTTATGGATAGAACTTTAGTTATTCTTGATATATTTGCAGCTAGAGCACTTACAAAGGAAGGCAAAATTCAAGTTGAACTTGCCCAGCTAAAATATCGTTCGGCAAGATTGGTTGGACTACGTAGTTCACTGTCTAGACTAGGTGGTGGAATTGGAACAAGGGGACCAGGTGAGAAAAAGCTTGAAATTGATAGACGTCTTATTTCAGATCGTATTGCGGAGCTTAAACGAGATATTCAAGATATGGAGAAGCACAGAGAGCTATCAAGAAATAAAAGAAACGAAAATACTATTCCTGTTGTTTCTATTGTTGGATATACAAACGCAGGCAAATCAACACTTCTTAATAAATTAACTGATGCCGCTGTTTTGGAGGAAGATAAGTTATTTGCTACGCTTGACCCCACAACTAGAAACTACAAATTACCATCGGGACAGGAAATTTTACTTACAGATACAGTTGGATTTATTAGAAAACTGCCACATCATTTGATTGATGCATTTAGATCAACTCTAGAAGAGGCGAAGTATGCAGATATTATTATTCATGTTCTAGATGCTTCAAATCCACATGCTTTAAGACATTTAGATGTTGTTTATGAAACCTTAGACCAGCTAAAGGTTGGAGAAAAGGATATAATTACATTGTTAAATAAGCAGGATAAGATTTTAGATGATTCTTCAAATATTATTATTAAAGATGAAAGAGCTAAATATATTTTAAAGACATCTATTAAGCCAGGGGATGGAATAACAAATCTTATTGATGCTATTGAGGAAATATTAAAAGAACGTAGTGTATACATTGAAAAAGTATATGCATATAATGAGGCTGGAAAGATTCAAATTATCAGAAAATACGGACAGCTCATTAGTGAAGAATATGTTGCCCAGGGAATATTAGTAAAAGCAAATGTTCCAAATGAGATTGTAGGAAGAATATAGTGTTTACGTCTTATAATTAATCAGATATAATAACCTATATATTTTAGAAAGGTGGACAAATATGAGTTACGCAGATAATGTATTTATAGACATGTGCAAGGATATCTTGGAGAATGGATGCAGCACAGAGGGTGAAAAAGTTAGACCAAAGTGGGAAGATGGTTCTTACGCTTATACTATTAAGAAGTTTGGTGTAGTTAATAGATATGATCTTTCAAAGGAATTTCCAGCTTTTACTTTACGTAAAACAGCTATTAAATCTTGTGTTGATGAACTATTGTGGATTTGGCAAAAAAAATCAAATAATGTTAATGACCTTCATAGTCATATTTGGGATAGTTGGGCAGATAAAAATGGTTCCATTGGAAAGGCTTATGGATATCAGATGCAGGTCAAACATCAATATAAAGAGGGCATGATGGACCAAGTGGATAGAGTTATTTATGATTTGAAGAATAATCCATACAGTAGAAGAATTATGACGAATATTTATGTTCATCAGGATTTAGCTGAAATGAATTTGTATCCATGTGCATATAGTATGACATTTAATGTAACTGGAGATAGATTAAATGCCATTCTTAATCAGCGTTCTCAGGATATCCTTGCAGCGAATAATTGGAATGTATGTCAATATGCTGTTCTGATTCATATGCTTGCTCAAGTATGTGGATATAAGCCGGGAGAATTAGTACATGTTATTGCAGATGCACATATTTATGACAGACATATACCTATTATTAAGGAGCTTATTGAAAGACCTACTTATGAAGCCCCTACATTTTGGCTCAATCCAGAAATAAAAGATTTTTATGATTTTACAACGGATGATGTACGTTTAGATAACTATGTTACAGGACCACAGGTGAAAAATATTCCTGTAGCAGTTTAGGAGGAAACATGAATTTAATAGTAGCAGTTGATAAGAAATGGGGTATTGGTTACCAAAACAAATTATTAATTAGTATTCCAGATGATATGAAGTTCTTTAGAGAAACCACTATGGGTAATGTTATTATTATGGGAAAGAATACATTGCTTAGCTTTCCAAATGGCAGACCTTTGAAAAACAGAGTAAATATAGTTATTACACATGACAAATCCTTTACATGTGAAGGTGCCATTATTGTTCACAGTGTAGAAGAAGCATTAGATATGGCGAAGCAGTATAAAGCAGAAAATGTATATGTAATTGGAGGAGAAAGTATATATAATCAAATGCTTCCATATGTAGATACAGCCTATGTTACATATATTGATTATTCATATCAGGCTGATACACATTTTCCGAATTTAGATGAGGATGATGAGTGGAGACTTGAAGATGAAAGTGAAGAACAAACATATTTTGATGTAGAATATTATTTTAGAACCTATAAAAGAAAATAGCATAAATAAATACCACATATTGAAGAAGTATCAAATAGATGCTTTTCATATGTGGTATTTTTATAGTTTAAATTGAATTCAATTTAAAATTACTTATTTTTTTCAACTTCAGCCATCTTCATTGCACGAACCTTAAGTGGAAGACCAAATAAGTTGATGAAGCCTTCTGCATCATGATGATCATAAAGTTCACCAGTAGTAAAGCTTGCAAGAGATTCACTATAAAGTGAATATGGAGATGTTGTTCCAGCTTTGATAATATTACCTTTGTATAGCTTGAATTTAACTTCACCAGTTACATACTGCTGTGTAACTTCTATGAATGCCTGAATAGCTTCACGAAGTGGAGTAAACCATTTTCCTTCGTAAACGATTTGAGCAAATTTATCGCCCATTTCTTTCTTTACTTCATAAGTTGCTCTATCAAGAACAAGTTCTTCAAGCTGCTGATGAGCTTCCATAAGAATAGTTCCGCCTGGAGTTTCATAAACACCACGAGACTTCATACCAACAACACGGTTTTCAACGATATCAATAATACCAACACCATGTTTTCCACCGAGAGTATTTAATTCTTTAATAATATCTGAAACCTTCATTTTTTTGCCATTAACTGAAGTAGGAACACCTTTTTCAAATGTCATAGTAACATATTCGCCTTCTTCAGGAGCTTTTTCAGGTGAAACACCTAATACTAATAAATGATCATAATTTGGTTCATTTGCAGGATCTTCTAATTCAAGACCTTCATGACTGATATGCCATAAGTTACGGTCACGGCTATAGCTTGAATCAGCAGAGAATGGAAGGTTAATTCCGTGCTGCTTACAATATTCAATTTCGTCTTCTCTAGACTGCATTGTCCAAACATCTGTCATTCTCCAAGGAGCAATAATCTTAAGGTCTGGAGCAAGAGCTTTTATTCCAAGTTCAAATCGAATCTGGTCATTTCCTTTACCTGTAGCACCATGACAAATAGCAGTAGCGCCTTCTTTACGAGCGATTTCAACAAGTCTTTTAGCAATACCAGGACGAGCCATAGAAGTGCCAAGTAAATACTTGTTCTCATATACTGAATGAGCCTGAACGCAAGGAACAATATAATCATCACAGAATTCATCAACAATATCTTCTATGTATAATTTTGTAGCACCAGACAATTTAGCTCTTTCTTCTAAACCATCAAGTTCACTTTCTTGTCCGCAATCGATACAACAACATACTACATCATAATCAAAATTCTCCTTTAACCATGGAATAATGGCTGTGGTGTCAAGGCCGCCTGAGTAGGCTAAAATAACTTTTTCTTTCATTTTATATGTCCTCCTATAATATATTAAAGCAACATTAGACTAATGCTGTTTATTTCAAAAATAAATATACATTATCAACAAAGAATGTGCAAGTACTTTTTTAAAATATTTTTTGTATAATTATTTATGAATATTTTTTGCATAGAGTGAATAAATCGAAAAAAAGTAAAAAAGGTTGCATATATTGGTTTTATGTTGTATATTTATTAAAGCGTCGAAAGACGCTGTTATATATAGAATAAATGTGATGGAGGATATTATGTTAGAAAAAGAAATGAAAAAATATCAGGAAAAAGCTAATGTATTAATTGAAGCGTTACCATATATACAGAAGTTTAATCGAAAAATTATAGTTGTAAAATATGGCGGAAGCGCAATGATAGATGAAGAAATAAAAAGAAATGTTATTAAAGATGTAACTGTACTTAAATTAGTTGGATTTAAACCGATTATTGTTCATGGTGGCGGCAAAGAAATCAGCAAATGGGTTAGCATGTCTGGTAAGGAGCCTAAATTTGTTAACGGCCTTCGTGTAACAGATGAGGACACTATGGAAATAGCCGAGATGGTTTTAGGAAAAATCTCAAAACAGCTAGTGGCTATGGTTGAGGAACTTGGCGTTAAGGCTATTAGTATTAGTGGTAAAGATGGCAAACTACTTACATGTAAAAAGAAGCTTTCAAAGGGTGAAGACATTGGATACGTTGGAGATATAGTAAATGTTGATGCAAAAATTTTGTATGATTTAATTGAAAATGATTATCTTCCTATTGTTAGTCCAATTGGAATGGATGACAGCTTCCACACATACAACATCAATGCAGACGATGTTGCTTGCGCAATAGCTAGAGAAGTAAAAGCAGAAAAGCTTGCTTTTCTTACTGATATTGAAGGCGTTTATAAAGACCCAAAGGATCCAGCTACACTTATTTCAGAATTATGTGTAACAGAAGCAAAAAAATTGATGGAAAGTGGAAACATTGGTGGTGGCATGCTTCCAAAAATTAACAATTGTATAGATGCCATTGAAAATGGTGTTTCACGAGTACATATTCTCGATGGCCGTATTCTTCATTGCCTATTACTTGAGATATTTACAAATAAAGGCATTGGAACTGCTATATTAGATGATAATGAAGAAAAGTTTTATGTAGAAGATTAGGAGATTAGTATGAAAAAAGAAAAATATATAGAAGATGCCAATAAGGTTCTTCTACACACATATAATAGATTTAACCTTGTATTAGAAAAGGGTGATGGTGTATATCTATACGATACTGATGGAAAAGAGTACCTTGATTTTGCGGCAGGTATTGCAGTTTTTGCTTTTGGATATAACAATAAAGAGTATAATGATGCACTTAAAAACCAGATAGATAAAATCATTCATACTTCTAATTTATATTACAATGTACCAGCTATTGAAGCGGCAACAAAGCTTACAGCTGCATCAAAAATGGATAGAATATTTTTTACTAATTCTGGAACTGAGGCTATTGAAGGCGCAATTAAATTGGCAAGAAAATATGCATATTTAAAGGATGGAAATACCGACCATGAAATCATAGCTATGGAACATTCTTTTCATGGAAGAAGCTTAGGCGCTTTATCGGTTACAGGAAATGCCCATTATCAAGAGCCATTTAAGCCACTTATTGGTGGAGTGAAATTTGCAAAGTTTAATGATTTACAAAGTGTAAAAGATTTAATTAACGAAAAAACCTGTGCTATTATTTTTGAAACAGTTCAAGGCGAAGGTGGAATATACCCAGCTACAGATGAGTTTATTCAAGGAGTAAGAAAGCTTTGTGATGAACATGATATAGTAATGATTTGTGATGAAATTCAGTGTGGAATGGGCAGAACTGGAAAGATGTTTGCTTACGAACATTATAATGTAGTACCAGATGTTATAACTGTAGCTAAAGCACTAGGATGTGGTATACCAGTTGGAGCATTTGCTGCCAAAGAAAAAATTGCAGCTGCTATGGTTCCAGGGGACCACGGAACAACATATGGCGGAAATCCATTAGCATGTGCTGCTGTTAGCAAGGTTTTTGACATGTTTGTAGAGAGTAATCTTTTAGACCACGTAAATGAAATTTCTAAATATCTTGAAGAGAAGCTTGATGAGATAGTTGAAGAATTTGATAATGTTACAGCTCGTAGAGGAAAAGGCTTAATGCAAGGACTTGTTCTTACAACACCTGTGGGCGAAACAGTTAAGCGTTCTATTGAAAATGGACTTATAGTTATTTCTGCTGGAAGTGATGTTTTACGTATGGTACCACCTCTCATTATCACAAAGGATAATGTGGATAAGATGATTGACATTTTAAAGAAATCATTATAACATTTGAGGTATCTAATATCCTGGAGGTAGCATTTTGAAAAGTAGAATTATCGCTGCAGTTGCAATGTGTCTTATTGGTGCCATAATTATTAATACGGCAATTTCTCACAAGAAAGTCATTCTAGAGGAAGAAAAGAAGTCGGAAGAAAGTATTGAATCACAAAAAGATGAAACAATCCAAATCTGGTATACCTATAGTAAGTATAAGGATTACATTGAACAGGCGGTGGATGCATACAAAAAGCAAACAGGTAGTGAGTTTAATGTAAATATTACTTTTATTTCAGATACTGGATATTTTGATTACATTAAGGATAAGTCTCTTAACGGAGAAGGCCCAGACATGTTTATAATGGGTAGTGAATATTTGGAAAAGGCCTATTTATTAGGTATATTAGAGCCAAATTACAATACAAAGACATACAACAAAGACAATTACGCCAACAATGCTATTATGGAAGTTAGCTATGGTACAGAAATGTATGGATATCCTTTAGGCTTTGATGTTTCTGCATTTGTGGTTAACAATACTTATTCAAAAGATACAATTAATACCTTTGAGGATATAAAAGCATACGCAGATAGCTTTAATGACAAGTCAGAGGATGCTTTAGGTGATGATGCTTCTTTGGAAGAAACAAAGGATGATATTGACCATTCAAAAATAAGAGGTATTTTAGATTGGGATGTTAATTCACTTTTATATAATTATGGATTTATAGGTTCTTATATTAGCTTTAAGGATGGAGATAAGGTTAAGGTTGATATGAATAATGATCAGGCAGTAGAGGCGGCCTCAAAGTATTTATTACTTAAGGATTACTTCTCTCCTACAAATGAAAATACCTATGCACATGTGATTGATGGATTTGCAAAAGGAGAAACTGTTTTTGTCCTTGCTAGTACAGATATCATTAAATCTATATCACAGACGGAGATTGATTATTCTGTATTTGGTATGCCGGATTTAACAGATGATATTAAATGTAGTGGATTATCCTATACGGATATTTTAGCTGTTAATCCACGTAGCCAAAATCATGAAGATTCCATTGCATTAGCTGATTTTATTTCTAATGAGTATGCCAAAAATATGTATGAAATTTGTGGTATTATTTCATGTAAAAGAAATATTGAATATGACAATGAACATGTTAAAGAATTCTACACTGCATATGAGGATTCTATCATGATGCCTAATTTACTTATTACCGAGGATTACTATTTAATCATGGAATCAGCATTAAAAGGTATTTGGCAAGGTGATGATATTAAAGAAAGTTTGGACAAGCTTCAACAAAATTATTCTGAACGCATTAACTAATAAATATTTAGAATAAAGACATAGGATATATAGTACAACATAATAGGAGACTGATTAGTCTCCTATTTTTGATATATGCAAGAAGTAACCCGCCAAGAGTGTTTCTTCTTGCTTAAAGATGTTCCACGAATAATTAACATTTTTAAGCCTTGAGTAATGAATAATTATTTTTTATATGTTTATACTAAATAAAAATGTTATTTAGGAGGCTGTGTTGGGATATATTGTGGCATTAATATCAGGTGCACTAATGAGTATACAGGGAGTATTTAATACTGAGGTTACTAAAGCAGCTGGAGTGTGGATAAGCAACCATTTGAGTGGAGAAAAGCAATAGGAGTGGCTTTTGCTATTGCCGGCTTTGTTTTATTTAGAATGGAAAAATAAAGGAAAATAATAATGATTTTATGGTTGTAAATTCTATCAAAGTTATGTAGAATTAGAGAGTGTATTTGTGAGAAGCCTTTACGGAGGTTTAATGAAATATATATACAAATTTAAGTATGTAATGGTAGGACTATTAGTTGTAGTTGCAGGATTTTTTTATAGTTGTTCCTATTTCAATAAGGATATATCTGTTGATGCCTATGATACTGTTGGTGATGGGGAAGAATCATCAACTAGTAAGTACGAATCCAAAAAGGATGAAGAGTTAAATACTAAGGATATTCAAACCCTTGATATGATTTATGTGTACGTTACAGGAAAAGTTATTACTCCAGGTGTATATGAACTTCCTATTGATAGTAGAATTTATGTAGCCATAGAATTAGCAGGAGGATTAGCCAATGATGCTGATGAGAAAAGCATAAATATGGCCCAAAAGCTTAAGGATGGTGACCATATTCATGTATATGCCATTGGTGAAAGCTATACCTTAGATACCAGTGACGATGGAAATTCTCTTATTAATATAAACACAGCAACTAAAGAACAGCTTATGACCCTTTCAGGTATTGGAGAGTCTAGAGCTGAAAGTATCATTACATACAGAGATACAGTTGGAGCTTTTTTATCCATAGAAGACATTATGAATGTTTCTGGAATAAAGGAAGCAGCGTTTGAAAAAATTAAAGATAATATCAGTGTAGAATAAGGAAGGTAAGTATGAGCCATAAAATCTTAGTTGTAGATGATGAAAAATTAATTGTTAAAGGAATAAAATTCTCTTTGGAGCAGGATTCAATGGAAGTTGATTGTGCATATGATGGGGAAGAAGCTGTTGAGTGTGCAAAGAAAACAGAATATGATATTATTTTGTTGGATTTGATGCTACCAAAGCTCAATGGATATGAGGTGTGCCAGCATATAAGAGAATTTTCTGATGTTCCAATTATCATGCTTACAGCTAAAGGCGATGATATGGATAAAATATTAGGACTTGAATATGGAGCTGATGACTATATTACAAAACCTTTTAATATTTTAGAGGTTAAGGCAAGAATCAAGGCTATCATTCGAAGAAATTCTAAAGTACATAAAAAGGATGAACAGCCACATATTATTGAAAAAGGTGATTTGCGTTTAGATATTGAAAGTAGAAGATTGTTTATCAATGACATTGAAGTGAATTTAACAGCAAAAGAATTTGATTTGTTAGAACTTTTAGTTATGAATCCTAATAAAGTATACAGTAGAGAAGTTTTGCTTAATACCGTATGGGGATATGATTACCCAGGAGATGCAAGAACCGTTGATGTACATGTTAGAAGATTAAGGGAAAAGATTGAAAGTAATCCAGGTGAACCAAAGTACGTACATACAAAATGGGGCGTTGGTTACTTCTTTTGTGGTTAAAAAATGAATACTTTTTTAGATAGTTTTAAAAAATTTATTAAGAGCATAAAGTTTAATTTATTTGTAGTTATTTTATGTGTGAGTATTTTACCACTTGCTTTATTTAAAATATTTGCAATTGAAATATATAAAACAAATCAAATTGAAGCTAGACAGGAAAAAATATATAATGTTGCATTTATGATAAAAAATATTATCAAAAATACAGATTATTTATCAAATAATAATTCAGACGTTGTAAATGTTGAGTTTGAACAGCTTACTAGCATATACAGTGGAAGAATTATTGTTGTTGATTCCAATTTTACAATCATTAAAGATACCTATGTTATTGATGAGAAGAAAACTTGTATATCGGAGAGTGTTATTAATTGCGCTGGTGGTCATGAAGTAAATTATTATGATTCCAAGAACCAGAATATCGAAATTGCGCTTTCTATAGAAAGTTCTGGCGGTGAAACTGGAGTCATTTATATGAACTTTACCACGTCAGATATTACAGATAATATTAATGAATTAGATCTCAGACTAAGTGAGGTCTTACTTCTTGCGCTTGTATGTATGATAGGTATTGCACTTGTTTATTCAGCACTTTTTGTTAAACCTTTTAAGCGAATTGATAATGAAATTAGTAGCATTAAAATGGGAAATTTCGATGCTAAATTAGGCACTGATGGATATACGGAGGTAGCTAAAATTGGTGATTCGTTTAATCATTTACTTGTAAAGCTCAATGAACTAGATGAATCAAGACAAGAGTTTGTTTCAAACGTATCTCATGAGCTTAAAACACCTATTACTTCTATTAAGGTTCTAGCCGATAGTCTTTTGAATCAAGAAGGAATTCCAACTGAAATGTATCAGGAATTTTTGGGTGATATCACGGAAGAAATAGATAGAGAAAATCGGATTATTACTGATCTTCTTAATATTGTTAAGCTAGATAAAAAATCTGATGATTTAAACATTTCATCGGTAAATATTAATGAGATGATTGAAAGAGTTCTTAAAAGACTAAAACCAATAGCAGCAAAGAAGAATATAGAACTTGTATATGAGAGCTATAGACCAGTCATGGCGGATGTTGATGAAGTAAAAATGACTATGGTTATTTCTAATCTTGTTGAAAATGCTGTTAAATACAATGTAATAGATGGCTGGGTTAGGGTCTCTTTAAATGCTGATTTAAAGTATTTCTATGTGAAAATTTCGGATTCTGGTATTGGTATTCCAAAGGAAGCTCAAGGATTAGTTTTTGAAAGATTTTATAGAGTAGACAAGGCAAGATCTAGAGAAACAGGAGGAACTGGATTAGGATTAGCTATAACTAGTGGAGCAGTTCACAAACATGATGGAGAAATTAAGCTACATAGTGTTGAGGGAGAAGGAACAACCTTTACCATTAGAATTCCATTGGCACGTCCAAAGAAACAAGGAGGAACTTATGAATAAAAAAACAATTAGTTTATTATGTTCATTTATTTTGATTTTTGTTTCTATTACTTTATTTGGTTGTAAAAACGAAGAAGAAAAAGCTAGTGATGAGTCTGGATATAGGATTTATTATACCCAAAAGGATGAACATAAGTTAGCTGTGGATTATGCAGGAGTTGAAGGTGATAATATGAGCGAATTAGTAGGTTCATTTTTATCGTTACTTACAAATCCAACAAATACTAGTGAGTATTCTTCAGCCTTAAACAATAATGTAAAGATTATTGACTATTCTGTAACTGACAATATTGTTTATCTTAATTTTACATCTACCTACAGCAATCAGTCAGTTATTGATGAAGTATTGTGTAGAGCAGCGCTTGTACTTACACTTACTCAAATCGATGGAGTAGATTTTGTTGGTATGAATATTAATGGACAGCCATTGCTATTTAAAAACAATACAGCATCGCTTATGAAAGCAAGTGATTTCGCTGATATATCTGATGATTCTTTAGTGGACAATTCAACAATTGAGCTTACAGTATATTTTGCAAATGAGGCTGGAGATAAGCTAAAAGCATCAAAAGAAACAATAAACTTTTTAGGAGATTGCACCTTGGAAAAGTGCATAGTGGAAAGACTTATTGCAGGACCAAAGAAGAGTGGATATTACAATGCTATTCCTACAAATGTAAAGGTAGTAGATGCTTATACTAGAGGAAATGTTTGTTATGTGTATTTTGATAATTCAATTAATGAAGTGTCTGTAGGAATTAAAGATGATATTCTTATATATTCTATAGTCAATACACTTTCAGAATTATCCTATATCAGTAACGTTCAGATAATAATAGATGGAGATCCATTAAACAAGCTTCATGAGACATATTCAGTTGAAACTGCCTTTTCGAGAAATTTGGATTTAGTTGAAGAAACAAAAAAATAAGATAGAGGACTATAAAGGTAATTTATTTAGTATTATTAAAATTATTTAGTATTATAAAAATTACTTAGTATCATAAAGAAATTTATTACTATTATAAAAAGAATTAAATATAGGAGGCAGCTATAAAAAGACCATTTATTGCTTTTTTTGTAGCCTTCATACTTGGAGAATTAACACAGTATTTCTTTAGTACTTATAAAGTACTAATAGTTATACTGATGACAATATTAGGGATAGTATTAATAAAAAAAGGCTTTTTTTTAATCGTAGAATTTATCGTTATTTTTGTGTGCCTATTTGTAGGTATGTTTTCTATGCAGCAATTATCAAATACATATAAAAAATATGATGATTATTGTGATGTGGGTGAAAAGTGTGATAATGAAAATTATACGATTATTGGCATCGTTAAGGAAGTAAAAAAAACAAGCTATAACTATCAGTATATTATTCATTCAACTGCAGGTGATTTCTACGTATACACTAAAAATATACAGAAAATATATTTAGGAAACAAAGTAGAGGTAACTGGAAGCATCAAGGCCATTAACGTTGCCAGAAATCCCGGGAATTTTGATGAAAAACAATATTTAAGGAATAATAAAGTAATAGGCAAATTAAATCTAATAAGCATTAATATTCTAGATACATCAAAAAATGAAATAAAAATAGAAATAGGAAAAATCAAAGAAAAATTAGAAGGATATATTGAAAAAACAGCTCCTAATGAGGCTGGCACACTAAATGCAATGCTATTTGGAAATAAAGAGGGATTAGATGATAAACTGAAGGAAGAATACCAAAATGCTGGAATAATACATATTTTGGCTATTTCGGGATTACATATTTCCACAGTAGGTATGATGTTTTTTAATCTTTTTAGAAAACGCTTCTCCTATTATGCATCAACTCTTGTTAGTACTGTTATTATGATAGGCTTTGGAATACTTACTGGAAATAGTGTTTCTACCAAAAGAGCACTTATTATGTTTTTCATTTCGCTGGTTTCCAAGCTTTTGGGTATGGTTTATGATATGAAAAATTCACTGTGCATGGCAGGGATACTACTATTGATAGAAAATGCATATTACATTTTTAATATTTCATTTTTACTTACCATGGGCACAGTTTTTGGAATTGCCTTTATATATCCTGTTATTTATAACACCTTTTGTGGCAAGCTAGCGATTAAAAACATTTTTATAGATAATTTTATTAAAACATTAATAATTAGCTTATCAATAAATATAGTTACGTTACCATTGCTGGCATATTCATATTATCAGATTCCAACAATGAGTATTCTTATTAATCTATTGGTAATTCCTCTTATGAGTGTTGTTTTGTGTATGGGATTGTTAAGTGTTGTATTGGCTTATATATGGATATATGCAGGGGTTTTTACTATTGGAATTGATATTTATATCCTACAGTTATTTGAAAAAATTAGCAGGTTATATATGATTGTTCCAGGAAGTATATTGTATGTAAAAAAACCAAGTATTCTAACTATTTTCATTTATTATTCTATATTATCTTTAACAATCCTTTATTTATTTTTCAAGGCAAAATATGGTAAAAGCTTATGTTTATTTATGCTATTAATATTAGCCATGCTGATACTGTTTAATGGTAAAAGTGAGCGTATAGTCGTTATTGATGTTGGGCAGGGTGACTGTACCTTTATACAATCAGATAATTTCAATATTCTTATTGACGGAGGTAGTAGTGATATAAGCAACGTGGGTAAATACAGAATTGCACCTACCATAAGGTCCTACGGAACAAAGCATTTAGATGCAGTATTTGTATCCCATACAGATAGTGACCATATAAATGGGATAATGGAGATTATAGAAGATGAGCTATTAGAGATTGACCTGGTTCTTTTGCCTAAAATAGACTATTTTGAAAGTACTGCGGCTTTTAAGAACTTTTTAAGGGAAAAAGAAGTAAAGTTTTTGGAGGTTGATGTTGGTCAAAGGATTTCTTTTAATAATATGTATTTTACTAATATTTCTCCTTTTGGGGCGGGTGACAATATTAATAGCAAATCAATGGTTCTTATTTTGGAAAAGGGAAGCTTTTTAGGTTTGTTTACTGGGGATATTTCTTCTAATGAAGAAGTACTTATATTAAAGTCTATAGAGGATTATATAAATAACAATACAAATTCTGCGAACATCATTACAGTAAATATGTTAAAGGTGGCTCATCATGGTTCGGGTAATTCTAGCTGTGAAGAATTTATAAATAAGCTTAATATAAAATTAGCAACCATTTCCTGTGGAATCAATAATTCTTATGGTCATCCAGATAAAAATGTTGTAGAAAAAATTAAAAAAACAGGTGCTTATTGCCCTGTTACCTCTGAGTGTGGAGGGATAATAATTGAGGACTTTTCAGACAAAAAAGTGGTTGACATATCCACTTATATCAATTAGAATAATAAAGATGTTTGCATAGTGTCCGCATATCTCATTGCAAACGATCGTAACGATTGGTTTCTTCCTCTCTCAAAGAAACCATACAACAGATTTTTGTGGAGGTAATGAAATGGCTAATATTAAGTCAGCTAAGAAAAGAATTGAAGTAGCAGCTATCAGAACAGAAAAGAATAAAGCAATTAAGTCTAAAGTTAAGACTTCTATAAAGAAGGTTGACGCTGCAATCGCTGCAGAAGACAAAGCAGCAGCTACAGAAGCATTAAAGAATGCAACAGTAGACATTACAAAGGCAGCTTCAAAGGGTGTTTACCATAAGAACAACGCTTCAAGAAAGGTATCTCGTTTAGCAACAGCTGTAAATAAGATGGCTTAGTTATAAAGATATTAACACCAGACAACTATGTCTGGTGTTTTCTTTTATAAAATTCTGTATGGAGGTATACTTTGCGTAATATTTTAAATGATATAACAACAAGACAATATAAAAGAGTATATCTTTTATATGGAGAAGAAACATATTTAATCAATCAATACAAAAACAAGCTGATTAAAGGTATTTGTGGTGACGATACCATGAATTTATCCCGTTTTGAGGGAAAGAAAATTGATTTAAAGGAAGTAATGGGTATATGTGAAACTCTCCCATTTTTTACTGATTTTAGATGTGTTTTAATTGAGAATTCAGGATTTCTTAAAAATTCCAATGAGGAATTAGCTGAATATCTTGATAATATTCCAGATACCACCACTATTATTTTTGTTGAAAGAGAAGTAGACAAAAGAAGTAAGGTATACAAAAGAGTAAAGGAAAAGGGATATGTCTGTGAAATGAAAACACAGACTCTAGATACCCTTAAAAAATGGATCATTGGAATATTAAATGAAAACAATAAAAAGATAAAGGAAAGCACACTTAATCTATTTATTGATACTGTTGGAAATGACATGGAAAACATATATTCTGAGCTAGAAAAATTAATCTGCTATTGTATAGATAAAGATGTCATTGAGCCTGAGGATATTTTAAATGTATCTACACCAGTACTTGCACCCCGAATCTTTGAGCTTATAGATGCGCTTGGATATAAAAACCAAAAGAAAGCACTTGAGATTTATTATGACCTTATTATACATGAAGAGGCTCCTGAGATGATATTGTTTATGCTTTGTCGTCAATTCAATATTATGATTCAGTTATATGAGTGTAAAAAGTTAGGAATGAGTAATAAGCAGATGATAGAAAAAACTGGTCTAGCACCTTTTGTTATAACCAAATCCCTTAAACAAATAGACAATTTTGCTTATTCTACAATGAAACAGGCATTAGAAGAGGGAATAGAACTAACTGCAAGGACTAGAACGGATGGAATAAATAAGAACATAGCTGTGGAACTTATGATTATTAAATATTCACAGATGAATTAGGATTATTGATTATGAAAATACAAACACTATATACATAAAAGGCTTATGTATATTGCCTTATTAATATATTTGTGTACTTCCAATTTAGCCATCTCTAATTATGCAACAAGTAATTTGTCAGGTAGCCAGATATATTTAAAACTATAGACGGTATCCCTAGTAACAAAAATAACAGTAATAGCAATGGTAATAATAACGAAAATGTCAATAATGGTAATCAAATTACAGATGGAAATGATAATAATATTATAGCAGTGGGAACATATTTGGCAGAGGTTCTATCAGAAAAGTACGGATATAATGTAATTCATTGTACTGAGAGTTTTGACATGGTAAATGGTGTATCTACAGCAAAAATAATGTTTTTTAATGGAATAAGCAGAAATCAAAATGGAGACATATCATATTTGTTTAATAAGTATAGAAATGAAAATTTAGCCTTAAGTTTTCAAATGAAACTTAAGGCTATGGAAAAATATCCAAACTTCACTAGAAGGAATTACGTTGATGCATATCAATACAATTTACACCTACGTGCTAGGTCTATGCTTGTAGAGGTAGGGGCTCAAAATAATACCTTTGAGGAAGCTAAAAATGCAATGGATCCCTTTGCTGATATTTTAAATAGTATATTAACCAAAGAGTAGGGAAGATAAATATTATTTTGAACCAGTTGATCCGAAACCACCTTCGCCACGGATTGTTTCAGCAAGGTTATCAACCAAATTAAAATCGGCAGTAATATATGGAGTAATAACAAGCTGGGCAATTCTTTCACCATTTTCAATAAAAAGGTCATTCTCAGAATGATTATGAAGAGCAACCATTATTTCTCCACGATAGTCAGAATCTACAACACCTACTTTATTTGCAGGGGCTAATCCCTTTTTGCAAGCTAAACCACTTCGTGCGTATACTAGTCCTGCAAATCCTTCGGGAATTTCAAGTGCGATACCTGTATGAACAAAAACTGTTTCGTGTTTTTTTATTAATATGTTATTTTCTAAGCAAGCGTAAAGGTCGGCACCTGCTGCAAATTGAGTTCCGTATGTTGGAATGATAGCAGTTTCATTTAGTTTTTTTATATTTACTTTTTGAATCATGGTATTCCTCATCTTTCTAGGGTGATTTGATTGTATAATTAGGTTTTGTATAATTAATTTTGTGTAGGGTCCCATAATACTATTTTCCCTGATGAAAGAGATTCGGAGATTAGTATCGTACGTTGATTTGAGGAACCTTTGAACCTAAGATTTAAATCCTTAAGTTCTTCAACAAATTCTCCATCTACTAGCACATCAATATAGGAAAATAATTCTTTTGTTTCTGGATATTCATTAAACATGCGTCCTAATACATCTTTCTCAAAGTCGTATCCGGTAAAACACCATAAAGACTTGTTAGGAAGCTTTTTTTTGAATTCCCTAAAGAGGGGAAGTAAACCTTGCTGATTGACATACTCTAGTGGCTCACCACCAAGAACAGTAAGTCCAGCAATATGCTTGCCTCCAACATAATCAATTATATAGTTAATTTGCTCTGTGGTAAAAGGCTTGCCATAGTTAAAGTCCCATGCCTCTTTATTGAAACAGTTTTTACAATAATGAGTACAGCCACTTACAAAAAGAGACATTCTTATTCCTGGACCATTTGCCACATCCATGATTTTAATGGAAGCATAGTTCATAGGTTACCTCCTACATATGAAGAACTCTTGCATTGATTTCTTTGGTTTTTCCAACATTCCAGAAGTTTTCACCTAAGTAACCACAAGTACGTCTAGTTACGTTCATTTTAGAGTGGTCTTTATTATGACACTGAGGACATTCCCACTCAAGATTCTCATTTATGACAATTTCACCATCAAATCCACATATATGACAATAATCTGATTTAGTATTAAATTCAGCATATTGAATATTTTCATAAATAAACTTAACAATTTCTTCTAAAGCTTCAAGATTGTTTCTCATATTTGGTATTTCAACATATGAAATAGCACCACCTGAAGATATAGTTTGAAATTGACTTTCAAATGTGAATTTTGAAAATGCATCTATTTTTTCTCTTACATCAACATGATATGAATTGGTGTAATAACCTTTGTCAGTAACGTTTTCAATTTCTCCAAAACGTTCTTTGTCAATACGAGCAAATCTATAACATAAACTTTCAGCAGGAGTACCATATAATCCAAAACCGATACCTGTAGTACGTTTCCATGTATCAGTAGCCTCTTTAAGTCTATTCATAACTTTAAGTGCAAACTCTGTACCCTTTGTATCTGTGTGACTTACTCCGGTCATAAGCTTTGTTACTTCATATAAACCAATGTATCCAAGTGAAATTGTGGAATAACCATTATGTAAAAGTTTGTCAATGGTTTCTCCTTTTTTAAGTCTTGTTATTGCACCATATTGCCAATGAATAGGGCTAACATCAGAAAGTGTACCTTCTAATGCATGGTGTCTTATCATAAGAGCTTCAAAACATAATGAAAGTCTTTCTTCTAATAGTGGCCAGAATACTTCTTCATCGCCTTTTGCAATAATACCAATCTGTGGAAGGTTAAGGCTGACAACACCTTGGTTAAAGCGTCCTTCCCATTTATAATTTCCGTTTTCGTCCATCCACTCGCTAAGGAAGCTACGGCATCCCATACAAGAGAAAACGTTGCCCGAATAGTTTTCACGCATCTTTTTAGCTGAAATATAGTCTGGGTAAAGTCTTTTAGAGGAACACTTTACTGCAAGCTTTGTGATATAGTCATATTTTCCACCTTTTAAGCAGTTGTTCTCATCTAATACGTAAATAAGCTTTGGGAAAGCAGGAGTAACATATACTCCTTTTTCATTTTTGATACCTTCAAGACGCTGTCTGAGTATTTCTTCAACAATCATGGCAACCTCTTCTTCGTATTCAAAGCCATCTTCAATCTGCATAAAAATTGTAACAAAAGGAGATTGTCCATTGGTGGTCATAAGAGTGTTAATCTGGTATTGCATAGTTTGCACACCAGAGCGAAGTTCATCTTCTACACGATCCTTTACTAATGAATTAATAAGGGAAGCTTCCATCTTATCACCATATATTTTTTCGTAATGTTCTTTATATTTATTTTTGCTTATACGAAGATATTTGCCTAAGTGACGAATATCAACAGATTGTCCACCATATTGACTTGAGGCAACAGCAGAAATAATTTGTGTCATAACAGTACAAGCTACCTGAAAGCTTTTTGGACTTTCAATAAGCTTTGCGTTCATAACAGTACCATTGTCTAACATATCTCCAATATTTATAAGACAACAATTAAAAATACTCTGTAAAAAGTAATCAGCATCATGAAAGTGAAGAATACCATCTTCATGAGCTTTTGCTATTTTCTCAGGAAGTAAAACACGCTTTGTTAAATCTTTTGATACCTCACCAGCAATTAAATCACGCTGAGTAGAAGCAATACTAGCATTTTTATTTGAATTTTCTTCCATTACGTCTTTATTACTATTTTTAATTAAACTTAAAATAGAATCATCGGTTGTATTGGATTTTCTAACAAGCTCTCTAGTGTATCTATATTTTATGTATGTTTTTGCTAGTTGAAATTTCTTTTCGGACATAAGCTTTTGCTCAATAATATCCTGAATATCTTCAACCTGCATCATATCTGCTCCACGTGATTCTATAGAAGCAATAATATTGTATATTTTGTCTTCTGTTATACGTTCATCACGTTCTACGCCTTCATTGGCTTTGCCTATAGCAATGGCAATTTTGTTACGGTCATATTCTACATGTCGACCGTCTCGTTTAATAACTTTCATTCCATCTTCTCCCTTTTCGTAATAGAAAACTACAGGGTGCTCCTTGCCCCCAACAACAAAATTAATTATAGCATTCTCATAATATTTTGTCTACCAAATATAGAATTGTTTTCAAGATGAAACACAAGATATAGTGTATTTTACCATTTTTAGATGTATTATTATGAAAAGTGCATTAGTAAGCCAAAAACATTGAATATTAAATTAACATAATATTATTAATGCTAATTTTTTAAAACGTAAAATTAGTAAATTTCAACTATTTGTTTTTTAAAAGATTTTTTTATTCAAGAATTATGATTAATAAATCATAAAAATGAAATATTAAAAAGTGCAAAGAAATTTATTGGATTTTACCTATATGTTAGGCTCTTTTTTTATTTATTTGATGTGTATATTCAGACACACAACTTTCCTGATCCAGATGCTCTTTCAAGTGCGTTTGGACTACAGAAGTTACTTAAAGCACGCGGTGTAGATGCAACAATTTGCTACAAAGGAAAAATTGACAGATATAATACAAATAAAATGTTAGAGTTATTTCACATAGAGGCATATGATATAGACACTCTACCACAAATAAATAAAACAGATGAGATAATCATCGATGCTTTAAAGGGTATTGGAACTGGTGGTGGCCATTCAGAGATGGCTGGAGGCTTTGTTCCTTTTGATAGTACAGATTATGATGAGGTTGAATTAG
>CAZNKR010000003.1:0-11338 GCA_964573715.1 uncultured Roseburia sp. | reverse complement strand
ATGGCTGGAGGCTTTGTTCCTTTTGATAGTACAGATTATGATGAGGTTGAATTAGTAAAAGTAATTAAGGAAAGATTCACACAAAGCGTTCATAAACATACAAAATAAAGAAAACTCCAAATTTAATTTGGAGTTTTTTTAAGCTTCCAATCGGAATCGAACCGACAACTGGACATTACGAGTGACCTGTTTTACCGTTGAACTATGGAAGCGTCACTAATAAGTTATATAAAAAATATCGCAATCTGTCAAGAAATTCCATAGATATGTTTTTTGATAATTTCATAGATATGTTTTTGATTCTATATATATGTATCTGATAAATAATACATATATATAGAATCAAAAATCAAGAAAATTAGAAAAGATAAAAAAAAACACTTGCAATTTAAAATATATATGATATAGTAAAACATACGTCAGGGACAAATGTCCGTGACAGACGAACAAAGAATAGGAGATATGAAAAAAATGAATCAGAAGTTAAGAGTTGGAATTTTAGGTGCTACAGGAATGGTAGGACAGAGATTTATTTCATTATTAGAAAATCATCCATGGTTTGAAGTGGTTTGTGTTGCAGCTAGCCCACGTTCAGCTGGTAAAACATATGAAGATGCAGTTGGCGATCGTTGGAAAATGAAGACAGCAATGCCAGAAGCAGTAAAGAAGCTTGTAGTTATGAATGTTAATGAAGTTGAAAAGGTTGCAGGTTGTGTTGATTTTGTTTTTAGTGCTGTTGATATGACTAAAGATGAAATTAAGGCTATTGAAGATGCATATGCAAAGACAGAAACACCAGTTGTTTCAAACAATTCAGCTCATAGATGGACACCAGATGTACCAATGGTTGTTCCAGAAATTAATCCAGAGCACTATGAAGTAATTAAGTTCCAGAAAGAAAGACTCGGAACAAAGAGAGGCTTCGTTGCTGTAAAACCAAACTGTTCAATTCAAAGCTATGCTCCAGTACTTAATGCATGGAAAGAGTTTGAACCAGTAGAAGTAGTAGCTACTACATATCAGGCAATTTCTGGTGCCGGCAAGACTTTTAAAGAATGGCCAGAGATGGTTGAAAATATTATTCCATTCATTGGTGGAGAAGAAGAAAAGAGTGAGCAAGAACCTCTTAGACTTTGGGGTAAAATTGAAGATGGCGTTATTAAAAAGGCTGAGCTTCCAGTTATTACTACACAGTGTATCAGAGTCCCAGTATTAGACGGACATACTGCTGCAGTTTTTGCTAAATTTAACAAAAAGCCAAGTAAGGAACAGCTTATTGAAAAGCTTGTTAACTTCAAAGGCTTACCTCAGGAGCTTGAACTTCCAAGCGCTCCTAAGCAGTTTATCCAGTACCTTGAGGAAGATAATCGTCCACAGGTAAATATGGATGTTAATTATGAAAATGGTATGGGTATTTCAGTAGGTCGTCTTAGAGAAGATACAGTATATGATTATAAATTCGTTGGTTTATCACATAATACTGTACGTGGAGCAGCAGGTGGAGCAGTTCTTTCCGCTGAGATGCTTAAAGCTTTAGGATATATTGAAGCTAAATAATTGATTTTTTCGTAAAATTCCTAATATACTTAAATTGAGACCATGAAGGTAATATTGTTTTTAGATGATGTTACCAAATATGGTCTCTTTTTGTTTTAAATGAAGAAGAATATTGTTGTATTGTTATAAAAGGATTACGATTGTTACAAAAATAATAAATATATGACAAAATTAATCAAAAAATAGTACTAAAGGACTACTAAATTGGTAGCGAAATGCTATTTACTTTTGTTATTTTTATCGTTAATATTAAGTATACTTATTTGAGGAAAGAAAGTGAAGGAACGCGTATGAAAAACAAAAATTTAAAGCTTAAAGGAATTACAGCATTATTGATAGGGTCTATAGTGCTAGTAACAGGATGTGGTGAGGTCTCAAATGGCACAGAAAACAACTCATCTTCTAATATAGAAGAAAACTCGAAGAACACGCAGGAAAGCACAACACCTTTAACAGATGAATCTAATTCAACAGAAGAAACCACGGATGATTCCATACCAGTAGTATCTCCTTTTGATATTAATGCCACAAGGGTAGATGTTCCAGAAGATGAAATTATTCCAGGATATGACTTATCTGATGCTGTGTTTGTAGGCGACTCTAGAACAGAAGGACTTACTGCTTATGGCGTTTTAACTACATCAACAGTTCTTGCAACAAGAGGACTTATGGCAAGCAGTGTTTTAAATGAAAAATTTGTAGATTTAGGAAGTGGCAAAATGGGTACAGTAATTGAGTACTTAAAGACACACAGCTTTAAAAAAATTTATATTATGTTTGGAATCAATGAAGTTGGCTGTAATATAGAAACCTTTAAAGCTAGTTATGAAGAGTTTATTAGTGAAATAAAAGCAGTTCAGCCTGATATTGAAATCTATGTTGAATCAATTATCCCAATGGTTTCTGATAGAACAGATGAAATATACAACAATGAAATTATAGCTAAATTTAATGAAAAGCTTCATGAGGTATGTGATGATAAAAACGTACAGTTTCTCAATGTTTCAGCTGCGGTTGTAGGTGAGGACGGTACATTGCCCGAAAACTATAGTAGAGATGGTATACATTTAAATGTTACTGGTCTTAAAAGATTTGTGAACTATATTATTATGGCCACATACAAATAAAATAATTTAGAGATATTTATCTATACAAAATAATAAATCAGAAATATTTAAAATAAATTTTGTTATATTGGGCTACAAATAGTAAAATTAAATTTACTAGTTGTATAGTGAAATCAAATTTACTAGTTGTAATTATTTAAACTTGTGTTAAAATCCTTGTGGGAGAAGAATGGATGTAATTACCAGAGGAATTTTTATTTTAGAGGTTACAATAAGAAAAAATGAAAGAGAGAAAATATATATGAATTTAAAAACGATAAATAAAACCTTATGTGCTACAGCATTGGCTAGTGTATTGGCATTAACAGGCTGTGGTAATAATTCTAATGATGAAACAGTGAAAAATGTGAATTTAAATGATGTTCACAATGCAGTAGTTGAAGCATATGGGGAAGATTATATTCCTTCGTATGAGTTTGACGCGGCTTATATTTCTGAAGTTTTTGGCTTATCTGAGGATATGTATGATGAGATTATTGCTCAAGGACCAAAGGTTAGCTTTAATATTGATACATTTGTTGCAGTTAAAGCAAAGGAAGGTAAGGGCGAAGAGGTATATAATATACTTGATAGCTACAGAAAATCTCAAATTGAAGATGCAATGCAGTATCCTACAAATGCAATTAAAATACAGTCATCTCAGGTTACAAGACATGGTGATTATGTATTTTTTACATGCTTAGGTGTAATTTCATCTGAATCAGAGGAAGCAGGGGATGAGGCAATATTAAATGAGGCAAAAGAGGACAATGCTATTGCAGTAGATACCATTGACAAGTTTTTTGAATAATGAGGGAAAATAATGGTATTCAGTGACTTAATTTTTCTGTTTAGGTTTTTACCTATAGTTTTGATTTTGTATTTTGTTTCACCTAAAAAACTTCGTAATGGTGTTCTGTTTTTTACTAGTCTTGTGTTCTATGCATGGGGCGAGCCTGTTTATGTGGTATTAATGTTATTTTCTACATTAGTAGATTATATAAATGGTATGCTAGTTTACAAGTTTAAAAGTCAGGGAAATCTAAAAAAGGCCAAGATGTTTGTTATTATTTCAGTAATGATAAACCTTGGTCTATTAGGTTTTTTTAAGTACGCAGATTTCTTTATAGGTTCCATTAATAATATTTTTGGATTATCAAATGAACTACTAAATATTGCATTACCTATTGGAATTTCATTTTATACATTTCAAACTATGTCATATACTCTTGATATTTATATGACCGATGAAAAACCACAAAAAAATATTATTAATTTTGGTGCATATGTTGCAATGTTTCCACAGCTTATTGCCGGACCAATTGTTCAGTATAAGACAGTTGCAAAGGAATTAACTCATAGAAAAGAAAATACAAATGACTTTGCATTAGGTGTAAGATATTTTATTATTGGCCTAGGAAAAAAGGTTCTTTTGGCCAATAATGTAGGTGCCATATGGACTGTTGTTAAAGGCTTAGGAGATGGGGATATGACCATGCTTTTAGCCTGGATTGGTATTATTTCATTTTCGTTGCAAATATATTATGATTTTAGTGGATATTCCATTATGGCAATAGGACTTGGTAAGATGTTTGGATTTAATTTTCCAGAGAACTTTAACTATCCATATATGTCAAAGTCAATAACAGAGTTTTTTCGAAGATGGCATATATCATTAAATACGTGGTTTAGAGAATATGTTTATATTCCATTAGGTGGTAATAGAAAAGGACTATTAAAGCAAATACGGAATATTTTGATAGTATGGGCATTAACAGGCTTTTGGCACGGAGCTGCCAACAATTTTATTATATGGGGATTGTATTTTGGTATTCTTATAGTCATAGAAAAAGTTTTTTTACTTAAAATGCTAGATAAGTGTCACGGAGTAATTAGACATTTATATACAATATTAGCAGTGCTTGTAGGATGGGTATTTTTTGAATTTGAATCTTTAAATGATATAGGAAGATTCTTATCCTATATGTTTGGAGCTGGTAGTCATGATATATATAATGAGTATTCACTTTATTTTTTAGCAAATAATGCAATATTTATCATAGTGGCTATTATTGGTGCTACATCACTTCCGAAAAATGTATGTAATTATATTTTGAATAAAATGAAGACAATAAAGGCTTTACCATATATAGCTGAAAATATTGTATATATATTGCTTTTTGTTGTATGCATTTCCTATCTTGTTGCTGGCAGTTATAACCCATTTCTGTATTTTAGATTTTAGAGGACAATATGAAAATTAAAAATAATTTAGATAGTGATAAAAAAATCAATAAAAAACTTAATAAACTTCATAGCAAGGAAAATAACAGTACAAAAGTTAATATTGGTAATGTTGTTACAACGATATGCTTTCTTCTTGTTATTGGAATATTTACTTGGTGTACTTTGCTTAAGGAAGATACGGGATTTTCTGAAACTGAGAATAGAGTATTGACATCGGAACCAAAATTTACATTGGAAGCTTTATTTGACGGCTCTTTTACTAAAGAATATCAAGCTTATGTTAGAGATCAGTTCCCAGAGAGAAACACATTTGTGGCAATGAGAAATTATGTTGAGAAATGTTTTGGAAAGTCAATGATTAACAATGTTTTACTGTGTAAGGACGATTATTATATAGAGGTGCACAATCGAGAAAACTATGAAAGTGAGCTTGCAAATACAAATCTAAATGCATTAAGGTCATTTACGGATAGATATGCATTAAAGCTAGGAGAAAATAATGTAAGTGCAATGATTGTGCCTACTGCACAAACGGTACTTACCAATAAATTTTACGACGGAATGTATGCGTATGATCAAATTGAATATCTTAAGAAAATATCTAGCATATTGCCAAATAATGTTTTTATAGATACTTATTCTCCTCTTAAGCTTCATGATGAAGAATATATTTATTATAAGACAGATCATCATTGGACTACATTTGGAGCGTACCTTGCATATGAGCAATGGACAAAGGACAAAGCTATTGAAAAAATTGAGCTTAAAGATGTTACCATAAATCAGGTTGCAAATGATTTTTATGGAACTATAAATAACAAACTAAATATTAGTATGAAGTCAGATTCAATATATTCATATTTACCAACAAATATTGCATTTAGCATGGAGTATAATATGAGTGGAGAAAAAACATTTAGCTTTTTTGATGATAAATTCATTGATTCTAAAGATAAATATGGTTATTTCTTCGGTGGAAACCCAGGACTCGTAGATATTACAAGTGAAGTAAATAATAACAAAAGTCTATTAATAATTAAGGATTCATATGCAAATTGCATAGTACCACTTTATGCAGCACATTTTGAAAAAACTTATGTTGTAGATTTAAGATATTTCAATATGAGTATTGATGAATTTATTGAAGAATATAAAGTAACTGATATATTAGTGTTATACAATGTAGACAGCTTTGCTACAGATAACTATGTAAAAAGAATAAATTAATGGAGAGAAAACATGATACTAAATGTAGAAAATTTAAGCCATGGATTTGGAGACAGAGCAATTTTTGAGAATGTTTCATTTAGATTACTAAAAGGTGAGCATATAGGCCTAGTTGGTGCGAATGGAGAAGGAAAATCTACATTTATGAATATTGTAACTGGAAAACTTATGCCAGATGAAGGAAAAGTTGAATGGAATAAAAATGTTCGTGTAGGATACTTAGACCAACATTCTGTTCTTGAAGCAGGTATGACTATTGAGGATGTTCTTAAGTCTGCTTTTGCATACTTATTTGATATGGAAAATCATATGAATGAAATATGTGATAATTTAGGAACAGCAAGCGAAGATCAAATGAATACAATGATGGAGGAACTAGGAACAATCCAGGATTTGTTAACTAATCATGATTTTTATGTTATAGATGCCAAGGTAGAAGAAGTAGCAAGAGCATTGGGCCTTTTAGAATTGGGCTTAGATAAAGATGTTACGCAGCTAAGTGGTGGACAAAGAACTAAGGTTTTATTAGCAAAACTTCTACTTGAAAAACCTGATATTTTATTGCTTGATGAGCCAACAAATTATCTTGATGCCGTACATATTGAATGGTTAAAAAGATATCTTGTAGAATATGAGAATGCTTTTATATTAATTTCTCATGATATTCCATTTTTAAATAGCGTTGTAAATATAATTTATCATATGGAAAATCAAAAGCTAGATAGATGTGTAGGAGATTACGAGAAATTTAAAGAGGTTTATGAAGTTAAAAAATTACAGTTAGAAGCAGCATACAAGCGACAGCAACAAGAAATCGATGATTTAAAAGATTTTGTTGCGAGGAATAAAGCCCGTGTGTCAACTAGAAATATGGCTATGTCAAGACAAAAAAAGCTAGATAAAATGGATGTAATAGAATTATCTAAAGAAAAACCAAAGCCTGAATTCTATTTTAAAAATGCTAGAGCGGCTGGAAAGGTTATTTTTGAAACTAGTGATTTAGTTATTGGATATAAAAAAAATGCACCTCTTTCAAAGCCTATTAATCTTAGAATGGAACGAGGAGAAAAAATTGCTCTCATTGGAACAAATGGTATTGGTAAAAGTACATTTTTAAAGAGCGTTTTAGGGTTAATATCGGAAATATCTGGAAAGGCACATTTAGGAGACTACTTAAGTATTGGATATTTTGAACAGGAAATGCAAGCTAAAAATAACACCTGTATTGAAGAAATATGGGAGGAGTTTCCATCATATACACAATATGAAGTAAGATCTGCTCTTGCAAAGTGTGGATTAACCACAAAACATATAGAAAGCCAGGTAAGAGTATTAAGTGGTGGTGAACAGGCAAAAGTAAGGTTGTGTAAGCTAATTAACAATGAAACAAATATTTTACTACTAGATGAACCTACAAATCATCTTGATGTAGATGCAAAGGATGAGCTTAAAAGAGCGCTAAAGGAATATAAAGGAGCAATTCTTCTTGTTTGCCATGAACCAGAATTTTATGATGGCCTTGTGGATAAGGTATGGAATCTAGAGGAGTTTTCTCTATTGTCTTAATTTATAAAGATAATATGGTGGAATTTAAAATTTCACTTTACGATGAAAAGAATTGATAAGTGATTAAAAACGATATTGAAAGACCTAAAATACGGACTTTGAATTTGCTATTATATGTATAAAGAAAAACAGGTAATCTGTAAACATTTATAGAATAGCGAGGTATTATTATGAATACATTAGATAGTTTGATTTTTACATTTGCGGTTTCACTTATTGTTGGGGTTTGTACATATTTATTTCAGTACTGTTCAACCATTAGTCCATGCAATATAGAGTTCGATATAAGACGTAGGTATGAAATAAATATTATGAACAGATATAATGTAATATTAGACAAGGCTTATTTTATAGCTATTGCAACAATTATTATATTTGACATTATTGGAATGGTACTTGATAATTCAATGTTTTTAAATATTGTTGTTATTATTGAATTATTATATTTTGTTATTAATATAGCTATTATGTTTGTAATGTATATCAGAAGTAAATTGTATTGGAATATTCAAGAAACAAAAAAAATAAAGGTTCAAAGTTGAACCTTTATTTTTTTATAAACCTTTGATTTTTTATAAAACCATTAATATCATATAGAACCATTAATATCATATAGAACCTTTATTTTTTATAAATATTTTATTCTTGGAAGACTAAAATGTTCTAAAACATAGTTTAAATCATTTACGCTATATTCCTTATTCTCTAAAAAAAATCGAATAACTAAATCAGTTTTTTCTGAATTTGCAAGGGCATATCCGGCAGACTTAAGTAAAACTCTAGAAGCTTCAAAGGTAAGGTGAAAAGCAAAACAAATAATAACAGCTTCACCTTTTGAAGGATGATATTTTGGGTTGGCCTCAAGATTGGAAAAAAATCCATCATTTAATAAGTATTTGTTACAAAGCTGCTTTTCGTCAAAATTTGAATCATTAAGTAAACAGGTGGCAATTTGCGCAAAGGTTTCGGGATTGCCATGTTCTTCATACCAAAGAGTGCAAGCATCTCTATCAGGATCACTTTTAAGTACTAGTGTATTATATTTGTATTTTTCACAAGCTCGTTCTCTGACATAATGAATCTGTATGAATATATCAGTATCGTAACATAGGCTTTCGCGTTTCTTTTGTTTTTTCTTTTTTGATGAATTAAATAATGACATATAATCCTCCATATTTGTATATTAATATAAGTGGAAAACCACTATGTAAGTCTCGTTTAACGTTGATATTTTAGCACAAAAATATATAAATGTATATTACCTAAAAATAAAAATCATAAAATGTTATAAAGTGATAATGAGAAACTCAAAATTAAAAAAGAAAGCATTGTTTATAAAGCAAAAATAGCCTATAATAAATACATTGACAAGAAAAGGAGGTAAAATATGAGCATATTCTTTGAAACAGGTGGTACGTCTATTTCATTTGTTATGGCAACCATTATTTCATTTATTATAAGAGTAGTTGTCTGCATGATTATTTGCGCAGTTTTAGTTAAAAAGACGCAAGCCCCTAAAGGCTTGATTTTCTTAGGAATTTTAGGAATATTTGGTGTTGTTCTTTGTTCAATTATCACAATGATTAGAAGGTATAGTTCTACTGGTTCTTCATCATTTGATGGCCAAGGTAATTATGGAAATTCTAGTAGTCATTCAACATTTGGAGAACAAGGAAGCTATGGAAGTTCAAATACATATTCCACATTAGGCGGTAATTATAATAATACATCAGGCACACAGCTAAATTCCTGCAGAACACATAATGGACAGAATGAAACATATGATTCGGTTTATGGTAAATACGATAAATATAAAACTGGTGGTTCCTATAATTTAAACGGGAAGATAGTTAACGAACAAAAAAATGTTTGTCATCATTGTGGGGCAAAGCTAAAAGCCTTTGCAACCTATTGTGATACATGTGGAAGTAGAGTGTAATAAAAAGTTTTGCCTAATTTATAAAAAATAGTTTAACCAATTTGTTTAAAAGGTTTAAATTATTAATTAAAATGCTTTAGATAATTTATCAAAAAACAGGTAGACTATTTTGTCTTTTTGTGAGAAAATAGGTCGACAGTTAATTTTCGAAAGGAGATTTATAATGATTTACACTAACGAAGTTGAAAAAATGTGTCCAGTGGCACAAGGCGTTCATCATGGCGCAGCTCCAGTACCTACAGAAGGTAACTGGGTAAAAAATAAAGAAGTAAAGGATATTTCAGGTTTCACACACGGTATTGGCTGGTGTGCTCCTCAGCAGGGTGCTTGTAAGCTTACTCTTAATGTTAAGGAAGGTGTTATTCAGGAAGCTTTAGTTGAGACTATTGGTTGTTCTGGTATGACACATTCAGCAGCTATGGCATCTGAATTACTCCCAGGTTTAACAGTTATGGAAGCTTTGAATACAGACTTAGTTTGTGACGCTATCAATACAGCAATGAGAGAATTATTCTTACAGATCGTTTACGGACGTACACAGAGTGCATTCTCAGAAGATGGACTTGCTATTGGTGCTGGTCTTGAAGATTTAGGTAAAGGTCTTCGTTCACAGGTTGGTACAATGTACGGAACTCTCAAAAAGGGTCCTCGTTACCTTGAAATGGCTGAAGGATATGTTACAGGTATCGCTCTTGATGCTGATGATCAGATTATTGGTTACCAGTTTGTAAGTCTTGGAAAGATGACAGACTTTATTAAAAAGGGTGATGATCCTACAACAGCTTGGGAAAAGGCTAAAGGACAGTATGGTAGAGTTGCAGATGCTGTTAAGATTATCGATCCAAGACAGGAATAATAGAAGGAGGACATTACAATGGCATTATTTGAATCATATGAAAGAAGAATTCCACAGATTAACCCTGTGTTAAATAAGTACGGAATCGCTTCTATTGAAGAAGCAGAAAAAATCACAAAGGATGCTGGATTAAACATTTATGATATGATTAAAGGTATCCAGCCAATTTGTTTCGAAAACGCATGTTGGGCTTACATCGTAGGTGCAGCTATCGCTATTAAGAAAGACTGTAGAAAGGCTTCTGAAGCAGCAGCAGCAATCGGCGAAGGTCTTCAGGCTTTCTGTATACCAGGTTCAGTTGCAGATCAGAGAAAAGTTGGTCTTGGTCATGGTAACCTTGGTAAAATGTTACTTGAAGAAGATACAGAATGTTTCGCATTCTTAGCTGGTCATGAATCATTCGCAGCAGCTGAAGGTTATCTCAAGAATTAATGGATTTACTTATGTTGAAACAGAAATGGACTATAAAGCAGGCAAGGTTAATGAAGTATTCAGAAAAGCATACTCAGAAGGCCTTCGTGCAAAGGTTAACTGTTATGGCGCAAATGACGTAACAGAAGGCGTTGCTATTATGTGGAAAGAAAATGTTGATATCTCTATCACAGGAAATTCTACAAATCCTACAAGATTCCAGCATCCAGTAGCTGGTACTTATAAGAAGGAAAGACTTGAAGCAGGAAATAAATATTTCTCAGTAGCTTCAGGTGGTGGTACAGGACGTACACTTCATCCAGATAACATGGCTGCAGGTCCAGCTTCTTATGGTATGACAGATACAATGGGACGTATGCATTCAGATGCTCAGTTCGCTGGTTCTTCATCAGTTCCTGCTCACGTAGA
>CAZNKR010000002.1:0-74492 GCA_964573715.1 uncultured Roseburia sp. | reverse complement strand
AATATATCATTTTGAAAAACAAAAAATAATTGCCAACGATTACTTGACACAAACCTCAAGAATTAAAAGTATTGCAAAATTTCAAAATATAGGTTATAGTGAAGCGAAGAAAAGAATTGATTATGCTGTTTATAAATACCTAGATAATTATGAAAAAAAATTTTTAACACGAAATGTAAGTGTATATGCAGATACTCAAGAAGTAAGCGAAATTTGCGCAGAGTGTTTTTCAATTTATGGTAATAATATATACGCGACTGAAATTATTGATTTGATTGAGGAGATAGTTCGATATGATGCTTAATCCGAGTAAGGAAATGATAAAACTAATTGAAATGTATGATTTAGCAACGGATCCAAAGGAAATAGATAAAATTCGCAATGAAATGGATGAATTAAGAAAAAAAGAGTTAATTGGATGTCCGTTTGAACACTAATACCACCAGTCGAAAGAAAGGTGGTATTTTTATACCCCAAAGCAATTTAGACCATGATATAAACATGGTCTTTTATTTTACCCAAAATTAGTTGCGACGTCGCAACAAGGAGGTGAACCAATGGTCACAGTAACAGTCATAAAACCCTATAAGGATATAGAGAAGTTCTTATTATTCTATCCTGGTGAAACACATAAGGTTACTAAGGACAGAGCTGATAGCTTAGTTAAAGCTGGAGTAGTTAAGCTGATGGATGAAGTTAAAGCAGAAACACCAGTTAAATCACCAACACTTAGAAAACCCAAAGATACAAATAGCAATTAGAAGAGTAAGCGCTCTAGTCTAGTTGCTTTTTGCGGAAGGTGAAGGCGGTAATAGTGGCGAAGGTGAAAACAGCAACCAGAATAATGCTGGAGCAACAGGAACAAACAAAAATAATATAAATGTAATTCTAATGACATACCACCTAGGACCATTTGAAACTTTAACTTGTATATTTCAAACTGTAAGGAGCAAAAAATAATTTAATATGGAACATTTATTTCTTATGTGATATAATTTTTTTATGCGTCATTTTATAGAAAAGACAGAGAAACTTAGACAGTATAAATGCAAAATTATTTAAAGGAGAAATTTTATGGAACGAGAAAATGCTTGGAAAAGCTACAAAGGAAAACAAGTTAAAGAATTAGAAGCTCTTTGCAAGGAGTATAGAGATTATTTAGATAATGGTAAGACAGAAAGAGAATGCGTAAAGGAGTCAGTTAAGCTTGCTAAAGCAGCAGGTTATAAGAATCTTAAGACTATTATTAAGAATGGTGCTAAGATAAAGGCTGGAGATAAGGTTTATGCAGTTATGATGGACAAGGCTATTGCTTTATTCAATATTGGAACAAAAGATATTGAAGAAGGAATGAATATATTAGGTGCACATATTGATTCACCAAGAATGGATGTTAAGCAGAATCCGCTTTATGAAGATACAGATTTTGCATATTTAGATACACATTATTATGGTGGAATTAAAAAGTATCAGTGGGTTGCTTTACCATTAGCTATTCATGGTGTTGTTGTTAAGAAGGATGGCACAGTTATTAATGTTGTTATTGGTGAAGATGAAAAGGATCCAGTTTTATGTGTTACTGATTTGCTTATCCATTTAGCTGGCGAGCAGATGGATAAAAAGGCTGCAAAGGTTATTGAAGGAGAACAATTAGACATTCTTATTGGCTCTAGACCATTAGCAGGAGAAGAAAAGGATGCTGTTAAAGCAAATATTCTTAAAATTATAAAAGATAAATATGATTTTGAAGAAGAAGATTTCTTGTCAGCTGAATTGGAAGTTGTTCCAGCTGGTAAAGCAAGAGATATGGGTATGGATTCAAGTATGATTATGGCATATGGACAGGATGATAGAGTTTGTGCATTTACTTCATTGAAGGCTATGCTTGATGTTACAGATGTTGAAAAAACATCATGCTGTTTATTAGTGGATAAAGAAGAAATCGGAAGTGTTGGAGCAACAGGTATGAAGTCAAAATTCTTTGAGAATACTGTTTGCGAAATAATAGATAGAATGGACCAATTTAGTGAGCTTAAGCTCAGAAGATGTCTTGCTAATTCTAAGATGCTTTCATCAGATGTAAATGCAGCATATGATCCAATGTTTGCAAGTGCATTTGAAAAGAAAAATGCTTCTTTCTTTGGAAGAGGTATGGTGTTTAGTAAGTTTACAGGTGCTAGAGGTAAGTCTGGTTCTAATGATGCTAATGCAGAATACATTGCGTCTATTAGAAGTATTATGGATGACGCAAAAGTTTACTATCAGCTTGCAGAGTTAGGAAAGGTTGATGTTGGCGGTGGTGGAACAATAGCATACATTCTTTCACTATATGGAATGCAGGTAATTGATTGTGGTGTTGCTGTCCTTAATATGCATGCACCTTGGGAGATTACAAGTAAAGCAGATATATATGAAACAAAAAAAGGATACGAAGTATTCATTAAGAGAGCGTAGGAGGTTTTCATGAATTACAATGAAGCACTTTGCAAGTTAAATTTATATGGACAGGGTCATGTTCTAAAGTATTATGACGAATTACAACAAAGTCAAAAAGACGAATTGCTTAGTCAGATAGAAGCAACAGATTTTAGTATTATTACAATGTGTGATAATAAGCAAGCACCTAAAAAAGGAGAAATCTCTCCATTAGGCGCAATGCAGCTTAGTCAGATAGATGCAAATAGGGATGAATTTTATCAGATAGGTATTAATGCCATTAAAGAAGGAAGAGTTGGAGCAGTTCTTTTAGCTGGTGGTATGGGAACTAGATTAGGTTCTGATGAGCCAAAAGGCATGTATAATATTGGGGAAACAAAGGATGTTTACATTTTTGAAAGAATAATTAGCAATTTATTAGATGTCGTTAAGTTATCAGGAACATATATACATTTATTTATTATGACTTCTGATAAGAATAATGACACTACAGTCAAATTCTTTAGGGATAAAAATTACTTTGGATATGACAAAGATTTTATAACATTTTTTGTACAGGAGATGGCTCCTGCAACAGATTACGATGGCAAAATCTACATGGAATCAAAGAGTAAGATGTCAACTTCACCTAATGGTAACGGTGGATGGTTTAAATCTATGGAACGAAGCAAAGCATTAGATATTGTTAAAAACAGCGGAATTGAATGGTTAAATGTATTTGCTGTGGATAATGTATTACAAAGAATAGCTGATCCAGTATTTGTTGGTGCAACAATAAAGATGCATGCCCAGGTTGGAGCAAAGGTTGTTAAAAAAGCTACCAAGGACGAAAAAGTTGGAGTTATGTGTCTAGAGGATGGAAAGCCATCTATAGTTGAGTATTATGAGCTTACAGATGAACTTATGGATACAGTGGATGAAAATGGAGAGCTTGCATATAATTACGGAGTTATTTTGAACTATTTACTCAGTGTTAAGCATCTTGAACAGATTATGCAAAAAGACATGCCTCTTCATATTGTTGAAAAGAAGATTCCGTATATCAACGAAATGGGTGAATTCATTAAACCAGAACAACCAAATGGATATAAGTTTGAAACACTTATTCTAGATATGATACATCTGTTAGATAGTTGCTTACCTTTTGAAGTAGTAAGAGATAAGGAGTTTGCGCCAATTAAAAATAAGACAGGTGTAGATTCAGTAGAATCAGCAAAGGTACTTTTAAAAGCTAATGGCGTTAGCTTATAGATAAAATCAAGAGTTTTAATATTATAGACAAAACATAAAGGTGGTATTTAATAAATGGAAAACATTTTGGACATTTTGTCATCAAAATTCAGTGATAGTTTTAAATTGGCAGGTTATGATGAAAAGTACGGTAAAGTAACAGTATCTAATCGTCCTGATTTGTGTGAATATCAGTGTAATGGAGCAATGGCAGCTGCGAAAACATACAAATGCGCTCCTGCAGTTATAGCAAATGCTGTGGTAGACAAAATTGCTGGAGATAGTATATTTAGCGAAGTTGTTGTAGTTAACCCTGGATTTATTAACATTAAAATAAGTGAAAGCTTCTTATCAGATTATATTTCACAAATGGGTAAGGATGATAAGCTTGGCATTAATATGTCAAAAGGTAAACAGGTAGTTATCGATTATGGTGGAGCAAATGTGGCAAAACCATTACACGTAGGACATTTACGCTCTGCAATTATTGGTGAAACACTAAAAAGATTATTAAGATTTAAGGGTGACAATGTTATTGGTGATGTACATCTTGGTGACTGGGGATTACAGATGGGTCTTATTATTGAACAGCTTAAAGATGAACAACCAGATTTAGTGTACTTTGATGATAGTTTTGAAGGCGAATATCCAAGTGAAGCTCCATTTACAATTTCACAGCTAGAGCAGATTTATCCTCAGGCTAGTGCAAAATCAAAGGTTGATGAGGCTTTTAAGGAAAGAGCACAAGAGGCTACATTATTGCTACAAAAAGGTAAAAAAGCTTATAGAGCCTTATGGAAGCATATTTTAAGGGTATCTATAGTTGATTTAAAGAAAAACTATGGCAATTTAAATGTGGATTTTGACTTATGGAAGGGTGAAAGCGACGCACAAGAATATATTGATGATATGGTAGAAGATTTTATTAATCGAGGCTTTGCTCATGAAAGTATGGGTGCAATGGTTATTGATGTTATGCAAGAAGATGATCAAAAGGAAATTCCACCATGTATTATTAGAAAAGCAGATGGAGCAGCACTTTATGCAACTTCTGATTTAGCTACAATTATTCAGCGTGTTAAAGATTTTAATCCAAATGAAATTATATATTTGGCAGATAAACGTCAAGAGATGCATTTTACTCAAGTATTTAGAGCAGCTAAAAAAACAGGTATTGTTTCAGATGATATGATGCTTAAGTATATTGGGTTTGGTACCATGAATGGAAAAGATGGTAAACCATTTAAAACAAGAGATGGCGGCGTAATGCGTCTTGAAACTTTAATTAGTGATATTAATGATGCTGTTTACAACAAAATGATGGAAAATCGTGAAGTTGATGAAAAGGAAGCATTAAGTACATCGAAGATTGTAGGCTTATCAGCTATAAAATATGGTGATTTATCTAATCAAGCTTCTAAGGATTATGTTTTTGATACTGAAAGATTCACGTCTTTTGAAGGAAATACAGGACCATATATTCTTTATACAATAGTTAGAATCAAATCTATTCTTAAAAAATATGAGCAATCTGGTAAATGTATTAAAGAAGTTGCGTTAAACACAACTCTTACACCGTCAGAGAAAACTCTTATGATGGAACTTTCAAAGTTTAATGCTATGATTGATAATGCCTATGAAGAATTGGCTCCACACAAGATTTGTGCTTATATTTATGATTTAGCAAATGCATTTAATGGTTTTTATCATGAAAATAAGATTTTAACAGAAGAAGATGAGAAGAAACAAGCTGGATTTATTAGTCTTTTACAGATTACTAAACGTGCACTTACATCATCTATTGATATTTTAGGATTTGAAGCACCTGATAGAATGTAATAATAGAGAGGAAAGATTATGAGTCAGAAAAAAGTTGATGCTTATAAAGAGCAAAAAAAGAACAGAAAACAGATTATTGCCAAAGAAAAAAGAATAAAGGTAGTTAAGCGAATTTTATATTCAGTTATTGGTGTTGCAGTAGTTTTATATCTTGGATGGTCAGTTTATAGAGCAATTAATCCAGCTGAGCAAGAAACCTATACACCTTCAGCTGAGGAATACCAAAGCCTTTTGAATGAAATATATGCAAGTACAACTACAGCAGGAGAAACAACTACAGCTGCAGGAGAAACAACAGCCGAAGGCGAAACAACAAAAGAAAACGAAACAACAGTTGGTGAATTATCGTCAGATGAGGAAGCAACCACATTAAATTAAGTGTAAGGTGATATTATGGTAAAAGGTGACATTGTCATTAGAAATGCAATTGTACATATACTAGATTCAACAGTTGGCATGCCTGTATTATCTGATAAAGAACTTGATTTTGGATCGGATTTTTCGGATTTTCTTAAAGAACATATATATAAAGTTCTAGTAAGCGATGAAAAAAAATCCTGTGAATTTATAAAAGAAGAATCCCAGGTTTATTCACTTATAGAGGAAACTAATAATGGAGGTTTAGACTTTGTTGCTTTTAGCAAAAAAATCTCCGAGAAACTATATGGTATAATGAATTCCAATATTGATATTCCCTGTGCAGATTTATTAGTTGTATGTTTTGAAATTAATCAAATAATGCATTTGGCACTTCTTAAGATGAACTATAAGGAGTCATATATGCATACAACACTTAGCGATGAAGAGGGAAATAGCAATTCTATCACTAAATATAGATCCATTTTGCCAGGTGAAGGTCAAAAGCTTTTAGAAGCTGCAATCATTAATCTTACTGACTATAGATTAAAGATAATTGAAAAGAAGTATGATATTAATGGGAAAAAAGAGAATTATTTTTCAAAATTATTTTTGAATTGTACATCAAATCTTTCTCAAAAAACAAAACTTTCTATTGTTGAAAAAGCAATAGAAAACGTACAAAAAGAGTATTTCGAAGAATCTGAACAACTTAAAGAAAAGATGAAAGCAAAAAGTGTAATTCATGAAGAAATAACTGCTCAAGGTTCAATCAGTATACCTGAGGTTTGTGACAAGATTTTTGAAGATAAAACAGAACTAAAAGAAAAATTCAAAGAGAAGATTGAAAAATATAATATTAAAGAGGAAGAAGAGATTATTCCTCAGAATGAAGCTACCACTAGAAAGTTTGAAAAACAGTTCCTAAAGACAGACACAGGTATAGAAATAAAAATACCAATGGAACAATATAATACTACTGATAGCATTGAATTTATTACAAATGGAGATGGTACGATTTCAGTGTTAATTAAAAATATTGGTCATATCACTTCAAAATAGTAGGAGGAAATATGGAAGAAGTTATTTTAAAACTTGATCAGGTTACAAAAACCTACAAGAACTTCAAAGCGGTTGATAATGCTTCGTTTGAACTAAAAAAGGGTAAAATCTACGGTTTTATAGGACAAAATGGCGCTGGAAAGACCACAATTATTAGAATGATTGCTGGTGTAGCTATTCCAAATGCAGGAACAATATCGATGTACGGAGATAATTCGCCTAAAGGAATATCAGAAGGTAGAAAAAAGATAGGTGCAATGGTTGAATCACCTGCCTTATATATGAAGATTACAGCAAAAAAGAATATTGAGATACAAAAAACTCTTTATGGAATTAAAAATCCTAATTTGGCAGATGAGTTATTAGAATTAGTTGGATTAAGAGACTGGGGAAATAGAAAGGTAAAAGATTTTTCTCTAGGAATGCGTCAGAGACTTGGCATTGCTATGTGTTTGGTAAATAATCCAGAGCTATTAATTCTTGATGAACCAATTAATGGACTTGATCCAAAGGGTATTGTAGAAATTAGACAGTTATTAATCAAACTTAATAACGAAAGAAAGATTACAATACTTATTTCAAGCCATATTTTATCCGAATTATATCATTTTGCAACTGATTATGTTATTATTAATAAGGGAAGAATTGTTGAAAAATTATCCCGTGCACAGCTTGATGATAAATGCCAAAGAGCTGTTGTAATGCAGGTGGAAGATGTAAAGGGAGCACAAGCTGTTGTAGAAAATGTGCTTCATTCTACTAATTACAAAATCGAAAATAATAATATAATAAAAATATATGACTACATAGACAGAATTCATGATGTGGCTCAAGCAATGATGGATAACAAGATTTTAGTAATATATTTGAATATTTCGGGAGAAAGCCTTGAAGAATATTTCATGGAATTATTAGGAGGTGCAGCTCATGAGTAAATTATTTAAAATTGAGTTAATTAAGCTTAAAGCTTCATTAGCATTTAAAATTACATTGATTATTTGTATTTTCTTATGTGTTATGAATGTTGCTGTATATGGTGTTATTTCTAATCTGGATATGGGTGAAGATTTAATAGCCATTATGGGTGGAATATCTGGATATGATATATTTTTTGCGTCAGTAAAAGATTCATCAGATTGTATTATGCTTGCTACAATTGTTATGTGTATACTAATAGGTGGAGATTTTTCTGACAGAACATTGCAGGCTCAGATTACTGCTGGATATAGTAGAGTAAAAGTTGTTGTTGCAAGAATTCTTAGCTCAATGGTTGTGTTATTCTTGTTTTACTTTATATATGTTGCAGTAATGACTATTGGAACATCTTTATTATGTGGCTTTGGATGTACTTTTACAATTTCAATTTTTGGAGAAATGATTAGCGCGTTCTTTATGTCATATTTCATGTCAGTGGTTATGCTTTCAATGTATTTACTAATCATTTTTATTTTTAAATCTGTTGGACCAAGTATTGGTGTTTGTATGCCTCTTATGTTACTTGGTACATCAATTTTGTCTGTTATAGCTACTATTAATGATAAAATATATGATATTTATATGTTTACACCACTTGGTCAGCTTACAGTAATTGGAGATGATACTCTTTTAGGACTTGATTATGTCAAATTCTTTTCTGTAGGTATTGTATTCTTTGCTGCTATGCTAGCTGTGATATTTGTAACATTTAGAAAGGCTGAGCTTAAATAGCTTATAATAAAATATGAAACAAGAAAATGTTTTTGATAAGATTGTAAATGTTATTTCTCCCTTAATAATTTATTTATTTGTAAATTTATTTGCTCAAGCAGGATTTACTTTGGCAGCTTTATTTATTCAACTAAAAAGTGTTGGAGAAAATGGGGGAAACTATAAGACTAGTGTTTCTTTTGTGGATAATATGGAAAGTCTTGTAGCAAAAAATACATTGACAGTTACATTTATAACTGTTTTAATTGCATTACCAATAATGTTCTATTTGTTTTATAAGAATTCAAATAAAATCTTATTAAAGACAGAGTGGAAGAAAATGTATGTTCCCATACTCATAGGAGCATTTGCTTCGGCAGGAGTCAGCAAGCTTGTAACACTATTACCTATAGATGGTATTATTGGTAATTATAGCAAAACTTCAGCCAATGTTATGTCTTCAAATCTTCCGCTTCAATTGATTACACTTGTAATTTTTGGCCCAATAATGGAAGAATTAATGTTTAGAGGATTAATATACAACAGATTAAAGCAATTTAATGAAAAAACTATTGCTGCATATATAAGTGCACTGATTTTTGCTGTATATCATTTCAACCTTGTACAAGGTATATATACATTTATTCTAGGCTTGTTGATTGTATATGTCTATGAAGAATACAAGTCTATTGTTGCCCCTATTATTTTACACATTGCAGCTAATGGAATAGCAGTGTTTTTAAACTATTTTCCTGTAAGTGCTGTTATTTCAAAACATTGGTATTTTAAGTTACCAGTTATGCTGGTTGAAATATCAGTATTAATATTTATAGTCATAAAGCAATTTCACAAGAAAAAAGCAAGTTAGTAGTGGAGGAAAGATGTACGATTTTATAATTATTGGCAGTGGCTTTGCTGGTGCCGTTGTAGCAAACAAGATGGCAAAAGAAGGCAAAAAAGTGCTTATTATTGAAAAAAGGAATCATATTGGTGGAAATTGTTATGATACTTTAGATGAGCACGGAGTACTTATTCATCAGTATGGTCCACATATTTTCCATACAAATAATGAGGAAGTATACGAATATTTATCTCAGTTCACTAAATGGTATGATTATAGTCATGAGGTGGTTGCAAATCTTAATGGAATGTATATTCCAGTACCTTTTAATTTAAATACTCTTAAAAAGGTTTATGATGCAAAGAAAGCAGATGAACTAGAAGAAAAACTTATTAGAGAATATGGTTTTGGCACACGAGTACCTATTCTTAAACTTCGAGAAAACAAAGATGAAGATATTAGAGCTATTGCTGATTTCGTTTATGAAAACATCTTCTTAAAATACACGATGAAACAGTGGGGACAAACACCAGAACAGGTAGATCCAGCTGTTACAGCTAGAGTTCCAGTACTTATCAGCAATGATAATAGATATTTTCAAGACAAATATCAAGGAATGCCTTTAGATGGTTTTACTCCTATGTTTGATAAAATGCTAGATAATCCTAATATTACAATTATGCTTTCACAGGATGCAAAGGATATTCTGGAATTTAGAAATGATGGTATATATTATGAAAATCAAAGATTTAATGGACAAATTATATATACTGGAGCTTTAGATGAATTATTTGATTGTAAATATGGAAGACTTCCTTATAGAACATTAAAGTTTGATTTTTCATTCCTTAAGCAGGATGAATATCAACCAAGAGCTGTTGTTAATTATACAGTTAGCGAAGATTTTACCAGAATTACAGAATTTAAAAAGCTTACAGGTCAGCAGGTTAATGGCACAACAATTATGAAGGAATATCCAATGGCATATACAGGTGCGAAGGACGAAACTCCATATTATGCTATTATGAATGAAAGCAACAAAGCAATTTATGAAAAATATGTTAATCTTGTTTCGGAATACAAGAATTTCCACTTACTTGGACGTTTGGCCGAATACAAGTATTATAATATTGATGGTATTGTAGAAAAGGCACTCAATTTAGTAAAGGAGTTTGTAAAATAATGAAATTATTAAGTGTAGCTATACCTTGTTACAATTCTGCCGAATATATGGAGCATTGCGTAGAAACCTTGCTTTCTGGCGGAGAAGATATGGAAATAATTATTGTTGATGACGGTTCACAAAAGGATAATACAGCCCAAATCGCTGATAGACTTGCAAGCGAGCATCCATCAATAATTAAAGCTGTTCATCAAGAAAATGGTGGTCATGGACAAGCAGTTAATACAGGACTTAAAAATGCAACAGGAGTATTTTTTAAGGTTGTAGATAGTGATGATTGGGTTGATGAAAAAGCATTATCAACTATACTAAAAACTCTTAGATATATGGTGGATAATAATAAAAACCTGGATATGCTTTTATCAAACTTTGTATATGAAAAACAGGGTGTAAAACATAAGAAAGTTATGAATTATCGTTCAGCGATTGCAGCTCGTCATATTACTTCATGGGATGGAAAGATTAGCTTTAAGAAATCCCAATACATTTTAATGCATTCTGTAATATATAGAACTGAGCTTTTAAGAGAATGTGGTTTAAAATTGCCAAAACACACATTTTATGTAGACAATATTTATGTATTTAAACCACTTCCAAGTGTAAAAAAAGTATGTTATATCGATGTGGATTTTTACAGATACTTCATTGGAAGAGATGATCAGTCAGTAAATGAGTCTGTAATGATTTCACGTATTGATCAGCATATTCGAGTTGCTAAGATTATGATTGAGGATTATGCAACAATGAATGTGGAAAGTGAAAAGCTTAATAAATATATGGTGCAATATCTAGATATGATGATGTGTATTGCATCCATTATGCTTATTCTATCAAAGACACCAGAAAATCTTGAAAAGAAAAAGGAACTTTGGAATTGGCTTAAGGCTGAATATCCAAGTATATATAAAAAATTAAGATTTTCTATTCTTGGCATTTGGATGAATCTTCCAGGGAAGTTTGGAAGATTGCTTTCCGTTGCAGGATACAAGGTGGCACAGAAATTATTTGGATTTAATTAAAAATTCAAAAAGTCGGATTAAAAAGTAAATTAAAAATTCCAAAAAAGTTATTGACATATTTGGACAGATTGTGTATACTACCTAGGCAGGTTTGAAGAGGCAAAAAATGGGATCTTAGCTCAGCTGGGAGAGCATCTGCCTTACAAGCAGAGGGTCACAGGTTCGAGCCCTGTAGGTCCCACTTATTTCTTTAAACTATTTGCGGCTAAGTAGCTCAGTTGGCTAGAGCACGCGGTTCATACCCGCGGTGTCAGGGGTTCGAATCCCTTCTTAGCCATTCATATTTATGACTAAAAGCTTGAAACTTTTGTTTCAAGCTTTTTTTATATTATTTTTATTATTCTTAAGTTGTTTAATAAAAATGGTTGTGATATAATCACTTTACTTTGCTTCAACTGGAAGTAAATGGAATCATATATAGATGGAGACATTATGAAAGCATTTATTAAAAAATATAGTCACGCATGGACATTATTTTATATTCTCATATATATTCCATGGTTTTATACTTTAGAAAGAACTATAACTCCACAGTCTGATTTTACAAATTTACATGTTGCATTTGATGATATGATACCTTTTTGCGAATGGTTTATCATCCCATATGTTATCTGGTTTGTATATATTCCCATAGTAGTGGCTTTTGTTTTGTTTACATCAAAGGATGAATTTTACTATGCTAGTGCATATCTTTTCATTGGAATGTCAGTTTGCTTACTGATTTGTACACTTTGGCCAAATGGTCAAGATCTTCGTGTAGAATCTTTTGTGAATGACAATTTTTGCACCAAAATTATGGGCTTCATCTATACAGCGGACACCAATACAAATGTATTTCCAAGTATTCACGTGTTTAATTCTGTAGGTGCATTTATTGTTTTGTGTAAGAGTCATAAATTAAAAGATAAAGTTTGGATAAAGATCTGTTCAGGAATATTGAGTATTCTTATTATCTTATCAACTATGTTTTTGAAACAACATTCAGTTGTAGATGTTATTGGAGGAATAACTCTTAGCATACTTATGTACGTATTTGTATATGCTATAAATTGGTCAAAGATATTTGACAAAGAAAAAAGAAATAAAACCACAAAAAGTGAGGTTAATATATGAGAATAGGTATGGGATATGATGTTCATAAGTTAGTAGAAGGCAGAGAGTTGATACTTGGCGGAGTGAATATTCCATATGAATTAGGATTACTTGGTCACTCGGATGCTGATGTGCTTTTGCATGCTATTATGGATTCTTTACTTGGTGCATGTGCATTAGGTGATATTGGCAAGCATTTTCCTGATACGGATAATGCTTATAAGGGAATATCTAGTATTACGCTATTAGAACATGTAAGAGCTCTTGTTGATAAAGAGGGGTATGTTATAGATAATATTGATGCAACAATTATTGCCCAAAAGCCAAAGATGGCTCCATATATACAGGCTATGCGTGAGAATATTGCAAAGGCTCTCCATATTGAAATTAATCAAATAAATATAAAAGCAACCACAGAGGAAGGCTTAGGATTTACAGGAAAAAGTGAAGGCGTTTCATCTCAATCTATAGCACTACTAAGTTCAGTGGATAATTACATTTATGGTAGTATAGATGTTACAAACTCCCCTAATAAAACTGGTGGATGTAGTGGATGCAGTGGATGTAATAAGAATTCTTAGTTAGGAGATTTTTGATTTGACAGAATATAAAAATTATAAAGATTTACAGGAGGTTATTCCTGTAGATTACGATAAAATTAAAAGTTATTTTAGTTTGCGTAAGTCCGGTACCTGTGAGAATGTAATAACAGACTGCTATATGTGGAAAGATTATTACCAAACACGTTATTTTGTTAATGAGTACGGACTTATGTGGATATACAGAATTAAAAATGAGATTTTTTCATCTACACCATTGTGTAAGAATGAAAACTTAAAATATTGTTTTGAAGAATTACAGGATTATTTTAATAACAAGCTGGGTCATAAGCTTAAGCTTTATCTTGTTGATGAAGAAGCTGTAAATATTTTGGATTTGCCTAGAGATAAATATCTTGTGGAAGAAGAAAGAGATTATTTTGATTATGTGTATAATGCAAAAGAATTAATGACTTTGCCTGGCAAGAGGTTTCATAAAAAGAAGAATCATCTTAATGCTTTTATGAAAGAATATGCGGGTAGATACAAAATAAAAATTCCTTGTTGTGAAGATAAGGAAGAAATCATTAATTTTCTCCACAGATGGCATGATGAAAGAGGCATAGTGGATGAGTATAATAGAGATGATTATGAACTTAAAGGAATAGAATATATTTTGAATAATTGCCAAATGATTAAGTATTATCTCATGAGTGTATATGTGGATGATATCCTTGAGGCATTTACCATTGGAACATATATCGAAGAGGAAGAAACTGCCTACATTCATGTAGAAAAAGCTAATCCTAAAATTAGAGGTTTGTATAACTTTATTAACCAACAATTTTTAATTAATTGTTTTCCGGATGCAAGATATGTAAATCGTGAGGATGATATGGGACTTTTAGGCCTTAGAAAGGCAAAATTATCATACAATCCAGAATTACTAGTAAAAAAATATACAATTACTCAATTATAGAGGTGACTTTATGGATATAAGATATCTAAATATTGATGAAAAAACGGATATTATTCCTTTGTATATGGAGGCTTTTGAAGACTCAAAGATGTATGTGGATTATTATACTTTAGAATTTTCTAAAAAGACAGATACGGTAGCTGCATTTACAGAAGGCAAAATTGTATCAATGGCTTCTATTCATTACAAAAAAATTATTATAGATAAAGTATGCTATAATGCAGGATATATTTATGGAGTCACAACTGATAAAAATTATCGTAAAATGGGCTTAATGAATGAAGTAATATCATATATTGTAAAAAGTCTTTTATCAAAAGAAATAAAACTTATTTATCTTATACCATCGGTTGCTCCGGATATTTATCGTAGCAGTGGCTTTTCTTTATTACGAGATGAAAAAGTTTTTAATATTTATGATGAAAATATGAGTCATGAATATTTAAATCTTGAAAAAAATTATACTAATGTTGATAATTTGAAAAAACATTTAAAAGAACTAATTGCTACGTATAATTTAGGATATATTAGATATAATGTTTTTCCAATAATGATATATGAAAATGATCTTAAATTTAAACTTTTTGGACCTACAAAGGATATGCCAATGAGAGGTGAGGATGTTAATATATCAATTAATGATATAACATCTATAGAAGATATTTATGGTGTTTTCCCAAATAATGAATATGTATAATCTTTTCTTGACAAAATTTGATTAAGTGAATAAACTATAGTAGTTAGTAAATAACTATTATAATTTAATATAAGTATATAAATAAAGGCTTTGACCGAAAGAGTATCATTTGTTAATTCTAATAGAGAGAAACTGCCATTGGCTGTAAGCGGTTTTTAGATAGACATTTGAGAAGTGCATTCGTGAGCTGATTGTGCGAAACCAAGTAGTGCAATACGTGTGAAAACGTTACATTCATTAAGTGAAAGCATTGCTTTAATTAGAGTGGAACCGCGGATAATTCGTCTCTTGTATACAGATACAAGAGGCTTTTTTTGTGCAATAATATTTGAAAGGAGTTCCAAAATGGGATTTATTAAAAGCTTCAAAGAAGAGGCAGCTATTATAAAAGAAAGAGATCCTGCTATAAAAAGTAATTTAGAGGTATTACTATATCCTAGCTTTAAGGCTATGAGAAAGTATAGAAAAGCACATAAATATTATTTAAATGGTCACTTTTTTATTGCGAGACTAATTTCTCAACGAGCAGCAAGAAAAACAGGAATAGAAATTCATCCTGGAGCTACTATTGGTAAAGGATTATTTATTGATCATGGACACGGTGTAGTTATAGGAGAAACAGCAATAATTGGCAATAATGTTACAATTTATCAAGGTGTAACCCTTGGAGGTACGGGCAAAGAACAAGGTAAGCGCCATCCTACAATTGAAGATAATGTTATGATTAGTGTTGGAGCAAAAATACTTGGTTCTTTTATTATAGGTGAAAATTCAAAAATAGGTGCAGGAAGTGTAGTTTTAGAGGAGGTGCCACCAAATTCCACAGTTGTGGGTGTGCCAGGTAGAGTGGTAAAACAGGATAATGTAAGAATACCTAGAAATGATATGGATCAAATACATTTACCAGATCCTATTATGAATGATATTTGCAACCTTCGAACTGAAAATATTGAGTTAAAGGCTAAACTTGATAAATTATTCGAATGTGGAAAAAAATTAGAAGAGAGGCTACAAAATGGAAAATAAAGTAAGTTTTTACAATACATTAACAAAAAAAGTAGAGTTATTTGTACCAAATATTGACGGAAAAGTAAATATGTATACATGCGGGCCAACAGTTTATCATTTTGCCCATATCGGAAATCTTAGAAGCTACATTATGGAAGATGTACTTGAAAAAACACTTCGTTATGCAGGATATGATGTAAAAAGAGTTATGAATATTACAGATGTAGGTCATTTATCATCAGATGCAGATACAGGTGAAGATAAAATGTTAAAGGGTGCTAAACGTGAACACAAGTCGGTTATGGAAATTGCAAAGTTTTATACAGATGCTTTCTTTTCGGATTTGAATAAACTAAATATTAAAACACCAGATGTTGTTGAACCTGCAACCAATTGTATAAATGAATTTATTCATTTGGTTAGTGTTTTAGTCGAAAAGGGCTATGCATATGTAGCAGGTGAAAATGTATATTTTGATACATCAAAGCTTGATGAATATTATGTATTTTCTAGTCAATCAGAAAAGGAACTTATGGTTGGTGTTCGAGATGATGTTGAAGAGGATACAAACAAAAGAAATAAGAGTGATTTTGTACTTTGGTTTACTAAGTCAAAATTTGATAATCAGGAACTTAAGTGGGATAGTCCATGGGGCGTGGGATATCCTGGTTGGCATATTGAATGTACAGGAATTTCTATTAAGCATTTAGGTGAATATATGGATATTCACTGTGGAGGCGTTGATAATATTTTTCCTCATCATACAAATGAGATAGCACAATCAGAGGCTTATCTTGGACATAAATGGTGTAATTATTGGTTCCATGTTCATCACTTAAACGACAAACAAGGAAAGATGAGCAAATCCAAGGGAGAGTTTTTAACGGTTTCATTACTTGAAAAAAAAGGATATAATCCACTTGCTTACAGAATGTTTTGTCTTTCTTCTCATTACCGTAAGCCACTTGAATTTTCATTTGAAGTATTAGACAATATTGTTATTTCTTATGATAAGCTTGTAAAATCTATTGGTAAATTAAAGGATGAAGGTAGTATTGAAGAAACAGCTTTTAATGAATATAAAGAAAAATTCGAAAAAGCTATTGATAATGATTTAAATACGTCAATGGCAATTACTATAATTTATGATTTACTAAAAACAAACATAAATGATAAAACAAAGCTTGAGTTAATTAATAGCTTTGATGAGGTGCTATCACTTAATCTTACTGCTATGGTGGGTAAGGAAGAAAATACGGTGGATTCAGAACTAGAGGGCTACATTTTGGAAAAAATCGAAGAAAGAAAAGCTGCCAAAAAAGATAAGGACTTCGCAAAGGCTGATGCAATTAGAAATGAACTTTTAGAAAAAGGCATTGTTTTAGAGGATACACGTGAGGGCGTTAAATGGAAAATGGCTTAGAAATTTTTGATTTTATAGCAAAAGAAATGAACCTAGAAGAGCATGATTTAAGAACATATTCTCCCCTTACTTTGGCATATTTAGGAGATGCTGTTTATGAAGTTATTATTAGAACAATTGTTGTTTCAAATGGTAATACCCAGGTAAATAAGCTTCATAAAAAGAGTAGTGAGTTGGTTAAGGCTCAGGCTCAAGCTACCATTATCAAAGGATTGATGGATATTCTTACTGAAGAAGAAATGGGGTATTACAAGCGAGGACGAAATGCTAAATCCTATACTTCAGCTAAGAATGCAACCATTGCCGATTATCGTATGGCAACTGGGTTTGAAGCACTTGTTGGATATTTATACTTGTCAAATCAAAGCGATAGAATGATGGATTTAATAAAAAAAGGTCTAGACATTATCGAAGAAAGGTCAAATTAATGAGATATGAAGAATTTACAATAGAAGGCAGAAATGCAGTTATGGAAGCTATTCGAGCTGGGAAAACCATTGATAAAATATTTGTTTTAGATGGATGTCATGATGGTCCTGTTAATTCTATTTTACGTGAAGCAAAAAAAGGTGATACCATTATCAATTATGTACCAAAAGAAAGACTTGATGGAATGTCAAAGACCGGACATCATCAAGGAGTTATTGCATATGCAGCTGCTTATGACTATGCAGAAATAGATGAAATCTTTGAAAATGCTAAAAACAAAGGAGAAGATCCATTTATTTTCATCTTAGATAATATTGAAGATCCACATAATCTAGGAGCTATAATTAGAACTGCAAATCTTGCAGGTGCTCATGGTGTAATTATACCTAAAAGAAGAGCAGTAGGTTTAACTGCAACTGTTGCAAGAACATCGGCAGGTGCACTAAACTATACACCAGTTTGTAAGGTTACAAATATTTCTAACACCATAGAAGATTTGAAAAAAAGAGGAATGTGGTTTGTTTGCGCTGATATGGGTGGAGATACTATGTATAAGCTAAACCTAAAAGGACCAATTGGACTAGTAATTGGAAATGAAGGAGAAGGTGTAAGTAGATTAGTCAAAGAAAAATGTGATTTCATTGCATCCATTCCTATGCAGGGTGATATAGATTCATTAAATGCATCTGTAGCCTGTGGAGTTTTGGCATATGAAATAGTAAGACAGAGATTTAATTAGTAAAGAATTGATTTAAAATTTGATAAAATAAAAAAAGCTAGCAACGGGAGTCGAACCCGTGACCTCTTCATTACCAATGAAGTGCGCTACCGCCTGTGCCATGCCAGCTTTTTAACATAAGCTAATATACACAAAATTTTGGCGATTGTCAAGATAATAAGGTTAAAACTTATTTGCAATACAGATAAATATGTTGTAGAATATAATGTACGAGACTTTTTAGATGTTAGGAGGTAAACCATGGAAGAAAAAGAAGTGGTTTCAAAGAATTTTATTGAACAAGAAATAGAAAAAGACTTACAGGAAGGTGTATATGATCATATAACAACTAGATTCCCTCCTGAACCCAATGGTTACCTTCATATTGGACATGCAAAATCTATATTATTAAATTATGGTCTTGCGTGTAAGTACAATGGTAAGTTTAACATGCGTTTTGATGATACTAATCCTACAAAGGAAAAGATAGAATTTGTTGAATCTATCAAAAAAGATGTAGCTTGGCTTGGAGCTGACTTCGAAGATAGATTATTTTTTGCATCAAACTATTTTGAACAGATGTATGAAGCAGCAATTAAACTGATTAAAAAAGGCAAGGCATTTGTTTGTGATTTGTCTGCAGATGAAATAAGAGAATATAGAGGAACAACTGATAAACCTGGTAAAAACAGCCCATATAGAGATAGAAGTATAGAGGAAAATCTTGAACTTTTTACTGCTATGAGAGATGGTAAGTTTGGTGATGGTGAAAAGGTTTTACGTGCAAAGATAGATATGGCCTCTCCTAATTTCAACATGAGAGATCCTGTTATATATAGAGTTGCTCATATGACACATCATAATACAAAGGATAAGTGGTGTATTTATCCTATGTATGATTTTGCACATCCTATAGAGGATGCAATAGAAGGAGTTACACATTCTATATGTACTCTTGAATTTGAAGATCATAGACCATTATATGATTGGGTGGTTCGTGAACTTGAATATCCAATGCCTCCTAGACAGATTGAATTTGCAAAGCTTTATCTTACTAATGTTGTTACAGGAAAAAGATATATTAAAAAGCTTGTAGAGGATGGAATTGTTGATGGATGGGATGATCCTAGACTTGTGTCTATTAGCGCACTTAGAAGAAGAGGATTTACACCTGAATCAATTAGAAATTTTGTTGAATTATGTGGTGTTTCTAAAGCGCAAAGTTCAGCTGATTATGCAATGCTTGAGTATTGTATTAGAGAGGATTTGAAACTTAAGAAATCCAGAGTTATGGCCATTTTAGATCCAGTTAAGCTTGTTATTGACAATTACAAAGAAGGGGAAATAGAGTACCTTGATGCTGATAATAATCTTGAAAATCCTGAATTAGGAACAAGAAAGCTTCCATTTGGAAGAGAACTTTACATTGAAAGAGAAGATTTTATGGAAGAACCTCCTAAAAAGTATTTTAGATTGTTCCCTGGTAATGAAGTTCGTCTTATGAATGCATATTTTGTAACATGTACAAGCTTTGAGAAAGATGAAGATGGAAAGATTACAACAATACATTGTACCTATGATCCTGAAACAAAGAGTGGTTCTGGCTTTAATGCTAGAAAGGTTAAAGGAACTATTCATTGGGTATGTGCTACTACAGCTATAAAAGCTCAGGTACGTTTATATGAGAATATTGTTGATGAAGAAAAAGGAAAATTAAATGAAGACGGTACACTCAATCTTAATCCTAATTCATTACAGGTTATTGAGAATTGTTATGTGGAACCATCTCTTAAAGACGCAAAAGCTTATGAAAGCTTTCAATTTGTAAGAAATGGATATTTCTGTGTAGATTGTAAGGATTCAACTTCTAAGCAATTAGTTTTTAACAGAATTGTATCTTTGAAAAGTTCATTTAAAATCGAAAAATAACTTTATGAGGTGATAAAATGACAGAGAATTCCATGTTCTCAGGTCTAGAAAAACTTGGATTAGGAATGCTTTCCAATATGGATTTATATGAGGAAGAGGGCAGCAATGCTACTCCAGCATTAAAGGCCAAGGCAGAAGAGAAAAAAAAGATTAATGAATCGGACTTACTATTTGACAAAACCTATAGATGTCCCGTTTGTGATACAGATTTTAAGTCAAAGGCTGTTCGTACAGGAAAAGCTAGAATGATTGGCGCGGATATAGATTTAAGACCCAAGTATGAAGACTTTGACCCTATAAAATATGACTGTATAGTATGTTCCCATTGTGGATATGCTTCCCTTAGCAGATTTTTTGCTCGTATTACTCAGCCACAGGCGAAATACGTAAGAACAAATATCTCACCATTTTTTAAAGGTGTAGATGATAAGAGCGAAGTTTATACTTATGAAGAAGCTATACTTAGATACGAGCTTGCCCTTGCCAATGCAGTAGTAAAAAAAGGCAAGGCTAGTGAAAAAGCATATACATGTTTGAAGATAGCCTGGCTAAAAAGAGGTATGGCTGAAAATATGGATCCTAGTACCAAAGATAAGGATAAAGTTATAACAAAGCTAAAGGCAGAAGAAAAGCAATATATTTCTAAAGCATATGAAGGCTTTGTTGTGGCAATGAGCAAGGAAATATTTCCTATATGTGGTATGGATGAATGGACTTATGTATACTTAGTAGCTGAGCTAGGCTATGAATGTGCAGACTATACAAAGTCACTTAAGCTTTTATCAGATTTAGTGGTTGCAAAGGCAGCTTCATCAAAGCTTAAGGATAAAGCTAGAGAACTTAGAAAACTTATGCAGAATAAGGTTTGATTAAATGAATGAATTAAATTTCCAATTAGATTCCAAATTGGATATGCCCTTATATGAACAGATATATTTGTATATTAAAACAGAAATAAAGGAAGGAAGACTTTGTAAAAATACTAAGCTTCCTTCGGCTAGGGGATTATCTACATATCTTGATGTTAGCAGGAGTACTGTGGATATGGCCTATGCCCAGCTTGTTTCGGAAGGATATATATCGGCTGTTCCATGTAAGGGTTATTTTGTTTCTGATATAGAACTTCTTGTTGATATGGAAATATCCAATAAAGATAATACTAAAAACCAAAAAAATAAAAACGTTACATCAAATAATCATATAGATTTTAATATTGGTGGTATTGCATTAGATGCTTTTCCTTTTAGTACATGGAGAAAAATCACCAGAAATGTTTTAAGTGCAGATAATAAAGAGCTGTTTAATGCAGGTAATTCAAAAGGCGACCTTGAGTTTAGAGAGGTTATTCGAAAGTACCTATATGAATCTAGGGGTGTGGATGCTGATGCTAAACAGATTATTGTGGGTGCCGGAAATGATTACTTATTAATGATTCTTCTTAAATTATTAGGTAATGTAACTATAGCTATGGAAAATCCTTGCTATATGCAGGCTTATTTAATGTTTTGCTCCATGAACAAAAATGTTGAAACTATTATGATGGATGAGTATGGTATTTCTGTAGAAGAACTTTCAAAGTCTTTAGCCAATATAGCTTATGTTACTCCTTCACATCAGTTTCCTACTGGAGTGATCATGCCTATTAAGAGAAGGATTGAATTGCTAAAATGGGCTTCTGAAAAGAAGGAAAGATATATAATTGAAGATGACTATGATAGTGAGTTTCGATATGTGGGAAAACCAATACCTTCACTTAACAGCATAGATATCGACGAAAAGGTTATTTATATTGGAACTCTGTCAAGATCAATTGCTCCAGCTATAAGAATGAGCTACATTGTTTTGCCAAAGGCTCTATTAAGAAAATATGATGAAGTAATGAGCTTTTATTCTTCAACTGTTTCTAGAATAGATCAAACTATAGTTAAGGAGTTTATAGAAGAAGGGTATTTTGAAAGGCATCTTAATAAAATGCGTTCAATATATAAGCTTAAACATGATTTGTTAATTAAAGAAATAAAAGGAATGAAAACAAAGGTAAGTATTTCTGGTCAGAATGCAGGAGTACACTTGATATTAGAGGTAGATAATGGAATGAACGAGGAAGAACTTGTGAATTGTGCAAGATTAGAAGGGGTGAAAATATACAAACTTTCAAGCTTTTATATTAATAATGAAAACACCAATAATGATAATACCAATAATGAAAATATCAATGATAAAAATACCAATAATAGTACAGAATCTAATATACATTCAAGCCGCGTAGTTCTAGGTTTTGCAGGAATGACAGAGGATGAAATTATAAAAGGTATAGTGGCTTTAGACAAAGCATGGAAAGGAAAGTGATGTAATGGCAGAAAAATTATATATGATTCCCGTAAATGAGGTTTTTGAAAAGCAGTGTGAATGTCCGATTTGTGATATATACAATACTTTAGAAAAAAACGCTCTTGAATTCACAATGGGGCCAAGCTATATGGAAGATGATATTCGTGCAATGACTGATAAAACAGGATTTTGTAAGCTGCATGCGGATAAGCTTATAAAAATGAATAATAGATTAGGCATGGCGTTGATTCTTAAAACACATACAGATAAAATCAATAAAGATATTCAAAAGCTTTCATCAAATCTAAATAGTAAGAGTATGTTTAAAAAAGCTGACAACAAAGAGCTTCTAGATTACATAAATAATATTAATTCTTCTTGCTTTGTATGTAATAGAATTGAACCTGTATTTCAAAGATACATAGCAACTATATTTCATTTATGGAAAAATGATTCATCATTTAAAGAAAAATATATTAAATCTAATGGATTTTGCATGGAACATTACGCTTTACTTGTTGAGCAGTCTACAAAAGAATTAAACAAAAAGAATGCAGATGAATTTTTGGAAATAACAACACGACTATATAATGAAAATATGGTTAGAATAAATGAAGAGCTTGAGTGGTTTATCAATAAATTTGATTACAAATATAAAGATGAACCATGGAAAAATTCCAAGGATTCCGTACCAAGAGCATTAACAAAACTTAATGGAATAGTAACAGATTAATTTATGGAATTTTTATGGAATAAAACTTTATTTTTGAGTAAAATTGTATTACAATATACTTATAATTACTGACATAGAAAAACTATGAGAAAGAGGTTAACATGGCAAAAAAGTTTGGAAAATTTTTAGCATTTACAGCTTTTGCAGCAGTTGCTGGAGCAGGAGCAATGGCACTTTACAAGAAATTTAAATCTCAAAATGATGATTATGATTATGATTTTGACGATTTCGATGATGATGATTTTGATGATGACTTTGAGGATCCTGATATGGATGTTGATAGAGGATATACAGCCATTCCTTTAGAAACTGAAGCTGTTGATGAAGCTTTATCATCTGATAAAGATAAAAAGGATGAACCTTCAGTTACAACCAAAGAAGTAGTTGAAACAGAGGCTGCTCCAAGTTCAAAAAAATAGATAGCTAGTTCTTGACATATTTTTTTATAATGCTATAATCGTCACAATTGAATAATTAAATCGTTGATGAGACGAGTAGATACTATAAAAGATTAAAGAGAGAGATACATTTGCTGAGAGTATCCCATCTGGTTAGTATTGAAAACTACCTCAGAGAGACTCCAATCCAGTCCGTTGACTTCGTTACAGTCCAATGAGAGCTAGAGTTATCTAGTAAGTTAGGTGGAACCACGGTATATATCGTCCTTGCAATTTATTGCAAGGACTTATTTTTTTGTGGGAACTAAATTACACATTAATCAAAATAAAAGAAGGAAGGATTAAAAAATGAAGATTACATTAAAAGATGGTTCAATTAATGAGTATTCCATGGCAATGTCAGTATATGACATCGCTGTGGATATTAGTGAAGGCCTTGCTAGAGCGGCATGTGCCGGAGAAATAAATGGTGAGGTTGTTGACCTTAGAACAGTTGTGGAAAAAGATTGCGAAGTTAATATTTTAACATTTAATGATGAAGCTGGTAAAGCAGCATATAGACATACTACATCTCATGTTCTTGCAGAAGCAGTAAAACGAGTTTTTCCAGATGCTAAGCTTGCAATCGGACCATCAATTGATACAGGATTTTACTATGATTTTGAGCATGATCCATTCTCAAGAGAGGATCTTGATAAGCTAGAAACAGAGATGAAAAAAATCATTAAGGAAAATACTGTTTTAGAGAAGTTTACAATGACTAGAGTAGAAGCAATAAAGTTTATGGAAGAAAAGGGCGAACCATACAAGGTTGAACTTATTCGCGATTTGCCAGAGGATGCAGTTTTATCTTTTTACAAGCAAGGTGATTTTGTAGATCTTTGTGCTGGACCTCATCTTATGAAAACTGGTGCAATAAAGGCATTTAAGCTTATTTCATCATCTGGTGCATATTGGAGAGGAAATTCTGACAATAAAATGCTTTCTAGAATTTACGGAACAGCATATACAAAAAAAGATGAGTTAAATGAATATTTAGAATATCTTGAAGATATTAAGAAACGTGATCATAATAAGCTTGGTAGAGAAATGGAATTATTTACAACTGTAGATGTTATTGGACAGGGTCTTCCATTAATTATGCCAAAAGGCGAAAAAATGATTCAAACATTGCAAAGATGGATTGAAGATGAAGAAGAAAAACGTGGATATGTCAGAACAAAGACACCACTTATGGCAAAATCTGATTTATACAAAATTTCTGGACATTGGGATCATTACAAGGATGGTATGTTTGTTTTAGGTGACGAAGAAGTTGACAAAGAGGTATTTGCACTTAGACCAATGACATGTCCTTTCCAATATTATGTATATAAGGCAAGCCAGAAAAGCTACAGAGATTTACCATTAAGATATGGTGAAACATCTACACTCTTCCGTAATGAAGATTCAGGAGAAATGCATGGACTTACAAGAGTACGTCAGTTTACAATTTCTGAAGGTCATTTAATAGTTAGACCAGATCAAATGGTAGAAGAATTTAAAGGTTGTTTAGCACTTGCTAAGTACTGCTTAGAAACATTAGGTGTTGAAGGAGATGTAACATATCATCTTTCAAAATGGGATCCATCTAATAAAGAAAAATATATTGGTGAACCTGAGGTATGGGAAGAAACAGAAGGACATATTCGTGGCATATTGCAAGAATTAGGTGTTAACTTTACAGAGGATGTTGGGGAAGCAGCATTCTACGGACCAAAAGTTGACATTAATGCAAAGAATGTATATGGAAAAGAAGACACAATGATTACTGTGCAGTGGGATGCGCTTTTAGCAGAACAATTTGATATGTATTATGTAGATCAAAATGGTGAAAAAGTTCGTCCATATATTATTCATAGAACTTCACTTGGATGTTATGAAAGAACTTTGGCATGGCTTATTGAAAAATATGCAGGCTTATTCCCTACATGGTTATGTCCTGAACAGGTAAGGGTATTACCTATTTCAGAAAAATATGCCGAGTATGCAAATAAAGTAAATGATACACTTAAAGAGAATGGCATAAGATCTAGTGTAGACAATAGATCAGAAAAGATTGGATTTAAGATAAGAGATTCAAGACTTAATCGTGTACCATATATGCTTGTTGTTGGACAAAAAGAAGAGGAAGATGGCAAGGTATCAGTTAGAAGTAGATTTTTAGGCGATGAAGGACAAAAGGATTTAAGTACTTTTGTAGATGATATTTGCAAAGAAATTAGAACAAAGGAAATTAAAAAAATAGAAGTAGAAGAAGGCAAATAAGATGACTAATCTTATATTTAGCTTAAACGCTACAATTCCTATTTTTTTAGTCATTGTAGTTGGATATATACTAAAAAGAATAGGTATGTTAGGCGATAAGTTTGTAAAGGATGCAAACAAGCTGAATTTTAATGTTACTTTACCATGCTTACTTGTAAATGACTTAATGAATTGTGGAATAAAAGAAAACTTTGAAGCTAAATATGTTTTTTATTGCTTTTTTACCACAATTGCATGCATAGTTATTACATGGATATTAGCAAAGCTTATTATCAAAGATAAAAACATAATTGGTGAGTTTGTGCAAGGTTCATATCGAGGAAGCGCAGCTGTTCTTGGTATAGCACTTATACAAAATATACAAGGTGATGCAGGAGTTGGCCCACTTATGATAGTGGGTTCAGTTCCTCTATATAATGCATTTGCAGTTATTATTCTTACCCTTGAATCTCCTAAAAAAGATCCTTCTTTAACGTTTGGAAAAACCTTAAAAAAGGCTTTTATAGGTGTAATGAAAAATCCAATGATTATAAGTATTCTTGTTGGAGTTTTAATTTCTTATTTTGATATTACACTACCAGTAATAATGAGCAAAACTATATCTTCTCTTGCTAAGGTAACCACTCCGTTGGCATTATTGACAATTGGTGCAGCTTTTGAAGGAACAAAGGCATTAAAGATGCTAAAACCCACCATTGCTGCCTCGGTAATTAAACTTATTATTCAACCACTTATTTTTTTACCTATAGCAGCAATACTTGGATTTAATTCAGAACAGATGGTTGCTTTACTTATTATGTATGGAGCACCTACTACAGCAAGCTGTTTTATAATGTCGAAAAATATGAATCATGAAGGTGTATTATCCTCTAGCGTAATTGTATTAACAACACTTTTATCTGCTTTTACTGTTACATTTTGGATATACATATTAAAAAGCTTTGGACAAATATAGTCCAAAGCTTTTTGTTTTTAATAAATTTTAGTCTTGATAAATTTTAGTCTTGATAAATTTTTCTAAATTCAGAAGGTGTCATATCATATCTTTTTTTAAATAGTCGATTAAAATAAGAAAGATTATCAAATCCTGATTCAAGTGCAATTGCAAGGATGGAAGATGTAGAGGAAATAAGTAGTCTGGATGCAATTGTAAGTCTATAGTTATTTAAATATTCAATAAAGGAAACATCCATATTGGATTTGAAAAATTTCATAAAATGAGATTGGCTAAAACCACATAATTCTGACATTTCTTCTATTGTAATAAGATTAGCATAATTATTTTCTACATACTTAATAATAAGCTTAAGCTTATCTAAGGATTTTCGCTTTTTTACAGGAAGTGAAACCTTAGGAACCTTATTGAAAATAGCAGAAAAAAACTGAAATAGATAGCCCTTAATGGCTAATTCATAAGCTTTTGGAAAGGTTTTGCATATTTCATCAATATTATCAAGACAGTAGGCTAGCTTGTCATAGTAGTCGCAATTGTCATTATTAACAATGCTTGGAAGCTGTATTAATCTTTTGTTCATAGGAGTGAAGTAGTTATTGTTGCAGATATCATAGTGTTTAGCTACTAAAAGGTCTGGAGAAAAAATCATATTTTCATATTCCATACCATTGATACCTTCTTGCTCTATAGAATGAAGCTGACCTGGAAGAATAAGAACAATATCTTTTTCTTTTACTTCATAATAGTCAAGGTCTATTGAGATAAGTCCCTTTCCTTTTTTTATGTATATTATCTCAAATTCATTATGCCAATGATTTGGAACACAGGTAAAATCAATAGGAATGGAACAACAGTAAGTTACATAAGGAAACTGACTTTCGCCATGGGTTTTCTTTTCTTCATAATTTTCATATTCTAGTATATTCAAAAGGTACCTCCTAAAGTGTTGAAAATGATAGAATTATATTGTTTGCTTATAACATAAATATTTTTATTTATTACATTAAATTTATAATGCTCAAAACAATAAAATTTGTGTATATATAACAATAAATTCGGAAAATATTAAACAGTAAATTTAAGAAATATATAGCACTAAATTTAAATTATTAAAAGCTATAAATTAATAGTATTATATTATAGTTTGTGATATAATTGCAAGGTGTTTTATATACAATAACTGTATAATAACGTGAAAATTATTAATATTTTTTATTTTATTGGAGGTTTTTATGTCAAAAGAGATATGGTGGAAAAACGCTGTAATATATCAGATTTATCCAAGAAGCTTTATGGATTCTGATGGAGATGGAATTGGGGATATTAATGGTATCCTTTCAAAACTTGACTACTTAGAATGGTTAGGTATTGACGCTGTTTGGATTAGCCCTGTATACAAGTCACCAAATGATGATAATGGATATGACATTTCAGACTATATGGATATTATGGACGAGTTTGGAACTATGTCTGATATGGAAAAGCTTATTGAAGAAGCAAAAAAACGTAATATAAAGATAATTATGGATATGGTATTTAATCATACATCAGACGAACATAAATGGTTTATTGAGTCGAAAAAGTCAAAAGATAATCAATACCGTGATTATTACATTTGGAGAGATCCAGTGGAGGGCAAAGAACCAAATGAGCTTGGCTCTGTATTTAGTGGCTCTGCATGGCAGTTTGATGAAACTACAAAGCAATATTTTTTGCATTTCTTTAGTAAGAGACAGCCGGATCTTAACTGGGAAAATGAGAATGTTAGAAAAGGTATGGCAGATGTTATCAAGTTTTGGCTTGATAAAGGAGTTGGTGGTTTCAGACTAGACGTTATTGAGATGCTTGGAAAAATTCCAGATGAGATGATTGGTGCAAATGGACCAAAGCTTCATGATTACATTAAAGAATTATATGTAAATGGTTTTAATGCCTACGGAGATGGAGAAAACATTGTTACTATTGGTGAGTGTTGGGCGGCGGATACCCAAATAGCATTAAAATACACCAAACCATCTAATAAAGAACTATCCATGGTTTTCCAGTTTGAACACAGTTCTTTAGATGAAGTACCTGGAAAAGGGAAATGGGAGCTGGCTACATTTAAACTTTCACAATTAAAAAGTATCATTGATAAGTGGCAGCTAGAGTACAAAGATGGATGGAATACATTGTTTTGGAACAATCATGATTTACCACGTATAGTTTCTCGATTTGGAAATGATACTAATTATCGTGTTGAAAGTGCAAAAATGCTAGCAGTATTACTATATGGATTAAAGGGAACACCATTTTTATATCAGGGTGAAGAGATAGGAATGACTAATGTAAAATGGAAGAATATTTCAGATTACAAAGATGTAGAAACCCTTGGTGTATACGAAGAAAAGCTAAAAGCAGGAGAAAATCCTGATAAAATCATGGAAGCTATTCATGCAAAAGGAAGAGATAATGCTAGAACACCGATGCAATGGGATGATAGCGCCAATGCCGGCTTTACAACTGGTAAGCCATGGATTTTAGTTAATGAGAATTATTTAGACATAAATGTTAAAAAAGCATCAAAAGATGATAATTCAGTATTGCATTTTTACAAGAATTTGATTAAAATCAGAAAGAATGTTGCGTCAATTAACGAAGGTGAATATATTCCTTTGCTAAAGGAAAATGAATCTGTTATTGCCTATCTTAGAAAGAGTGATAAAGAGACGCTGTTAGTTGTATGTAATTTCTACGATCAAAATCAGGTTGTAGAATTGGATAATTTCACTGTTAAAGAACTTATCATTAGCAATTACGATCAAAGTCCTATAAATCTTAAAAGCTTAGAATTAAGACCGTATGAGTCTTTTATGTGTCTGGTTTGATAGAATTGTATTAGAAAACGATAACATCATACAAGAATAGGTATTTAGATGATAATATAATGCTAGTGTTTGAGAAAAACAGTGTAGCTATTAATTATAAAACCAAATTTTTTAGGAGGTAACTATGTTACAGGAATTTTGCAACAAAAAGTACAATAAGGCTATTTGTGACTGTTCAAATGAAGAAATTTATGTGGCTCTTCTTGAGATGACAAAGGAAATGGCGCAAGGAAAAGAAAGCAATGAAGGAAAGAAGAAGGTATACTACATTTCTGCTGAATTCTTAATTGGCAAGCTTTTATCTAACAATCTTATCAATCTTGGTATTTTTGGAGAGATTAAAAAAGAGTTAGAAGAAAACGGAAAGAGCATCTTTGATATAGAAGAAGTAGAACCAGAACCATCTTTAGGTAATGGTGGTCTTGGTAGACTTGCAGCTTGTTTTATTGATTCAATGGCAAGTATCGGACTTAATGGTGATGGTATTGGACTTAACTATCATTTAGGTTTATTTAAACAGGTTTTTGTTGATCGTAAGCAGAAAGAAACTCCAAATCCTTGGATTGAAAATGAAAGCTGGCTTACAAAGACTGACGTAACATATGACGTACAGTTTGGTGATTGCGTTGTTAAGTCAAGACTTTATGATATTGCTGTTACAGGATATGAAAACAGAACAAACAAGCTTCATTTATTTGATATTGAATCAGTTGATGAAACAATCGTTAATGGCGATTCAATCAACTTCAACAAAGAAGATATTGAAAAGAATCTTACATTATTCTTATATCCAGATGATTCTGATGAAGCAGGTTTATTACTTAGAATTTATCAGCAGTACTTTATGGTAAGCAATGGTGCTAGATTAATCCTTAAGGAAGCAAAAGCTAAAGGATCAAATCTTCACGATCTATATGAATATGCAGCTATTCAGATTAATGATACACATCCATCAATGGTTATTCCTGAGTTAATTAGATTATTAACAGCAGAAGGTATTGATCAGGACGAAGCTATTGAAATCGTATCTAAGACATGTGCATATACAAACCATACTATTCTTGCAGAAGCGCTTGAAAAATGGCCAATGAGCTTCTTAGAGAAGGTTGTTCCACAGTTAGTTCCAATTATCAAGGTTCTTGATGAAAAGGTTAGAGCGAAGTTTGATGACAAGTCAGTTTACATCATTGATGAAACAAACAGAGTTCATATGGCACATATGGATATTCATTATGGATATAGTGTAAATGGTGTTGCTTATCTTCATACAGAAATTTTAAAGAATTCAGAACTTAACAATTTCTACAAGATTTACCCTAATAAATTCAACAACAAGACAAATGGTATTACATTTAGAAGATGGTTGTTACATTGTAACGAAGGTCTTGCAGCATATATCGAAAGCCTTATTGGACCTGGATTCAAGAAGGATGCAATGGAGCTTAAGAAGTTAGAGCAGTATCTTGACGATGAAGCAGTTCTTAATAAGCTATTTGATATTAAGAAAGAAAACAAGGTTGTATTTAAGGATTATATTAAATCAACACAGGGTATTGAAATTGATGAAAATTCAATCTTCGATATTCAGGTTAAGAGACTTCATGAGTACAAACGTCAGCAGATGAACGTTTTATACGTTATTCATAAATATCTTGATATTAAAAAGGGCAATAAGCCAACAACACCAATCACAGTTATCTTTGGTGCAAAGGCAGCTCCTGCTTATATCATTGCTAAGGATATTATTCATACAATCCTTTGCTTACAGACAATTATCAATTCTGATCCAGAAGTAAGCCCTTACTTAAAGGTTGTTATGGTTGAAAACTACTGCGTATCTAAGGCTGCTAAGCTTATTCCAGCTTGTGATATTTCTGAACAGATTTCACTTGCTTCAAAGGAAGCATCTGGTACAGGTAATATGAAGTTTATGCTTAATGGTGCTGTTACACTTGGTACTATGGATGGAGCAAATGTTGAAATTGCTGAATTAGTTGGAAAAGACAATATCTATACATTTGGTGAATCTTCAGAGCAGGTTATCGAACATTACGCTAAGGCTGATTATGTTTCAAATAACTACTATACAAATGATGCACATATTAAAGAATTAGTAGACTTTATCGTTTGTCCTGAAATGTTAAAGGTTGGCGATGAAGAAATGCTTACAAGACTTCATAAAGAACTTATTGTAAAAGACTGGTTCATGACTTTACTTGATTTAAATGAATATATCAAGACAAAAGAAGTTGCTTACAATGATTATGAAAATAAGTTAGCTTGGTCTAGAAAAGCTTTAGTTAATATTGCAAATGCTGGTTTCTTCTCATCAGATAGAACAATAGCAGAATATAACAGAGATATCTGGAAATTAAACTAATAACAAAAGATATACAAATAGTAAATCTTTAAATATTAAAGAGCCCCATTAATGGGGCTCTTTTTTTGTAATAAGCCAGTAAGAACGATTCAGTAGGCAATTTGCATAGCAAGAATTTGCATAGCAAGAATATGCATAACAAGAATATGCATAGCAAGAATATGAAAAGCAAGAATATGAAAAGCAAGAATATGAATATATGAACAAAATATAAAATATTTATGATTTCAACAGAAAAACTTGAAAAAACAACATAAATAGTATATAATTTACACAAATCTTGAAAAAATGATATTAAATATGGTGGTAGATTATGTATAGATTATTGGTTGTTGATTCAGACAAAAATAGCCGAGAAAATATGGTTAAAATTTTAAAAAACTTTTCACTAGATATTGCAGTACAAACCGTTCCTAGCGGTATGGCGGCCATGGAATTTGCAGCCAACAATGCCATTGATATTTTGATTACTGAAATAAGAATGGAAGATATAGATGGATTTAGCATGGTAGAAGAGCTAAAACAAATCAATGAAAATCTAAAATTTATTGTTGTTAGTGCAAGTGATGAATTTGAAGATGCAAAGAAGGCAATTAAACTCGGAGCTACAGATTATCTTCATAAACCATTTGACACAAAGGAATTCGTTGAGTCGGTTTCTTTAGCGCTAGACCAATGCGAGGAATCAAAATATCTTAGTGAACAGAATGACATTAATACAGAGTTTGTTAAAGAATATGTTTTATTTAGCTTACTTTATGGAAAAAAAATAAGCGAAATAAGAGTTGACGGTCAAGAAGTGGATTCATCTATTGAGTACGATCAATATAAAAGAATTATTTTAATTGAGTTTGAACAAGAGTTTTTTAATAAAGTCAGTGATGTTTTTGAGGATGATTTTTCACAATATCTTTCTGAAAAAAACATTTATGCTTATTATTTGAATTTGAACTCTTTACAGTCAGTTATTTTATTAGAGGACAAGTATTGTAGTAAAAAGTCAGAAGTAGAAATTTTAAATGATTGTAATGAAATTCAAAAAAAACTGTCTGTTAAGTATGCAAGAAAATGTTTCCTTGCGCTTTCTTCCACTATTGAGAATTGTAATGAATTGTCTATAGCTATGGAAGAAGTAGAAGAATTAATGGAAGGAAAGTTCTATGAAAGCTGTAGCAAGGTATTCGTAAAAACAGTAAAGGATGAATCTCCAATTTTTGTTCAGACAGATGATGATTCTGTTATTAAACAAATAAAACAGGATATTAAATTAAAAGATATAGAATCCTTAAAGAAAAATTTTGAAACCTTATGGAATAGATATGGAAATAAAACAAATCTCTCTCAGCTTTATATTAAATTTGTATTTTCAAATATTCTTAAAGAATTTTATGAAGCATTACCAAGCGTAGGAGAAGTCGAGCTTAATAATGAAGTGGATAAGCTTTATAGGTCCACGGATTTATCATCTGTTAAAGAAATTATGAATAATAATATTATTCGTATGGAAGAGAATTTCTCTAAGAATACTCAGACTGTTCATAGAGAAGTTGAGTGTGTTAAACAATACATATATTCTCATTATAAAGAAGAGATTGGTGTAGAACAGCTTGCAGAGATGGTTTATATGGCACCTAGCTATTTAAGCTGTGTTTTTAAAAAGGAAACAGGTCAAAACCTTAGTAAATTTATTAAGTCTGTACGAATGGAAAATGCTAAAGAAATGCTTGAAAATTCTCATATGAAGATTGTTAATATAAGCGTAGAAGTGGGATACCCTAATGTATCATATTTTTGTCAAAGTTTTAGAGAGTATTATGGCATAAGTCCACAAAAATTCCGTACAAACGGTGAGGTTGATTAAAAAATATCAATTAATGCGTCAAAAGCAGTAAGCTTTTGACGTTTTTTATAAAAAAGACATTCAATCAACACATCATTTTTGTATATTTTTCATATTAGTTTAAAAAAAACAACACGTTTCTAATATTTATGATATATACTTTTTGGAATTGAAAACATATAATTAGACAGTAATAACAATCAGCAGTATGCGATTGAAAAAATAGGAGGAACACAAAAATTATGAGATCAAGAAAATTAACAGCACTTTTAATGACAACAGCATTATGTGCAACAGCTCTTTATGGTTGTGGAGATGACAAAGATTCATCAAAAACAACGCCAGTAGCTGAAAACAAGACAACAGAAGAAGAAGAAATTACATGTGACCTTACAGTATGGTCACCAGCTGAAGACCAGGCAGAAGACAAAGGCCAGTGGTTACAGACAATGTGTGAACAGTTCAACACAGAACATCCAAAGTGGACAATTAACTTCACATATGGTACATGTTCTGAAGGTGATGCTGGTAAGACAGTAACACAGGACGTTGCAGCAGCAGCAGATGTTTATATGTTCGCTAACGATCAGTTAAAGACATTAGTAGAAGCAAATGCTATCTCTAAATTAGCTGGTGATACAGCTACATATATCCAGGATACAAACTCAGAAACAATCGTAGAATCAGTTTCATACGATGGAGCTATTTATGGTATTCCTTTCACAACAAATATTTGGTTTATGTACTATGATTCATCAGTATTTACAGCTGATGATGTTAAGTCTTTAGACACAATGCTTGAAAAAGGTAAAGTAGCATTTGATATTGAAAACTCTTGGTATAACCAAGCATTCTTCCTTGCAGCAGGATGTACATTCGGCGCAGAAGATGCTCCAGCTATTAACTTCGATGGCGACAACGCTAAGAACGCAGCTGAATACATGGTTAACTTAGTAGCAAACCCTAACTTCAAACAGGGTGGTGTAGCTTTACTTCAGGATGGTCAGGCTAACGCAGCTTTCTCTGGTTCTTGGGATTTAAATTCAGCTCAGGAATTCCTTGGTGATAACTTCGCAAGTGCTGGTATCCCTAAGATTGACGTTGCTTCAGGTGACGGACAGTTAAGAGCTATGGCTGGTTCAAAGGCTATCGCTATTAACCCTAACTGCAAGAACATGCAGGTTGCTGTAGCATTAGCTAAGTACCTTGCTTCAGAAGAAGCTCAGAAATCTCATTACGAATTAAGAGGTGTTGTACCTTGTAATACAGCATTACTTGAAGACGAAAAATTCAAAGCTGATCCTGTATTCATAGCTCAGAATGATGCATTTGATAATGGTTCTATTCTTCAGCCAACATACTTAACAACTGAATGCTACTGGACACCAGCAGAGAACTTTGGTAAGGCTCTTACAGGTGGCGAAATTACATCAGCTAACTTTGCTGAAAAAGTAGTAGAATTTAATGATCTTATGAAATCTAACTTAGAGTAATTATTAGTTCTAGAAATTATTTAGATGATTAATTGTCTCCATGGTGTTACATTAGTTTCACCATGGAGAAATATTCTATGGAGGTAGTATTGTGAAAAAAAAGAGCAAAGCGCGTAAGAAAGCTCGTGAATTCAGCAATGATTACACGGTAACTAAAGCGTTAATTAAAGGTGATTTCTTTACAAAGTTATCATTTGTTATAATGGGATTAGGCAATATTGCCAGAAAACAGATAATTAAAGGTTTATTGTTTTTAGCAACAGAAGTAGCATTTATTTGGTTTATGGTTGCATATGGAGCAAACAATTTATCAATGCTTCCATCACTTGGATGGTTGGAACAGGGCGAAGTACTTGATCCAACAGGTCAGTTTTACATTTATTCGGAAGAATATCATGATTCAAAACTTATATTACTATATGGTGTGGCTACAGCAGTTCTTATTATCGCCTTTATTCTTTTATGGAGAGAAAGCATAAAGAGTGCATATAAGTCTCAAGTTTTAGCAAAAAAAGGAAAACGTCTTAACAGTTTTTTTGGAGACATCAAAGAATTATTCGATGACGACTTACATAAATTATTGTTAACACTTCCAATTTTAGGTGTTGTTGTATTTACTATTTTGCCACTTATTTATATGATTAGTATGGCTTTTACTAATTACAGTAAGATTGGTCAGCACTTAATCTTATTTGACTGGGTTGGGTTTAAAAACTTTGGTGATGTTCTTAGTTTGAACGGATCAATAGGTAAGGAATTCTGGTCAGTTTTAGGATGGACATTAATATGGGCAGTATTGGCTACCTTCTTAAACTATATATTAGGTATGATACTTGCTATTATTATAAATAGAAAAGGTACACGTTTTAAATCTTTTTGGAGATTTGTATTTATCTTATCAATAGCTATTCCACAGTTCGTATCATTACTTATTGTAAGAACATTGCTTGATAAGACAGGTCCTGTTAACTCGATTCTTATTGAAAACGGTGTTATAGATCAATATATTCCATTCTTAAGTAATGCAATGATGGCCAGAGTAACAGTTATCGTTGTTAACCTTTGGATTGGTATTCCATACACAATGTTACAGGTAACAGGTATCTTACAGAATATTCCTTCTGACTTATATGAGGCAGCAAAGGTTGATGGAGCAAATGCTTTCACAACATTCTTTAAGATTACATTACCATATATGTTATTCGTTACAGCTCCTTACTTAGTTACAACATTTACAGGTAACGTAAACAACTTTAACGTAATCTACTTATTAACTGGTGGTGCTCCAACTCCTGTTGGAAACTCAGCTGGTAAGACAGATCTTTTGGTTACATGGTTGTATAAGTTAACAATTGATAACCAAAAGTTCAACACAGGTGCGGTTATTGGTATCATGACATTCGTAGTATTGTCTATTGTATCTCTTGTTACTTACAGAAATACAGGATCATATAAGGATGAGGAGGGATTCCAATAAAATGAAAAAGAAAAGTTCAGGCGGTGTAGAATATACATCTGCAAAAGTAAAAAGATTGATTCTAAATATTATTACTCATATCTTCCTTACGATACTTGGTTTAATTTGGGTATCTCCTGTAGCATGGGTTATAATTACAAGTTTTAGAGCAGAAAAAGGTCCTTCAATTAAGAGACTTATTCCTAAAAACTTTACTATAGACAACTATACAAAGTTATTTAAGGAAACTACTATTCTTAACTTTCCAAAAATGTTTATGAATACATTTATTATTGCTATTATAGTATGTTTGATATCTACATTCTTTGTATTATCAGTTGCATATTGTATGTCAAGACTTAGATTTAGAATAAGAAAACCTCTTATGAACATTTGTATGATTCTTGGTTTATTCCCAGGATTCATGTCAATGATAGCAGTTTATTATATTTTAAAGTCACTTGGTCTTACAACTGGTGGATTAATCAGAGTAGCATTGGTTATGGTTTATTCCGGTGGTTCAGGTATGGGATTCTATATTGCAAAGGGATTCTTTGATACTATTCCAAAGACTCTTGATGAAGCTGCTTGTATCGATGGTGCTACTAAGTTCCAGGTATTCTCAAAGATTATCATTCCACTTAGTAAACCAATCATTGTTTATACAGTATTAACATCATTTATGGGTCCATGGCTTGATTTCATCTTTGCAAAAGTTATTTGCTTAACTAACAAGGATTATTACACAGTAGCTATCGGATTATGGAACATGCTTGAAAAAGAATATGTAATTCAGTGGTTTAACAGTTTCTGTGCTGGTGCAGTTTTAATTTCAATTCCTATTGCAATTATCTTCATTAGTATGCAGAAGTTTTATCAGGATGGTATGTCTGGAGCTGTTAAAGGCTAAAGAATATATTGCTTATTTTAGGGAATGTAGTTTACTACATTCCCTTTATTTAAACCAATAGGAGGTTTTATGAGAAAAATAATCAAAAAAGTAATATCAATATCTTTATTACTTATGTTATCTGCATCAACACTTATTGGATGTGGAAAAGAACAAGAGGAAGAAACCACAATAGATAAATCATCTCTTACACCACAAGAGTACTACAATGTGGCTAGTTGGGATGAAGAGGAATATGAAGTCTCTAGCGATGATCATTATCGTAATTATTATGAAGTATTTGTATACTCATTTGCAGATAGTGACGGTGATGGAATTGGTGATATTCAAGGTCTTATTTCAAAACTTGATTATATTGAAGAAATGGGATTTAATGGAATATGGCTTATGCCTATAATGCCTTCAACAACCTATCACAAGTATGATATTACTGATTATTATGGCATTGATTCTGAATATGGAACACTTGAGGATTTCATGGATTTAATCGATGAATGCCATGCAAGAAATATCAATGTAATTATTGATACTGTATTTAATCATACTTCATCTAAACATGAGTGGTTCACAACAGCAGTAAATTATTATAAGTCTTTAGGTGCAGGAGAAGAACCTGATTACACAGTTTGTCCGGAAGCAAATTACTATAATTTTATGAAAACAGAGGATGTTTCTAAAAGTTCTTATATAAAAATCTCTGGATCTGAATGGAGCTATGAGGGTGTGTTTTGGTCAGAAATGCCAGATTTAAATCTTGATAATCCTGTGGTAAGAGAAGAACTTCAGAAAGTTATAGATTACTGGCTAAATATTGGTGTAGATGGATTTAGACTTGATGCATCAAAGGAATACACAACAGGAAATAAAGATAAAAATAAAGAAGTTTTGTCTTGGATAGAATCATATGTTACAAGTGTTAGAGAGGATGCTTATATTGTTGCAGAAATTTGGGATACATATAGCAACATTTCTAATTACTATAAGAGTGGAATAGAAAGTATTTTTGATTATGCTTATGGTGATAGCAGTGGATTATTAATCACTAGCTTGAACACGGCTAATGGAAAACGTTTATCAGAGAAGCTTGAATCAACAGAAAGTGGATATTTAGAGTCTAATTCTAATATGGTTAATGCTCCGTTTGTAAGTAATCATGACACAGGTAGAATTTCCGGTTTTGTTAGCTATGACTTAGATAAAATGAAACTTGTAGGTGCCATTAATCAAATCATGTCTGGATGTTCATTTGTATATTATGGTGAAGAGATTGGTATGACAGGTTCAGGTGCTGATAAGGACGAAAATAAACGTGCACCTATGAATTGGAGTTCATTTAAAGGTGGCGTAACAACAGTTGGTCCTAAGGCTATGGATTCTGATGTTGCTAGTAAATTTGAACCAGTTGATTCACAGATGGAAGACATTGATTCAATTTATTGGTACTATCGAAAAATCATTCATATTAGAAGTACCTATGAAGAAATTGCAAAGGGTAGCACAAAGTCTTTAGAATTAGATAATGAAACAGTTTGTTCTATTTCTAAAACCTATAATGATGAGACTATTTATATTTTATGTAATCTTTCAAATGAGGAACAAAAAGTAACATTGTCTAAGAATGACTATGAATATTCTTCGATGGTGGAATATATGGTTACTAATACTGACCAGGAAGTTAAATTAGACGGAGATGTAATCACATTACCTCCTTATGGAATTGCATTTATTAAATAAAATTTTGACCTTTAACATCAGTTTGATGTTAAAGGTCTTTTTTGCTCTTATTTTGCTCTTTTTTATATGTATTTAGTTGTCTTATAGCTAAAAAAGAAGTAGAATATGAGTATTGATTTTTTTGGAAAGGAAATAAATATGAAGTATATTTTTGGAAAAAATGATTTATACGATATAGAAAGAGCCGAGGAAAATTGCTATTTACTTACAAATGGTCTTGGTGGGTTTTCCTCACTTACTATAGCAGGAAATAATAGTAGATGTGATCATACACTATTTATGGCGGCCAAAACAGCTCCAAATAAAAGATTTCAAATTATAGAAAACACATATGATGTGTTAATTATTGATGAATTGGAATATGTATTGTCTGCATCAAGATACGTAACAAAGAGTAGTAATGAAACAGGTAATAAATATTTGAATTCATTTACATTTGAATATTTACCTGTATATCATTATGTTGTTTCGGGTGTTGAAGTTATTAAGACTATTGTTATGAAACATGAGGAAAATACCCTTGGTATCAAATATGAAATAATTAATCATGGTACAAAGAAGGTTCAATTAAAGGTTACGCCTTGGCTCCAGTTTATTGGAAAGGGAAGTAAATTATCTAATCAGACAAAATTTTCAATATCAATTAAAAACGATAAAAATAATTTATGTACCACCAATGCAATAAATGAAAACAATTCAAATAAAAGTGTTCTAAAGAATGTTACAGGAACAATACAAAGCAATGGTATTTCCGTTGTTTTTGCTACCGATGGAGATGTTGTTTCTTATGAAACAGAGTATATAGAAGATTTATATTTTGATAATGATGCAAAGGATGGAAGATTTGGTTTAGGATTAGTTGCTAAAAACCATGACATTATTTTTAATGGTAGTGGAAATCATAGTCTAATTTATAATTGTGAATGTCAAAGTATAAAAGATAGCAAATTAACAGAAGCAGATGTTGAAAAATATGATATCGATACTCTTATTTTAGAAGAAATTGCACGAAAAGAACAATTAATAAAAATTGCAGGACTTAAGGACGAGTATGCAAATTCCCTTGTGCTTGCAGCAAATGATTATGTAACTTACAGAGAATCAACTAAGGGAAAATCAATTCTTGCTGGATTTCCTTTTTTTGAAGATTGGGGTAGAGATACTATGATTTCTCTTTTTGGATGTAGTATTTCTACAAGACAATTTGATGATGCAAAGAGTATTCTTAGAACCTTTATGAAGTATTGCAATAAAGGCCTTATGCCTAATTTATTTCCAGAAGGCAAAAATGATCCTTTATATAACACAGTAGATGCAGCATTATTATATATTAATGCAGTATATTCATATTACAATGCATCCTTAGATGCAGAGTTTGTAAAGGAAGCATACCCCGTAATAGAAGATATTATTAATTGGTATATTGCTGGTACAGATTTTAATATTAAAATGGATACAGATGGACTTATAAAAGCAGGTGGTGGGTTAGACCAGGTAACATGGATGGATGTTAGATTTGGTGATATTCTTCCAACACCAAGACACGGTAAGCCAGTAGAAATAAATGCATATTGGTATAATGCACTTATGGTAATGGATTCTTTTGCAAAAATGCTCGATGATAGAAAGGCAGAGGTTATGCTTGAAGGTAGAAAGGTTGCAAGTATAACATTAGCGATGAAGGTAAAGGAAAGCTTTATAAAGAGTTTTTGGAATGAGGACAATCAATGCCTTAATGACTTATATTCAGGCACAAAAAATGATACACAGATTCGATGTAATCAAATTTGGGCGGCTTCAATGCCATTTTCAATGTTAGATGAAAATATGGCACAAAAGGTAATTACTAAAGTATTTGAAGAATTATACACTCCATTAGGACTTAGAAGCTTATCTCCAATGGATGAAAGCTTTAAACCTAATTATGGTGGAAAGCATTTTGATAGAGATATGGCATATCACCAAGGCACAGTTTGGGGATTTCCATTGGGTGCATATTATCTAGCTTATCTTAGATGGGCAAAGGACAAAGAATTTGCTAAAAGAGTAGTAAAGATGGAATTAAACGGACTAGAAGCAGGATTGCGTGAAGGCTGTGTTGGACATATAGCAGAAATTTATGATGGTTTGAATCCACATGATTCTAAGGGCTGTTTTGCACAGGCATGGAGTGTAGGTGAACTGCTTAGAGTGTATGAAGTTATAGAAAAATTATACTAGTATGGAGGTTTTATGACAGCTGCAGAACTTAAAAAATATTTTATTTCAGAGGAATTTAAAAAACAGTATATTTATGACGGAAATGATCTTGGAGTCACATATAACAAAGATGGTAGTATATTTAAAGTTTGGGCACCAACTGCAAGTGAAGTAAGTGTTAATCTATATTCAGCAGGTAGTGAGATGGAAGGAGGAGTTCATGAGGGAACTTATTCTTTAGAAAGAAAGGAAAAGGGTGTATTTGTTTTTGATGCAAAGGAATTAGGGGATATTAAAAACAAGTATTACACATATAATGTGACAGTTGATGGAACAACAAAAGAAACTGTTGACGTATATACAAACGCATGTGGTGTTAATGGAAACAGGTCTATGATTGTTGATTTTGCTGAGACTAATCCTATTGATTGGGATAAAGATAAAAAACCAAAAATCAAAAAATCAGATGCCATTATTTATGAACTGCATATAAAGGATTTTTCTTCAGATAAACATTCTGGAATTGAGGAAAAATATCAAGGCAAGTATCTTGCATTTACATGTAAGAATACCTATTTTGATGGAGATGAGTCTACAAAATTTCCAACATGTGTTAATTACCTTAAAGACTTAGGCGTTACATATGTTCATCTTCTACCTTCTAATGATTTTGGATCTATTGATGAGTCTAAAAATGATGATAGCTTTAACTGGGGATATGATCCTATGAATTATAATGTTCCAGAGGGCTCTTATTCAACAAATCCTTTCGATGGAAGGGTTAGAATTAAAGAATATAAGGAAATGATAAAAGCACTTCATGATGAAGGTATTGGAGTCGTATTAGATGTTGTATATAATCACACATATAATACAGATACAAGTTTTCAAAAAACGGTGCCTTACTATTACTATAGATTAAATGAAGATGGTTCATTTTCAAATGGTTCTGCTTGTGGCAATGAAACCTGTTCAGAGCATGAAATGTACCGAAAATTCATGATAGATTCATTGAAGTTTTGGGCAAAGGAATATCATATCGATGGATTTAGATTTGATTTAATGGGTCTGCATGACACAGAGACTATGAATGAAATTAGAAAAGCTCTAGATGAATTACCTGACGGCAAAGAAATTATTATGTATGGTGAGCCTTGGCTTGCTGGACCATCAGCAATGAAGGAAGGATATATTCCTGCAACTACTGCCAATGAAAAATATTTAGCAGATGGAATAAGCATTTTTAGTGATACAATACGCGATGCCATTAAAGGAAGTGTATTTGAAAAAGATGAACCGGCTTATATTAATTCAAAGGATGACAAGAGTATTGATTTTACAGAGGATATTAAAAAGTCATTAACACTTAAAAATAGGGTTAGCTATGTTTCAGCCCATGATAATTTCACTCTTTATGATAAACTTATTTTTTCTACTGATATTGTTGATTTAGAGGATAAAGAACATTTATTTGACAGAAATGAGAGTCTTGTTAAAATGAATAAAATGGCTGCAGCAATAGTATTTAGTTCCCCAGGAATGGCATTCTTCCAGGCTGGTGAGGAATTCCTTAGAACAAAATATGGTGTTGGAGACAGCTATAATTCACCAATAGATATTAATAAGCTTGATTGGACTAGAGCATATAAAAATAGAGATGTTATAGAATATTACAAGAGCTTAATAAGATTACGTAAAGCTTGTCCAGAATTTTCTAATGTAGATGGCAATACTAAACTTGAATTTTTTGAAATAAAAGGTGCAAAAAAAAATGTAGTTTCCTATATAGTTAATGACAATTATATTGTTATTTATAATCCAAATACAAGTGATGTGGATGCTACAATGCTTGAATGTAAGAATAATATTCTTGGGGATGTAAATAATACAAAAATAATTCCAAAAAAGAGCGTTGTTGTATATAAAAAATAATGCAAAAGCCTGTTATTAAATACAAAAAATAAAGGAAATTAAAATGAAAAAGTTACTTATATATTTGAAAAATTATAAAAAAGAGACAGTATTAGCCCCTCTTTTTAAGCTGTTAGAGGCAACATTTGAACTTATAGTTCCATTAGTTATGGCATCAATTATTGATAAAGGAATTGGTCAAAATGATAAATCCCATATAATTTATATGGGATTATTAATGGTTGGGCTAGGAGTTATAGGACTTATATGTTCAATAACTGCTCAGTACTTTTCTGCTAAGGCTGCTGTAGGCTTTTCTACAGAGCTAAAGTCTGCATTGTTTAAACATATTCAGGGATTATCTTTTACAGAAATAGACAAGCTTGGAACTTCCACATTGATTACAAGACTAACCTCTGATGTTAATCAGTTACAAAATGGTGTGAATATGGTTCTTAGATTGTTTTTACGTTCACCATTTATAGTTATTGGTGCAATGATTATGGCTTTTACGGTGGATGTAAAGGCTGCATTAATATTTGTCATAATTATTCCATTACTATGTATAGTTGTATTTACGATTATGGGTGTAACAATCCCTATGTTCAAAAAAGTACAAACTGGATTAGATAATGTGTTATTAAAGACCAGGGAAAATCTTACTGGAGCAAGAGTAATAAGAGCTTTTGGTAAGGAAGAGAGTGAAATTGAGAAATATGTAGATAGTAATGAGTTTTTAACATCAATGCAAAAAAAGACTGCAAAGATTTCCGGACTTATGAATCCAATTACCTATGTTATTGTAAATGCTGGTATAGTTGGACTTTTATATTCAGGAGCAATTAGAGTTGATAATGGTATTATTTCTCAGGGAGCTGTTGTTGCCCTGGTAAATTATATGTCTCAGATTTTAGTTGAATTGATTAAACTTGCAAATTTAATAATCCTTGTAACTAAGGCCATAGCAAGTGGAAATCGTGTAGCTAGTATATTTGAACATGAAAATAGTCATTGTGAAGTTGAAGAAACAATAGAAGATTCAAATTTTGAAGATTTTAAGGATTATTCAGTTGCCTTTGATAATGTAAGCTTAAAGTATGCAGATGGAAGTGATGAAGCTTTAGAAAATATAAACTTTAAGGTTAAAAAGGGTGAAACAATAGGTATTATTGGTGGTACAGGTTCTGGTAAATCTTCATTAGTTAATATGATTCCTAGATTTTATGATGCAACTTTAGGAAATATATATGTAAATGGTATTAATGTCAAAAATTATAAGAAGAATGAACTTCGAAACAAGGTGGGAATAGTTTTACAAAAAGCTGTTTTATTTAAGGGTACAATTAGAGAAAATATTTTGTGGGGTAAAAAGGATGCTACTGATAAGGAAATAATGGAAGCATTAGAGGTTGCTCAAGCAACAGATGTTGTTATGAAAAAAGAAGGTAAACTTGATGAAATGATAGCACAGGGAGGTAAAAATCTTTCTGGAGGACAAAAGCAAAGATTGACTATAGCTAGGGCAATTATTAGAAATCCAGAAATCCTTATTTTGGATGATAGTGCTTCTGCATTGGATTTTGCTACAGATGCTGCCTTACGAAAGGCTATAAGAAATTTAGATTATAAACCAACAGTATTTATAGTATCACAAAGGGCAGCTTCTATTATGTATGCAGACCAAATTATAGTTTTAGATGATGGATTAGTTGTAGGCATTGGAAAACATGAGAGTCTTCTTGAAAACTGTAATGTTTATAGAGAAATTTATGAATCTCAATTCAAGGTTAAGGAGGCTTAAAATGCAAAAGAACACAATAAAAAAAGTACTCAAATATATTAAGCATTATTCATTTCTAAGCCTTTTGTCTCTTATTTTTGCAGCATTAACTGTTGCATTGACACTTTATGTTCCTATATTAATAGGACAAGGAATTGATTGTATTGTTTCAAAAGGAAATGTTAATTTTGAAGAATTAAAGCTTATAGCGATAAAAATTGTAATTGTTATACTGCTTACTGCCGTTTTACAATGGCTTATGAATATTTGTAATAATAAAATTACATATAATGTAGTAAGAGATATAAGAAATGAAGCGTTTATTAAGCTTGAGAGATTACCGTTATCATATATTGATACTCATCAGTATGGAGATATAGTCAGCCGTGTAATTACGGACGTGGATCAATTTGCTGATGGACTTCTTATGGGATTTACTCAGGCATTTTCAGGTGTAATAACAATAATCGGAACGTTATTGTTTATGTTATATATTGACTTTAGAATAACAATTTTAGTTGTATGTATTACTCCAGTATCATTGATAGTAGCTAATTTTATCGCCAAAAAGACATATAAGCTTTTTAAGGCTCAATCAGAAATTCGTGGTGAACAGACAGTTATTATTGATGAAATGATTGGAAATCAAAAGGTTGTAAAGGCATACAGCAAAGAGGAAGATGTTGAACAAAAGTTTAATGATGTAAATAATAAGCTACAAAAGGTTTCATTAAAAGCAATATTTTACTCATCAACGACAAATCCATCAACAAGATTTATAAACGGATTAGTTTATTCCGGTGTAGGAATTTTAGGAGCATTTTTTGCAATTAGAGGACTTATTACAGTTGGACAATTATCAAGCTTTTTAAGTTATGCTAATCAATATACAAAGCCATTTAATGAAATATCAAGTGTAATTACTGAACTGCAAAATGCTATTGCTTGTGCAGGTAGAGTTTTTGAACTTATTGAAGAAGAACCTGAAGTAGCTGAAGAAACCACAGTTTTGCAGGAAAGTGATATAGATCAAACTGTTGAAATTAATAATGTAAGTTTTTCTTATGTTCCATCAGTTAAGTTGATTGAAAATTTCAATCTAAAGGTAAAGCCTGGACAGAGAATAGCTATTGTTGGACCAACTGGATGTGGAAAAACAACCTTAATTAATCTGTTAATGAGATTTTATGATGTGACAAGCGGAGAAATTAAAATATCCGGTCACAATGTAAAGGATATTACAAGAAATTCTCTTCGTGGTGCTTATGGTATGGTTTTGCAGGAAACATGGCTTAAAGCTGGAACTATAAAGGAAAACCTTATGATGGGTAAAGAAGATGCAACAATGGAAGAGGTAATTGCAGCAGCAAAAGCATCACATGCTCATGGTTTTATTAGAAGATTAGAAAATGGATATGACACATATATTGGAGAAGATGGTGGAAGATTATCTCAAGGACAAAAGCAGCTTTTATGTATAGCAAGGGTTATGCTTATTAAGCCTCCTATGCTTATTTTAGATGAAGCCACATCAGTTGTTGATACAAGAACTGAAATGAAAATACAAGAAGCATTTAATGCCTTAATGAAGGGAAGAACAAGCTTCATTGTTGCTCATAGACTTTCAACAATACGTGAGGCAGATGTTATCCTCGTTATGAAGGATGGAAATATAATTGAGCAAGGAAACCATGAGGAATTATTAGAAAAAGATGGTTTTTATGCTAAACTTTACAATAGTCAGTTTGCGATGTAGAAAAAAATATGATATAATGTAACGTAGTTTTTTCGTAAATGTCTAAATAAATTTATTTAGACAAAGCATAAGGGAGGTACTATATGTCAACACCACATAATAATGCCAATATAGGTGATATTGCAAAAACTGTATTGATGCCAGGTGACCCATTAAGAGCAAAGATGATAGCTGACACATATTTAGACAATCCTGTGTTATTTAATGATGTTCGTAACAATTTAGGCTATACAGGAACATACAAAGGCAAAAAAGTATCCGTTATGAGTTCGGGAATGGGTATGCCTTCTATTGGTATATATTCATATGAACTTTTTAGTATGTATGATGTAGATAATATTATTAGAATAGGTAGTGCCGGTTCTTATACAAAGGAGCTTAAGATTTATGATGTAGTACTAGCAACAGCCGCTTATTCAGAATCATCTTTTGCTAAAACACAAAGTGGATTAACTGATAATATTACTTACCCATCACTTGATTTAAACCAAAAGATAAAAGCTGCGGCAAACTCACTAAATATCACTGTTAAAGAAGGTATGATTCATTCGTCAGATGTTTTTTACAGACAAGGAGATGGAACATATTTCAATAAACTTCGTGATGATTTAGGATGCTTATGCGTGGAGATGGAAAGCTTTGCATTATTTCATAATGCTAAAATATTAGGAAAAAAAGCCGCTTGTTTACTTACAATATCGGATTCCTTTGTTTCTGATGAGATTACTTCTGCAATTGAACGTCAAAATTCATTTACGAATATGATGGAGATTGCATTACAAACGTTGTAAAGCAGGAGGGTTTTGATGAATATTCGTGAAAATATAGAAAAGAATGAAGAATACTTACTAAGTCCATTTGCTGCACATAGTATAGATAGCAAAGGACGTGACAGGTTTGAAGAACCTTGTGATATGAGAACTGTTTATCAAAGAGATAGGGATAGAATCCTTCATTCAAAGGCGTTTAGACGATTAAAACACAAAACCCAGGTTTTTTTAGCTCCTGAAGGTGATCATTATAGAACAAGACTTACCCATACTCTTGAGGTATCCCAGATTGCTAGGAGCATATCAAGGTCACTTAGGTTAAATGAAGATTTAACAGAAGCCATCGCATTAGGTCATGATTTAGGGCATACTCCTTTTGGTCATGCTGGAGAAAGAGCATTAAATGCAGTTTGTAAGTACGGATTTGCTCATTATGAACAAAGTGTTAGAGTAGTAGAACTATTAGAAAATGATGGTTTAGGATTGAATCTAACAAAAGAAGTCAGAGATGGAATAGTTAATCATAGAACAAGTGGGCATCCAGGTACATTAGAGGGCAAAGTTGTTAGATTGTCAGATAAGATTGCATACATAAATCATGATATTGATGATGCTATAAGAGCCAAGATTTTATTTGAAGAAGATATACCAAAAGAATTTACAGATATACTTGGAAATTCTACAAAAAAAAGATTAGATACACTTATTCGTGATATTGTATCTAATAGTATGGATTTAAATGAAATAATTATGTCCAAGCATATGGAGAATGCGATGCAGGGATTGCGAAGCTTTATGTTTGAGAGTGTATATAAAAATCCAGTTGCTAAAGGACAGGAATACAAAGCAAGAAGAATGCTGATGGAACTTTATACGTTGTATCTTGATAAAATAGAGAAACTGCCAGATGAATTTTTACATTTAATATATGATTTAAATGAAAAACCAGATAAGGTTGTTTGTGATTATATCGCGGGCATGTCTGATCAGTATTCTGTTAGTAAATTTGAAGAAGAGTTTGTACCTAAATTTTGGAAATTTTAGGTTATTGGTGAATAAGATGTATTACTCAGATGATTTAATTGAAGAAATAAGAATGAAAAATGATATTGTTGACGTGGTGTCCTCGTATGTAAAAATACAAAAAAAGGGCAGTACGTATTTTGGCTTGTGTCCATTTCATTCAGAAAAGTCACCTTCATTCTCTGTGACACCTTCAAAACAGATGTATTATTGTTTTGGTTGTGGCGCTGGTGGAAATGTATATACATTTATTATGAAATATGAAAATTATTCATTTACAGAGGCGGTTAAGCTTCTTGCTGACAGAGCAGGAGTTTCATTACCAGAAGGTGAATATAGTGAAGAGGACAAGAAAAAAGCTGATTTGAAATCAAGACTTTTGGATGTTAATAAAGAAGCAGCAATGTATTTTTATCGTATTTTAAAGAGTGAAAAGGGAAAAATAGGTTATGACTATTTAATTAATCGTGGATTAAGTGATGAAACTATTAAAAAGTTTGGACTTGGATTTTCAACCAATTACTCTAATGATTTGTATCAGTATATGCGTTCTAAAGGCTATGATGATTATGTACTTAAGGAATCGGGACTATTTACATATACTGAAAAAACAGTTTATGATAAATTTTCTGGACGAGTTATGTTTCCAATTATGGATGTAAACAATCGAGTGATTGGATTTGGTGGAAGAGCAATGGGTGATGGACAACCTAAATATTTAAATTCCCCTGAAACCATTCTTTTTGATAAAAGTAAAAATTTATATGGAATGAATATTGCTAGAACATCAAGAAAAGATAATATTTTAATTTGTGAAGGTTACATGGATGTTATTTCATTACATCAGGCAGGTTTTACAAATGTGGTAGCTTCATTAGGAACAGCATACACACCTAGACAAGCAGCGCTAATTAAAAAGTATACTAAAGATGTGTATCTAACTTATGATTCCGATGTAGCTGGTGTAAAAGCAGCACTTAGGGCTATTCCAATATGTAAAAGTGTTGGACTTGCTTCAAAAATAATAAATATGAATCCATACAAGGATCCTGATGAATTTATTAAAGCTTTAGGTACGAAGGAGTATCAGCAAAGAATTGATAGTGCCAGAAATAGCTTCCTTTTTGAAATAGACAAAATGCAAGAAGGACTTGATTTGAAAGATCCTCAGGTGAAGGCGACTTTTTATCAAAGTGTAGCTAGAAAATTACTTGAATTTAGGGATGAGCTAGAAAGAAATGTATATATTGATGCTGTTAGTGAAGAATTTTTCATACCAAAGGATTCTTTAATAAAGAGTGTAAATAGTATGTCACTTACCCTTACGGAAGAGGACTTAATTACAAAGCCTAAACCAAATGGTGATATAAAAAAACAAAAAGATGATTCAGTTAGAATGGCTTTGAAGACCTTTTTAACCTGGCTTATTGAAGACAATAGAATATATGGGAAAACAAAAAATATTATTACCGTTGATGATTTTGTACTTCCAATATATCACGAAGTAGCTAGTATGTTATATGAACAACTTGAAGCTGGATATATTAATCCTGCAAAAATAATTAATCATTTTGAAGATAGTGAAGAACAGTCAGAAGTAGCGGGGTTATTCAATGCCACAGTTAGAGAGGAACTAACAGCCACAGAGAGGGAAAAAACACTAAATGATACGATAATTACTGTTAAAAAGAACAGTATTGATTATAGAAGCCGATCAGTTACAGATATTACTGTTTTACAACAGATAATTAAAGAGCAAAATGAACTGAATAGAATCCATATCACACTATAATTAGTGTAAATCATTAATCGCAGGAGGTTTATCAGGATGGATGTATTGGGAAACAGTTTTGAAACAGAATTACAGGAGTTGGTAAATTTTGGAGGTAAGAATAATGGAGTTATTGAATACCCACAGATTGCGGGATTCTTTCCAGATACATTGATCACACCACAACAGTATGAGCAAATATTTGAAACTCTTAAAAGTAATGGATTAGAAATATTAAAGCTTGAAGATGATTTACAAGAGCCAGATGAAGAATCACTTGAAGAAATCATTGAAGAGGATTTAGTAGATGATGATATAGAAAGTGTTGATAAAATAGATTTATCAGTCATGGAAGGTGTAAGTACACAAGATCCAGTAAGAATGTATCTAAAAGAAATAGGTAAGGTGCCTTTATTAACTGCTGCCGATGAAATTGAATTGGCACAAAAAATAGAAAACGGTGATCTTGAAGCAAAAAAGAAGTTGGCGGAAGCTAATCTTAGACTTGTTGTTAGTATTGCAAAAAGATATGTTGGAAGGGGTATGCAGTTTTTAGATTTAATTCAAGAGGGTAATCTGGGATTATTAAAGGCTGTAGATAAATTTGACTATACCAAACAGTATAAGTTTAGTACATATGCAACATGGTGGATAAGGCAGGCTATTACAAGGGCAATTGCAGACCAGGCAAGAACAATTAGGATACCTGTTCATATGGTTGAAACTATTAATAGATTATCAAGAACATCAAGACAGCTTGTGCAAGAACTTGGTAGAGAGCCATCAGATGAAGAAATTGCAAGTAGAATGGATATTTCTGTAGAAAAGGTTAGTCAAATTCGTAAGATTTCTCAGGAACCTGTATCTTTAGAATCTCCAATAGGAGAAGAAGAAGATAGTCATTTAGCTGATTTTGTTGAGGACGACCATATAGCAACACCAACACAGGCTGCTACAGCTACATTACTAAGAGAACAGCTAGAGGAAGTTTTAGGAACACTTACTGATAGAGAACAAAAAGTTTTATTACTTAGATTTGGATTAGTTGATGGAAAAACTAGAACCTTGGAGGAAGTAGGAAAGGAATTTAGCGTAACTCGTGAAAGAATTCGCCAAATTGAGGCAAAAGCACTTAGAAAGCTTCGTCATCCAAGTAGAAGTAAAAAGCTTATTGATTATTTGGAGGAATAATGAAATTATCAAATAGATTACAGCTTGTTGCAAGCTTTGTTACAAAAAACAGCAAGCTAGCAGATATAGGAACAGATCATGGATATATTCCTATTTTCCTTGTAGGTTCGGGAATTATTCCATATGCATATGCAATGGATATTAATGAAGGACCACTTGAAAGAGCAAAGGAACATATCCAAGAAAACAATCTCCAAGAAAAGATTGAAGTTAGACTCTCAAATGGTCTTTACAAGCTAAAGGAAAATGAAGCTGATTCCATATTAATTGCGGGTATGGGTGGTGCACTTACCTGTGAAATATTAAAAAATGGCTGGAAGGTAGCAAGTACAGCGAAAGAGTTAATATTATCACCTCACTCAGAATGTAGTCTTGTTAGGGAATATTTAAGTGAAAATGGATATAAAATAGTAAATGAGCAAATGGTTATGGATATGGGAAAATATTATGTGGTTATGAAATGGGTAAAGGGTGTGGAGGATAAATATTTAGATTATGAATTAAGATATGGAAGGTTATTACTTAAAAATAATGATGAGGTATGTTTTACATATTTGAATAAGGAAAAGGAAAATATTGAAAAGATAATTAATTCATTGCCTGATAATGGTAAATCAGACACCACAGATAGAAAAAAGGAATTAATTTTAAAATTAGGACTAGTGTATAAGGCATTGAGCTTTTATGATAACTAGTCAAGGAAAGGTGTGGTTAATGTGTCAGAAATGATTAAATTAAGTATTAATGATGAACAAAGGGAATATGAAAAGGGAACATTGCTTATAGATATTGTAAAAGATTTTCAAAAGAATTTTGCATATGATATTGTTTTAGCCAGTGTAGATGGTAAATTAACTGAATTATCAAAATCAGTGGAAGAATCATCAAAAATAATGTTTTATACTACAGCAACAACATGTGGAATGGACACATACAAAAGAAGTGCAACATTATTGATGTTAAAGGCTTTTTATGATGTTTGTGGAAGAACAAATATTGATAAAATAAGTATTATGTATTCATTAAGTAAAGGCTTATTTTGTAAATTGTATGGCAAGGTAGAGATTACACCAGATTTGTTATATTTGGTTCAGAATCATATGGAGCAGATGGTAACACAAGATTATCCCATTAACAAAAGTAGCTTAGACAGACATCAGGCAATAGATAACTTTAGAAAACATAAAATGAATGATAAGGTAAAATTATTTAAATTTAGAAGCAATTCAAAGGTTAATGTATATTCACTTAATGGTTATGAAGATTATTTTTATGGATATATGCTTCCATCAACTAAATATTTAAAAGTATTTAAACTCATTCCCTATGATGACGGATTTGTATTACAGCTTCCAGTGAAGGAAAAACCTACAGAATTGCCAGAATTTGTACCACAACGAAAGGTATACAATGTTCTTAAAGAAGCCACACAATGGGGTGAAATGCTTGATATTGATACAGTTGGTGCATTAAATGAGCAAATATGCAATGGAAACATTGAAGATATGATATTAGTTCAAGAAGCATTACAGGAAAAAAAGATTGCTGAAATTGCTGAACAAATAAAGAATCGTAACAATATTAAATATGTAATGATTGCTGGACCATCATCCTCAGGTAAAACTACATTTTCACATAGGTTAAGCATTCAATTAAGGGCAATTGGATTAAAACCACATCCAATTGCTGTGGATGACTATTTTATTGATAGAGTGCATTCACCAAGAGATGAAATGGGAAATTACAATTTTGAGGTTCTTGAGGCTTTAGATGTAAAGAAGTTTAACGAAGATATGATTGCCCTTGGAAAAGGGGAAACCATCGAGCTGCCAACCTACAATTTTGTAACAGGCAAAAGAGAATATAACGGAAAGAAACTCAAACTTGGAAAGGATGATGTACTTGTAATTGAAGGTATACATTGCTTAAATGACAAGCTTTCTTATGCTCTTGATAAAAACAGTAAATTTAAAATCTATATTAGTGCACTTAATTCACTAAATGTAGATGAACACAATAGAATACCTACAACAGATGCAAGATTGATTAGACGTATTGTAAGGGATGCAAGAACTAGAGGAACTTCTGCCGCAGAAACAATAGGAAGATGGCAGTCAGTTAGAAATGGGGAAGAAAATTACATTTTCCCATTTCAAGAGGAAGCTGATGTTATGTTTAATTCTGCACTTATTTATGAGCTATGTGTTCTTAAACAGTATGCAGAACCATTGCTTTATAGTATTCCACGTACATCACCTGAATACGATGAAGCAAACAGACTAATCAAGTTTTTGAACTATTTCTTGGGTATATCCACAGAGAAAATTCCGGCTAATTCCCTTGTAAGAGAGTTTGTTGGTGGTGGCTGCTTTGATTTATAAAAATAATTAAAAGCAATTTGACATATAAAGAATAAGATCCAATGAGGATAAATGAACATCCAATGGACAATGATGGGCAATGATTTGTTAGATGTGCTTGACAAAAGATTTTGTTAATGTTAAAGTTTGAATTTGTAAGTTTGACGGATGATCGCGGCTGCAGAGACGAAAGGCTGCAGGTGAGGAAAGTCCGGGCTTCATAGGGCAGGATGCCAGATAACGTCTGGTGGAGGGAACTCTAAGGAAAGTGCAACAGAAATAAACCGCCACTTATGTGGTAAGGGTGGAAAGGCAGTGTAAGAGACTACCGCCTGGATGGTAACATGCAGGGCATATGTAAACCCCATTCGAAGCAAGACCGAACATGAGACATAAGGTTGCCCGCCTGTCTCGGGTAGGTCGCTTGAATCTAATGGTGACATTAGATCTAGATAGATGATCATCGATAACATAACCCGGCTTATAGTCAGGCTTACAAAAAAAGAAGCTATCAATTTTGATGGCCTCTTTTTTTATGAAAAATTATTTGTAAATTTAATTATTAGAATATATTTTATTAAAATATTTAATTATTAGAATATTTCTCTTCACAGTATTTGCAACGATATATTTGCTTGTCTGGATCAGTAAGAATAAATACTTGTTCAAGCTCCTGCTCAATAGAAGTAATACATCTAGGATTTTTACATTTAAAAACATTTTTAACTTCATTTGGAAGCTTTAGTTGATTTTTATCAACAATCGATCCTTCGTGAATGATGTTTACTGTAATATTGTGATCAATATATCCTAAAATATCTAAATTAATAACATCTAGAGAACATTCAATTTTAATAATATCTTTTCTGCCCATTTTATTGCTTTTCGCATTTTTAATAATAGCAACCTGACAATCAAGCTTGTCAAGACCTAGATAATTATATATATCCATGCTTTTACCGGCTTGAATATGATCTAGTACAAAACCTTCATTTAAACTGCCTACGTTTAACATAATGTTCCTCCTAATCTACTTTAATGTTTAGCAATGTAAGAATAAGTGCCATTCGAACATATACACCATATTGAACCTGTTTGAAATAAACAGCTCTTGGGTCCTCATCAACTTCAACAGATATTTCATTTACTCTAGGAAGTGGATGAAGAACAAGCATATCTTTATTAGCTATTTTCATTTTAGCTTTGTCAAGAATATATGTATCCTTTAATCTAATATATTCAGCTTCGTTGAAAAATCTTTCACGCTGAACTCTTGTCATGTATAAAATATCAAGCTCTGGCAATGCATCTTCCATATGGGTTAATTCTTTGTATGTAATATTATTTGCTTCTAAAACTTTTTCACGAATATAGCTAGGAACTCGTAGTTCGTTTGGGGAAATGAGAATAAATTTGATGTTTGTATATCTAACTAATGCATTAATTAGGGAATGAACGGTTCGACCAAACTTTAAATCGCCACAAAGACCAATGGTAAGATTATCAAGTCTGCCTTTTAAAGATCTGATTGTCATTAAATCAGTAAGAGTTTGAGTTGGATGCTGATGACCACCATCACCGGCATTTATAACTGGAATAGAAGATTTGGTAGATGCAACAAGTGGAGCACCTTCTTTTGGATGACGCATTGCACAAATATCTGCGTAACATGAAATCATGCGTATTGTATCTGAAACACTTTCTCCCTTTGCCGCCGAGCTAGATGCTGCAGATGAAAAACCAAGAACACTACCACCAAGATTAAGCATTGCGGCTTCAAAACTTAGTCGTGTACGAGTACTGGGCTCGTAGAAAAGGGTGGCTATTTTTTTACCTTTACAGGCTTCTTTATACTTATCAGGGTTATGTTCGATGTCGGTTGCTAAGTCTAGTAAACTCCCAAGTTCATCAACAGAAAAATCCAATGGACTTATTAAGTGTTTCATATATTACCTCCGTAAAATATTAAGTTTTAGTCATTAAAAGATATAATAATCTATATTGTAACAAAAATCAATAATGGAGTTGAAAAGAAAGTAAAACGTAAAGTAAATTAAAAAATAAATTCATTTGAAGTATTTACAAAATAGTAAAAATAATGTAAGATAATTTTATCTTATTTTATCAAATTTCAGTCTGATTCAGACAAATTTTAGTTTAGTTCTCCGGTTGGAGGTATCATTGAATATAGCTTTTTGGAGTGGTGTTTCTGGTAAATGTGCCACTAGCGGAAATATGCTTGCTGTAGGAACTATGGCTTCTTTAGTGTACTCATTAAAGACATTATTTGTACAGTATGACTACTATAGTAAACCTATAGAAGAAATTTTTGAAGGAAAATGTAATGATAATATTATAAAGGATGAAATTTCATATTATCAAAATGAAGGTATAGATGAAATACTTAATAAACATCGTATTGCAACTGTGAGCGATCAAATGGTATATGGGCATATTAAGAACATTAAAAATACAGATATATATTATTTGCCTTCATCAAAAAAGGTTAGAAATGGGCTAGATGACGAGTCTACAAATTATCTTACAAAGGAATTACCCCATATATTAGAAAAAGTATCTGATGTTAGTTTTATTGATAATTTAAACGGAAAGTTAAGGTTATCTCGTAAAATGCTTGATGAATCAGATGTTATCGTAATTAATTTATGTCAAGGAATTAATGATTTATCTTATATTTTGTCTAATGAAAAGCTTAGAGATAAGGCGGTTTTTTTAATTGGGAAGTATGATTCTGAGTCAAATGAGAATATTATTACAATTAGAAAAAAATATAATATTCCGAAGGAAAGAATAGCCGTTATTCCCTATAATATTCATTTTCATGATGCAATTATTGCGGGAAAGGTTGTTGAATTTATTTCTAAAAGTATGTATTCCCGTAGAAGTGATGGTAACTTTGAATTTATTAACGAACTATACAAGGCAACAAATATGATATTGCAGAAGGCGGGATTTTGTGAAGCATCGTGAGGATAGTATATATAGACTAATTGAATTGGTCAGTGAAAAAATAAATGGGATACTTAGAGCAAATATATACGAGCTAAGTATGAAGGAGGAGGAATTAAAGAAACTTAAAGAAAAGAAAAGTGAATTAAGAATGGCACTTAAAAATTGTGGTATAGGAGATTATAAGGCTAAAAGTTTTGTTAAGGAGGTTATTAGGGATATTTTATCTGACAATATTGTTAATCAGGAGAATATCAATAGCTACATTCCCTTTGATAACGTTAATAAATTGTCGTGTTTAGACAAATTTGAAATTCTTCTTTACAAATATTCTTGTGAATATAAGAATAGGGGCTTAGAGAAAATGTTTGAAGATTTTGGATGGTATGAAAAGACTGGAAATGCCAAGATTGAAGCGGAGGATATTTTCGGCGCTTATCTTAGTAGCTATATACGTTTAAATTACAATGATATGCTTAATATACTGGTTCAAAGGGTATATGAAGGCTATAAAGGCTTAGGTGTTATTGATGAGATTAGAGATCAACGTATAGAGGGCGTTTCGGGAGGTGTATCAGGTAAAGAAGATACTTATAACAGTGTATGGGTATTTTTTAAAGGACAGACATATCATTTTGATTTCTTAAGCTTTAATTCAGAAAAAGAATTAGAAAGAGTAGCTTTAAACATTTACAGATATGGAAATCCAGGACAATTATCAAAGGCAAAGGGATATATAGTAAATGAAATGAAGGACCATTCTAGAGTTGTAGTGGTAAGACCTCCGTTTGCTGAAAGCTTCGCATTTTTTGTTAGAAAGTTTGATACTATAGAACAAAAAAATATAGAGGAATTAATTAAAGATGATGGAGCTAGTGTAGTTATTGATGTGCTTAAATGGTTAATTTATGGTTGCCAGGTATGTGGAATAACAGGATCTCAGGGAAGTGGAAAGACCACACTTTTAATGAGTCTTATTGGTTTTATCCATCCTTCATATAATTTACGTATTCAGGAGCTGTCTTTTGAACTTAACTTAAGACAGGTTTATCCAGATAGAAATATTTTATCCTTTAGAGAGACAGATCATGTTTCTGGACAAGAAGGCTTAGATATTCAAAAAAAAACTGATGGCTCTGTAAATATTCTTGGTGAGGTTGCATCTAATCCTGTTGCAGCATGGTTAGTGCAGATGTCTCAGACTGGTTCTTTGTTTACATTATTTACCCATCATGCAAAAACCACAGATAATCTTATAAAATACATGAGAAATTCATTACTTGCTTGTAATATTTTTAGTAATGAAAAGATTGCCCTAGAGCAGGTTACTGAAGCCATTAATTTTGATGTACATTTAGAGAAGGACATTAAAGGTCATAGATATATTGAAAGAATTACTGAAATTATTCCAGAGGATAGTGAAAAAGGATACAGTATCAATGATATTGTTCGTTATAATGGACAAAGATATGAGCTAGTAGGAAATTTCTCTATAAGAAGCGCCATGGCCATGAGCAGGTTCTTTGATGAAAGACTAAGAGAGGAGTTTTATGAAAAATATTGTATACAAGTTTAGTAGTAAGTTTTTTCTAACTAAAAATCTAACCTTCAGTATTATGAATAGGCTTAATATTGTATATCCATCAAACAAGTCATCCATTATTAAAAAAACTGAGGAATATTTATTAAGTGTATATTTTTTTGGAATATGTATAATTTTCGGAATGCTTATCTTTTCGGACTATTCATTGTATTATTCAATAATTATAGGTATAACTGTTGCAGTTATTTTTGGAGAAAAAATCAATGAAAAGTTTAGTAAGCTTGAGTACAAGGTACTTATGCAATTATTAAAATTTATTGAGGATGTAAAATTTAGATTTCAGTTTAATGGAATGTTAGAACAATCATTAATAGACTCTATTAATGATGCAGAATATGAGATGTCTGCTCATGGACAAAAAATATATGAATGTTTAATGGAATCATATTATTTTGATAAGCAGGATTATTTAGAAATATCCCCTAATCATTTCTTTTTAACCTTTTATTCATTATGTGAAACTGTAATGCTTTACGGTGATAAGAAAACAAAAACAGGTTCAACATTTTTAAAAAACCTTGGATATCTTAAAGAAGAAATAAATATTGAACTTTTAAAAAGAAATAAAATAAATGGTAATTTTCTTGGACTTAAGGGGATATGTATAATACCTTTATTTTTTATTAAACCAATTGAAAAATGGGCAGTCTATAATATTCCAGAGTTAAGCACAGTGTTTGAGGGAAGGTTTGGAATAATTTCAACAATAGGTTTGTGCTTATTCGCATTGATTATGTACAAACTGATATGTATGCTAAAAAACGGTACAACAAATAATCAACCATCCCTACATATACTAAGATTGTCTAAAAAGCCTTTTATTGATACCTTAGTGCGAGCATATATTGGGTTTAATATTAAAGGAAGTAATAAGATACATCAGTTATTAACTGAAATTGCGTATGGTTATAATCTTATAGAATACACAACAAAAAGATTGGTTGATTTTGTATTAACTTTCATTTTATCATTTATTTCGTTGTTTAGTATTATTTATTTCAATCTAGATGGATATAGTTTGGTTTATTCAGCTTTAACATCTGTTTTACTAGCAATAGTAGCAGCTTTAATGGTATTTTTTGCAGAGTACTTTATTTTAAAAATAAAAAAAGGCTTGTTACTCTTAGAAAGAGAAGAAGAAATTGTTAGATTTCAAAATATAATTCTTATGATGATGCATATGGATAAAGTGACTATAGAACAAATAATTTCTGAGATGGAACGATTTGCACAGGTGTTCAAAAATATTTTACAGTCAATTTCAGATAAGTATACGTACAAAGGGATAGATGTTTTAAAAGAAGCCAAGGACAAATGTCAATTTAGGCCCTTTGAACGTATAATGGATGGTTTTATTGCCTGTGATGATACCTTCATTTACGAAGCATTTAATGATTTAGAACAGGATAGAAGATATTTTTTAGACCGTCATAAACAAGAAAATGAAAGATTGATTGCAGACAAAACAACAATTGCAAAGGTATTGTCTTTTTTACCCTTGTGTCTAGTCATTATGATTAAATTGATTATTCCCTTTGTTATTCAAGGAATGTCAGCAATTCAAATGTCAGATGGATTATTTATATAGAAAGGAGAGTATGCATTAGCATACGATAAAATATGGAAAACAGTTTAAAAGGTTTAATTTTGGCAGCAGGAACAATAATCACTTGTGTTGTGATTTCACTGGGATTTTATATCTCAAGGGAAGCGAAAGATACAGCAGCAGGAGGTACAAATCAAATAAATAAGTTAAGTATGGAATTTGCTGAAAGCGATAAGATTATTTATGACAATGCTACGGTTTCTGGTAGTGAAGTTATAAATGTAATAAAGAAATTTTCAAATGAAAAGCTTTCTGTCTATGTAAAAACAAACAAAGCAGAAGTATTTTATGGATACAGAGTTGACTTAAATAATGGAAATATAACAGAAGCTAGTTCTCAAAATGTTAGCGAAGCGTTAAAGGAAAGTAGTAATCAATACATAAATCCTTATGGGAATTTTAATGGTTCAATAATTCGTGATGCCAATGATGTAATTACAGCAATTGTATTTGAACAATAGGTGAACTATGGAAAATGCACTTAAAATGATGTATGTCTCTTTTGGAGTGTTTATGTTCATCACTGCACTAAGTATTCTTATATATACTAGCACTGTATTTAATGATTTTTTTAATGAGGCATCTAATATGTCATTAGATTCATCAATATATGTAGAGTATAGGAGGTAATGATTTGGAAGATTCTGTTGGTAAGGTTGTGGCTATTCTTATTTGTGCATATCTTATGTTCATTGCACCTATAACGTATATGCAAAAGGAAGTGGATAAAACTAAAGATACTTATTTATTAAACGAGATTACTTGCTTTGTAGAGGAAGTTCAAAACACAGGAATAATAAGTAAAGCTAGATATGATGAGCTTCAAAATAACGTATCAAGGTTGGCTAGTGGATATAATATTGAAATTATCAGGACAAGCCATGGGTATTCACAAGATAATGAGAATATAAACTATAATAATATATATTATTTTACAGATGAAATATTAGATAGGTTAAGCAGTGATGGGTCATATTATCTTAATGAAAACGATTATCTTAAGGTAACTATTAAAAAAAATGATGAACCATTTCTATTCTATGGAGGTGGTATTAAGAATGAAGCTTATTGATTTTGGATTAATTTTTTCATTTATTTTCTTTTGTATTGTTTCTATTTTCTCATTTAAAAATGACCTATTGTATTCTAATTCCCTAAAAAATATTATGTACAACAATTGTGTGGATGAAATCACCTACAGTGCACTAAAGGCAAGTTTTAATAAAGTAGATTTAGATGGTAACCCAGTTATAGATAAAGAAGTATTAAGTGAATGTCTCCTTAGCAATATGGCGATTTTATATAATAACACTTCAATTAATAGCTATTTATCGTCGAACTATTTATTAGGTGTACTAACCATAAGAGAAGGGTTTTATGTATTTCATAACGGATTGTGGTCAAAGTTAATTAATTATAGTGAAGGCAATAATACTTCTCATCCCAACAAAGTAAAAGAAATAAGTGAATATATCGAAGATAATTTTGGTAATAAACTTTTATTTGCTACTAATGAGGGAGAAGCTTTTAAAAATACATTAAATGATTACTCCTTTATATGTATCTATGAAAACAGATCAATAAAAATTGATAATCAAAAATATGGAGTATATTTTATAAGCGGTGCAGCAATAGTTGAATCATAAAGGTTAAGAAATCATACCACCAAATGTACCACCGAGAATAGTAGCAAGAGTAGCAGGTAACCACATACCATTATTGCCTAAAAATTCTTTCGTTACAATTAATGAAATAAGAGATAATAATACAAGATAAGAAATACCAATAATTGCTCCCCATAAATATTTTTTGTTCTTTTTAATCTTTCCGGCAATAAATCCACATATTATATTTGTCAAAGCATAAATTATTATTATTCCAATAGCAATATTTTTATAGTTCATATATGTTTTATATACAATAAAAGTAAGAATAAGTAGGAATACAGCAGTTAGTAAAAATGACAAACATGTTAGTTTTAAAATGAATAGTAAATTTTTTATTTTGGATGTTGAGGATTTCATAAGACTCCTAATCTGATTGTTAATACAATATATGACTTTCTTGACATAAATATTCGATTAACATATAATTCTTTTGTATGTCATTTTGACAAAATAATAATGTGTATGGAAGGTGAAATTATTAAAGTAATATTTTTAGTTATTTTAATTTTACTATCATCGTTTTTCTCATCTGCTGAAACTGCACTTACAACAGTAAACAAAATGAGAATCAGAGCGTTGATTGAAGAAGGAAACAAACGAGCAAAAGTTTTAGATAAAGTAATTGAAAACCAAGGAAAAATGCTTAGTGCAATACTAATAGGTAATAATATTGTTAATATTACGGCATCATCCCTAGCAACTATTATTACACAAGAAGTTTTTGGTGATTATGCAATTAGTATTGCTACAGGTATTCTAACAATTGTTATATTAATTTTTGGAGAAATCACTCCAAAAACTATTGCATCATTATATTCAGAACAAGTTGGATTAGCATATGCGAGAGCCATATATGCACTGCTGGTTATTTTGACTCCATTTATTTTCATTATTAATAAATTGGCAAATGGATTTATGCTAATGCTTAGAATTAATCCAAATAAAAAGGGTAAACTAATTACAGAAAATGAGCTTAGGACAATTGTTGATGTTAGCCATGAGGAAGGTGTTATAGAAAGAGAAGAGCGTGAGATGATTAAAAACGTATTCGATTTCGGTGATGCAGAAGCTAAGGATGTAATGATTCCTAGAATTGATATGTGTATGGTGGATACGGAAGTATCCTACGATAAATTGTTGTCCACCTTTAAAGAATTTAGATATACAAGGATACCTGTATATAAGGATACAACAGATAATGTTATTGGAATTATCAATATGAAGGATCTTCTATTTTATGATCAGAATGTTGAATTTAAGGTTACTGATTTTTTAAGACCTGCTTTTTATACATATGAGTATAAAAAATTATCTGAATTGATGTTAGAAATGAAAAAAGATTCTGTTAATATTATTATTGTATTAGATGAATATGGAGCATCTGCTGGACTTATTACTTTAGAAGATTTATTAGAAGAAATTGTTGGTGAAATACGTGACGAATATGATTTTGATGAAGAAGATGATATCAAAACAGTAAATGAAGATGAATTCGTAGTAGATGGACTAACAAAGATTGATGATTTTAATGAAAATCTTTTACTCAATGATGAGATATGCTCAGATGATTACGAGTCTCTTGGCGGTTTTATTATGGAAAAGCTAGATAGATTAGCTAAAGTAGGAGATATTGTTGAAACGAAAGAATTAACATTAGTTGTAGATGCAATGGACAAAAATAGAATAGATAAAATTCATGTCTTTAGAAAGCATATTGAAAATACTTTGGAGTAATTTTACGAAGATTTAACAATATTGTTTTTGACATTTTACAATTTATACGGCTATACTTAAAAGGTTGATAAAGAAAACTTATCAGATTAGGAGAAAAAAATGGATATTTTTAACGTATTTTCGATGTTAGGTGGACTTGCATTATTCTTATATGGAATGAACGCACTAGGAGATGGACTTGCTAAACTTTCGGGAGGTAGACTTGAAAAGATTCTTGAAAAACTTACCTCAAATCCATTTAAAGGAGTATTGTTAGGAGCATTAGTTACTGCTGCGATTCAGTCATCATCAGCTACAACAGTTATGGTTGTCGGTTTCGTTAACTCTGGAATAATCAAGCTTACTCAGGCTATAAGCATTATAATGGGTGCAAATATTGGTACAACAGTTACATCATGGATTCTTTCTTTATCTGGAATCGAAAGTGATAGCTTTTTTATTAAATTATTAAATCCTTCATCTTTCTCACCTATTCTTGCAGTTATTGGTATTATTATGGTGATGTTCTCTAAAAAAGAGAAGAAGAAGGATATAGGAAATATTCTTATAGGCTTTGCAATTTTGATGTTTGGTATGGAAACTATGTCATCATCTGTTAAACCTTTAGCAGACGTACCAGAATTTACAAACATACTTACTATGTTTTCAAATCCATTACTTGGTGTTTTGGCCGGTGCATTACTTACAGCTGTTATTCAAAGCTCATCAGCATCAGTTGGTATTTTACAGGCTCTTTGTGTTACAGGCTCTTTAAATTATTCAATGGTATTTCCTATCATTTTAGGACAGAATGTTGGAACCTGTGTTACTGCTATGATTTCATCAGTTGGAGCAAGCAAAAATGCAAAAAGAACAGCATTGGTACATTTGTATTTCAACCTTATTGGTGCTGCAGTATTTATGATTGGTTTCTACGGAATAAACTTTATTATAGATTTTGACTTTTTAAATGATGTAGCAGGACCTGCAGGTATTGCTATTATTCATAGTTCATTTAATATAGGTGCAACACTTATTCTTTTACCATTTACAAAGGGACTTGAAAGGCTTGCTAGACTTACTATTAGAAATGACAAAGAGGATGAAAAGGCCAAAAAAATCGATACAGATTTTAAAACACTTGATCCTCGTTTCTTAGATCAGCCTTCATATGCTATTGAGCAGGCTAGAAAAGTAACGATTAATATGGCTCATCATTCAAAAGAATGTTTATTTAAAGCTATGTCTTTACTTGAACATTATGATGAGGATATTGCAAATGATGTAGTTGATCTTGAAAATAGAGTGGACAGGTATGAAGATCATATTGGAACATATCTTGTAAAACTTAGTAGCAGGAATTTATCCGAGAATGACAGTAAGCTTCTTACAGTATTATTACATTGTATTGGAGATTTTGAAAGAATATCTGATCATGCAGTAAATATTTTAGGTGCATCTAGGGAGATGAAAGATAAAAAGCTTATTTTCTCAGATGAAGCTAATGAAGAGTTAAAGGTTTTTTCTACAGCAATTAGAGACATTGTTGAATCAACAGTATTAGTATTTGAAGAGTCGGATATGACAGTTGCATGTCTTATTGAGCCAATGGAAGAAGTTATAGACACATTAAGTGATGAACTTAAAAATAGACACATTAAGAGATTAACAGAAAATAAATGTACAATAGAGCTTGGATTTGTATTTTCTGATATTACAACTAATTTCGAGAGAGTATCAGATCATTGTTCTAACGTAGCTGTATGTCTTATTGAAGTAAATGATAATGAATTTGAAACACATGAGTATCTTGATGCTGTTAAACATGATAGTGCAGACTTTAAGGAAAAATACAGTATATTTAAAGAAAAGTACGTATTACCTTAATATGGGAGAAATTCATGATTTACATAGTTGAAGATGATAGTAATATTAGACAGCTAGTAGAATATACCTTTAATAATATGTCAATGAAGGCAGTTGGCTTTGAAAATGCTGCAAGCTTTTGGAAAGCCATTAATAATGAAATCCCAGATTTAGTACTTCTAGATATTATGCTTCCAGATGAAGATGGGTTATCAATATTAGGTAAAATCCGAAAAGATAGCACATTAAAGAAGCTACCTGTTATTATGATGACAGCTAGAGGAAGCGAATATGATAAAGTATTAGGACTTAATTCTGGAGCAGATGATTATATTCCTAAGCCTTTTGGAATTATGGAATTGGTTGCTAGAGTTAATGCACTACTTAGAAGAACAGATAATGCTAAGGAAGAAAAAAAGTTTGTTATTGGAGATTTATCTGTTAATGTTAATAAACATATTGTTAACGTAAAAGGGAAAGAGATTACATTAACATTAAAAGAATTTGAGCTACTAATTTTATTACTTGAAAATAGAGATATAGTTTTATCTAGAGACAAGATTCTTGAAACTATTTGGGGATACAATTTTGATGGAGAAACTAGAACAGTAGATGTTCATATTAGAACTCTTAGGTCAAAGCTTGGTGAAGCTGGAAATCTTATTAATACTGTTCGTGGAATTGGATACAAGATAGGTAAGGAGTAAAAGATGAAAAAGAAAAAACTTACCATGCGAAAAATAATATTCAGAAAAATTAGTCAGTGTCTAGCTCTGGCTATTTTTTTGACAGCTTTTTTATGTACATTGTTTTTATATTTTGGCTATGAAAAGAATGCGAAAGGTAATCTTAAAGAGGTAACAACCTATATTGAAGCTGCAGTTGAAAATTATGGATTAGAATATCTAGAAAGCCTTCAAATGAAGGAAGGCACTAGAATAACAGTAATAGACGCACAGGGTACACCTATTTATGATAGCCAGGTAGATATATCAACTATGGATAATCATAAGGATAGAGAAGAAGTGAGGAAGGCTCTTGAATATGGAGAAGGAACGGCAATGAGAAACTCAGATACCCTATCTGTGAAAAACTATTATTATGCCGTATTATTACGGAATGGAAATGTCCTTAGACTTGCCACACAAATGGAAACCTTGTATGCATCAATAGTTAAGATGATAGTAACTACATTGACAATAGCAGTATTGGTGTTTATTTTTGCAGATATAATTTCATACATAATTGTTTATAAAGTAGTTCATCCAATTAATAATATTGATTTGGAAAATCCAGAAACAAATGACATATATGCCGAGATTAAGCCACTTTTAAAAAGAATTAAAAAGCAAAATGAATTTATTAGAGACCAGACAATAACGGAGAGTGAATCTAGAGAACGAATGCGTAGAGAATTTTCTGCTAATGTTTCTCACGAGCTAAAAACTCCACTTACATCAATTTCTGGATATGCAGAATTAATGAAAGCGGGCGTTGTAAAACCAGAGGATATGTCAAGATTTTCTAAAATTATTTATTCAGAGGCTAATAGAATGATAACATTAGTTGAAGATATTATTAAGGTTTCAAGACTTGATGAACAAAAAGAAGAAAAGTTTGATTTAGAAGATGTAGATTTGCTTGAGATTACTAAAGAAACAATCGAAAGACTTGAACAAACTGCAAGAAAGAGAAATGTTTCTATAACTTGGGAGGGCAAATCATTAATAGTAACAGGTGAAAAGTACATTTTAGGTGAAATGATTTATAACGTTACAGAAAATGCCATTAAATATAATAAAGAAAATGGATTGGTTCACATTAAATTATATAAAAGGGATGATAAAAGTATTGTTGAAATTGCTGATACAGGAATAGGTATCGGACAATCTGATAAGGAAAGAGTATTTGAGAGATTTTACAGAGTTGATAAAAGCCATTCAAGAGCAATAGGAGGTACTGGACTTGGATTATCTATAGTTAAACATGGAGCAATTTTTCATAATGCAACTATAGAAATGGACAGTGAACTAAATATTGGAACTACAATAAGAATGATTTTCTAACTACAATAAGTTTAATTTTAAACTATATTAAGAATGTTTTTTTGCTACAATAAGATTGATTTTTTGAGTTGAAAATATTAATCTGTTGTGTTACACTATAGTGAGCTTATTTTATGCAAGGAGGAACGAAAAATGAAGCATGTAAAGACTTTAACAACAAAGACTTTAAAGAATACAATGGCTAAAGGCGGTTGTGGTGAATGCCAGACATCTTGCCAGTCAGCTTGCAAGACATCTTGTACAGTTGGTAACCAGAGCTGTGAAAACAACAAATAATTTTGGTCAATACAGACTATTTTCACTAGGCAGCGGATATTTTTTCGCTGCCTAAGTGATGTTTGAAAGGAGATAAGCTGTGATCCACGTATATAAAAATAATGGATACAACATTGTATTAGATGTAAACAGTGGTTCAGTTCATGTTGTTGATGATGTTATGTATGATGTAATTCCTCTATATGAAGAGGCATTAAATAACAATACAAGTAAAGAACAGATATCTGCATTTATTATAAATAGATTAGGTGGTAAGTATGATGAAAACCTAGTTTTAGAATCAATAGATGAAGTAACTTTGTTATTTGAAGATGAACTTTTATTTACAGAAGATATTTATGAGAAATATATTACTGACTTTAAAAGTCGTAAAACAGTTGTAAAGGCTATGTGTTTACATATAGCTCATGATTGCAATCTTGCTTGCAAGTATTGCTTCGCTGAAGAGGGCGAATATCATGGACGTAGAGCATTAATGACATATGATGTTGGTAAGAAAGCATTAGATTTCCTTATAGAAAATTCTGGAAGTAGAGTGAATTTGGAAGTTGACTTCTTTGGTGGTGAGCCTCTTATGAACTGGGATGTTGTTAAACAATTAGTAGAGTATGGCCGTTCACAAGAAGAAGCACATAACAAAAAATTCAGATTTACATTGACCACAAATGGCGTTTTACTTAATGATGATATAATGGAATTCGCAAATAAGGAAATGGCCAATGTAGTACTTAGTCTTGATGGACGAAAAGAGATTAATGATGAAAACAGACCTTTTAGAAACGGAAAGGGCAGTTATGATTTAATTGTTCCAAAGTTTGTAAAGTTTGCAAAAGAAAGAGAAGATAAAAGCTATTACGTAAGAGGAACCTTTACACGTAAGAATCTTGATTTCTCAAAGGATGTAATGCATTTTGCAGATTTAGGTTTTAAACATATGTCTATAGAACCTGTTGTAGGTGATGATTACGAAGAATATGCAATTAAGCAGGAAGATCTTCCAATTATTATGGATGAATACGACAAGTTAGCAGTTGAATATATAAAGAGACATAAGGAAGGAAGAGGCTTTAATTTCTTCCACTTCAATATTGATCTTACACAAGGACCATGTGTTGCCAAAAGACTTTCAGGATGTGGTTCTGGTACAGAATATTTGGCAGTTACACCATGGGGCGATTTTTATCCATGTCATCAGTTTGTTGGTAATGAAAAATTCCTTATGGGTAATGTAGATGAAGGAATAGTTCGTAAAGATATTCAAGATGAATTTAAGCTTTGCAATGTTTACGCAAAACCAAAATGTAGAGAATGTTTTGCTAGATATTATTGTAGTGGAGGATGTAATGCAAATGCATACAATTTCCATGGAGATATAAAGGATGCTTATGATATTGGTTGTGAAATGCAAAGAAAGCGTATAGAGTGCGCAATAATGATAAAGGCTGCATTAGCCGAGTAAGAAAGGAAAAGAAAAATGAAGAAAACAAAAAGTAGCATTTTGTTCATTCTAAGTATTTTGGTTATTGCTGGATTATGTTTATTAACTATATTTGGTGTTACCATCAAAGGTATGAACAAAGGTAGCGCAAAGAACATTACTCTTGGTCTTGAGTTAAAGGGTGGTGTAAGTATTACTTATGAAGCAGTTGGTGATTATTCTGCAGAAGACATGTCTGATACAGTGTACAAGCTTCAGCTTCGTGCAAATGAATTAGCAGCTGAATCTCAAGTTTACCAAGAGGGTGACAACAGAGTTACTGTAGAAATTCCAGGAGAAACAGATGCACAAAAGGTTTTAGAAAGCCTTGGTAAACCAGGAGCTCTTGAGTTTGTTACTGATTATGGTACTGATAAAGAAAAAGTAAGACTTACTGGTTCTGATATCGTTGAAGCAAGCGCCGGATACGTAACTGAAAACAACAATCAAAAGATTGTAGTTTCTGTTTCATTTAGTTCAGAAGCAACCCAGACTTTTGCTGACGTTACAAAAGAATATCTTGGTAAGCCAATATACATAGTATATGATGGAGAAGTAATCAGCAGCCCTAATGTATCAACAACAATTACCGGTGGTTCATGTACTATTGATGGAATGTCTTCATATGAAGAAGCAGAGCAGTTAGCTTCAGTACTTCGTATTGGATCATTAAAGGTAGAACTTAATGAACTTACTTCTAAAGTAGTTGGTGCAAAGCTTGGTGATGATGCTATTTCAACAAGTTTATTCGCAGGAATTATTGGTATGATTATCATTTGCATATTCATGATTATTGTATATAGAATTCCAGGTATTGTTGCTTCATTAGCACTTATTTTATATGTTCCATTAGAACTGTTAGCTCTTAATGGATTTGATATGACATTAACATTGCCAGGTATTGCAGGTATCATACTTTCAATTGGTATGGCAGTTGATGCTAATGTAATCATTTTTGCTAGAATTAAAGAAGAATTAGCTCATTCTACAGATGTTTATGGTGCTATAAAGACAGGCTTTAAGAAGGCAACTTCAGCAATTGTAGATGGTAATGTAACAACATTTATAGCAGCATTAGTACTTATGTGGAGAGGAACAGGCCCTGTACAAGGATTTGCACAGACTCTTGCAATTGGTATTGTGATTTCTATGTTTACAGCTATGGTTGTATCTAGAGGACTTGTATATCTTTTATATCATATGGGTGCAAACAAGGTTTGCTTATATGGTGTATATAAAGAAAGAAAAACAATTGATTTTCTTAGCAAAAGAGCAATTTGCTTTGCTATTTCAGGGTTAGTTATTTTGTCTGGAATTATTGGTTTAGTTATAAATCAAAATTCAGAAGATAAAACACTTAATTACTCAGTTGAGTTTCAAGGTGGATTATCAACAACAGTTGAATTTGAAGAAAAGTACTCAATTGATGATTTTAATACTAAGATTTTGCCAGAAATTATTAAAATCACAGGAGATAGTGATGTAGTTGGTAATGAAGTAACAGGAACAAATGAATTTGTAATAAGAACTAAAGAACTTGATACTTCTATTTCTACAAAGCTTCATGAGATGCTTGTTAAAGATTTTGGCGCACTATCAGATAGTTTTGATGAAGTTAGTGTAAGCTCAACAATCAGTGGAGAGATGAGAAATGATGCTATAATAGCTGTAATTATTTCAGTTATTTGTATGCTTATATACATTTTTATAAGATTTAAGGATTTAGGATTTGCTTCAAGTGCTGTTATAGCTTTAATTCATGATGTGCTTGTTGTACTTACATTCTATGTAATTTCATGGACAACAGTTGGTAATACATTTATAGCATGTATACTTACAATTCTTGGATATTCAATCAATGCTACTATTGTTATTTTTGATAGAATTAGAGAAAATTTGGCTAATGCAAATGGCAGAGGTGAACTTAAGGACCTTATAAACAAGAGTATCACTCAGACACTTACAAGAACTATTTATTCGTCATTTACAACATTTGTAATGGTTGCAGCCCTTTATGTTTTCGGTGTTACATCAATTAAGGAATTTGCCCTACCTCTTATGGTTGGTATTTTAAGTGGAGCTTATTCATCTGTATGTATTACTGGAGCATTATGGTACATTATGGTTAAGAATAAATTTTCTAAAAAAGCTGATATAAAAAGTAACTAAATCAGAAATAATTCGTTTTTGGTTTCTATGAATTATTTAGAGCCACCATATTTTATGGTAGCTCTTTTTATTTAAAGAAAAAATTGATATACTAGTAAGAAATAAAAAATGACAGAGGATAAACATGGTAAAAGAAAAATGGTTGGTATATGGAAAAAAAGCTGACTTTAGTGCTATTGCAAATAAATTTGAAATTTCACCAGTGATTGCAAGAATAATAAGAAATAGAGATATCATTACAGATGAGGATATTAAAAACTATATTAATGGAAGTATAGATGATTTGTCATCTCCAAATTTATTTAAAGATATGGATAAGGGTGTAGAGCTCTTATTTAATGCCATATTAGAAAATAAAAAAATTAGAGTAATTGGAGATTATGATATTGATGGAATATGTTCAACCTACATATTAACCGGTGGAATCAAAAAGTTATATCCAAACGTATCTATGGACATTCCTGATAGAATAAAGGATGGATATGGAATAAATAAGCAATTGATTGATAAAGCAAAATTGGATGGTGTGGAATTTATCATAACGTGTGACAATGGTATAGCTGCTATTTCGGAAATAGAATATGCAAAAGCCTGTGGAATTACAGTTGTGGTTACAGATCATCATGAGGTTCCATTTAGTGAGGAAAATGGAATTAAGAAATACAAACGTGTTATGGCAGATGCAGTAATAAATCATAAACAGCCAGAGTGTAATTATCCCTTTAAGGATTTATGTGGTGCGGCAATAGCATATAGATTTATGTGCGCTGTCTATGAAAAGCTAATGCTAAAAAAGGATAATAGAGCAAAATCATTATATGAATTTATGGATGAAATGATTGTATTTGCTGCTATTGCAACTATTGGTGATGTTGTTAGCTTAAAGGGAGAAAACCGAATTATAGCCAAGCTTGGTTTAAAGAAAATTGGCAGTGTAGACAATGTTGGATTACAAGCTTTAATCAAGGCATGTAATTTAGACCCAACAAATATTTCATCTTTTCATATAGGATTTGTACTTGGACCTTGTTTAAATGCTACAGGTAGACTAGAAAGTGCAAAGCTGGGATATAAACTATTATGTGAAAAGAATCAAACAAATGCACTTAATTTAGCAAACCAATTATTAGAACTTAATAATAAAAGAAAAGAGATTACTGTATCAGGGGAACGAAAAGCGTTAGAATTATCTAAGAATTATGAAGATGATAAGGTATTAGTAATTTATCTTCCAGAAATACATGAAAGTGTTGCTGGTATTGTTGCAGGTAGAGTGAGAGAAAAAAATAATAAACCAACATTTATTATGACTGATGGTGAAGGTATAATTAAAGGTTCTGGGCGTTCTATAGAAAACTATGATATGTATGAGGAACTAAACAAATGCTCTATACTTTTAGAAAGATTTGGTGGGCACAAAATGGCCGCTGGGCTCTCCCTAAAAAAAGAAAATATTGATACGCTTAGGGAAATGCTTAATAGCAAGAATAATCTTACAAGCGAAGACCTAATTAGAAAAATATGGATAGATGTACCTTTGCCTATTAGCTATTTATCAGAAGATTTTGTAAAAGAACTTAGTATTTTAGAACCTTTTGGAAAAGATAATGAGAAACCAACCTTTGCTGTGAAAAATATTAATATTAAAAAAATGTATTCAATTGGCGCAAATAAAGATATAGGTAGATTCACAATAGAAAGTGAAGGATATGTAATTAACGCCCTTATGTTTAATGGATATTTAGATTTTATTCATGAGGTAACTACAAGGTATGGTGAAGAAACAATGAGTAGATTAAAAATGGGATTTGAAACAGATATTCATCCATCCTTTACATATTACCCAGTTATCAATGAGTACAGAGGAGAAAAATCAGTACAGATAAATATAACAGGCTTCACAATTTAGGTTTTACTCCTTGATAAGTTTATAATAAGAAAATTGTCAAGGAGTAAAACTTTTTTTATTTTAGTAATTAAGAGAATATTTCCATAGCAATTAGCTAATCATTTAAGTGTAGATTAGTAAATGTGTGAGGTTAAATTTATTAAGGGTAATTTAAGATTAGTTCTTAGCATTATTAAAAGATTTAGTAATACGGATGAAAATGTAGATGATTTATTTCAGATTGGCTGCATTGGATTAATTAAAGTACTAGATGCAATAAACAGATTGCCAATAAAGGAAAGGAATATTGTTGATTTATGTTTTTTTAAAGGAAAAACTCAGGTTGAGGTGGCAAATGAGGTTGGAATCAGTCAGACGCAGGTTTCAAGACTTGAGAAAAGTGCAATTAAATCTATGAGAAAATATTTACAGCCATAGAAAATTCATGTTATACATTTTTTAGAATTCCTTGACATTGTGTGGTTTTAGTTTAAAATAAGAACATAAGAAAGTGAGGAGGAAGAAATATGAAATGTCCTTTCTGTGGTGAGGAAAATAC
>CAZNKR010000001.1:0-97738 GCA_964573715.1 uncultured Roseburia sp. | reverse complement strand
GGTTGAATGTAAGGAGTATGAAGCTGAATGTAAAGAGAAAAAATAAAATTATTTCGATTTTTGTTGACATTATTCCAAGTTTAGATTACTCTTAAAGTCGGCGATTAGGCATGCATGGCACTCTCATCAGTCGAGAGTGCTATTTTTTAATGATTTATGCCAAACTCTGGTAGATGTATACCAGGTCACAGAAAGGAATAAAATGGATTTATTAAACAACGAAGAGAGTGTAATTAGTAACGAAATTATAAGAAGTATTACGGAGATAGGATTTGATAGTCTTACACCTATACAAGTTGAAGCTATACCAGTTTTATTAGAAGGAAATGATGTTATTGGACAAGCACAGACAGGAACAGGAAAAACAGCAGCATTTGGTATACCGCTTATCCAAAACATTGACGATAAAAATGATTCGGTACAAGGGTTAGTTTTATGCCCAACAAGAGAATTAGCCATGCAGGCAGCAGATGAACTTAGAAAATTCTCAAGATATATGCATGGAGTAAAGGTTCTTCCTATATATGGAGGAACAGATATAGGTAGACAAATTAAAGCACTTAGAAGTAATGTGTCAATAGTTGTAGGTACTCCAGGTCGTATAATGGACCATATGAGAAGACACACTTTGAAATTAGAAAATCTTAAAATGCTTGTTCTTGATGAAGCAGATGAAATGCTTAACATGGGCTTTAGAGAAGATATTGAAACGATTCTTAAAGATATTCCAAGTGAACATCAAACAGCATTATTCTCGGCTACAATGCCTCCAGCAATTTTAGAAATCACAAAGACTTATTTAAAACCTGATGCAAAAATTATTAAAGTGGCAGCTAAGGAACTTACAATGCCATCAATAAAGCAGTACTATTATGAAGTGAATTCTCATAACAAGGAAGAGGTAGTAGGAAGAATTTTAGATTACTATAATCCTAAAAGAGGACTTATTTTCTGTAATACAAAGAGTATGGTAGACAGACTTTGCGATTCCTTAAAGAAAAAAGGATATTTTGCAGAAGGCTTACATGGTGATTTATCTCAAAATCAGCGTGATAAGGTTATGCATTCATTTAGAAATGGTACAACACAAATACTTATTGCTACAGATGTTGCAGCTAGAGGTATAGACGTTGATGATGTTGAAGCAGTTATTAATTATGATATTCCACAGGATATCGAATATTATGTTCATAGAATCGGAAGAACAGGAAGAGCTGGTAGAAAGGGTAGAGCCTTTACACTTGTAGTAGGAAAAGAAATATACAGAATTAGAGAAATTGAACGTGTATGTAAAACTACTATGACAAAGCGTGAAGTTCCAACAGCTAAGGATGTTACAAATTCTAAAGCAGAGAAGATTTTTGAAGAAGTACTTAAGGTTCTTAATGATGAAGATTTAACAAAGGCAATGTCTTTGATTAGTCAGAAGATTGAAGAAAGCGAAAGTAATAATGCAAATGCTGCATTAGAGATAGCTGCTGCATTTTTAAAGATGCAGATGGGCGAAGAACCAGAAGAAATAATAATCGAAAAATTCACACCTAGAAGTCGTGATAGATATTCTCGTGGCTCTGGAAGTTATGGCAGAGGCCGTGGCGGCTATGGTGATGGAAGAAGAGACGGAAGAGGATCTGATAGAAGAGATGGAAGAAGCTCTGATAGAAGAGATAATAGAAGCGGTTCATATAGAAGAGATGGAAGAAGCTATGACGGAAGAAAAGATGGCCGTGGCGGATATACTAGTGGAAGAGATGGCCGTTTTGCATTTAAGGATACTAAGGACGGAGGAGCAAAGAAGAACTACGATAGAAAGAAAAGTGATTTCAAAGGAAATCCAAATCGTGAATCTTCAAGAAGTACCGATGTGAAAAGAGTATCTGAGGAACAGTTCGCTGTAAGAAAAAGAAGAACTGATGAGAAGAGAAAAATTGGTAATGCTATTAAGGAGTATAATAGCTAATCTGTTATTAAAGAAAGATAGGTGTGTAATTTATGGAGAAGAAGAGAGGCAGTTTTACTGGAGGAATAGGGTTTGTATTAGCGGCCGCTAGTTCGGCTATTGGACTTGGAAATCTTTGGAGATTTCCATATCTGGCAGCCCAGTATGGTGGTGGAATTTTTATTTTAGTATATATTGTGTTGGCTTTAACATTTGGTTTTACACTTCTTTCGGCAGAAATTGCTATTGGAAGAAAAACAGGGAAAAGCCCAATTATGGCATATGCTATGCTAAATAAAAAATTTAAATTTGTTGGATATATAGCATCAATTATTCCTATAATCATTTTGCCATATTACTGTGTAATAGGTGGATGGGTTATTAAGTATGTTTTAGTATATGCAAAAGGCTCTATAAAGGCTGCGGCAACGGATGATTTTTTTGGCCAGTTTGTAGGCAGCACGGTTTCTCCACTCGTTTTCTTTTTTGTATTTTTGTTTATTACAATGTTAATTGTTATTTTTGGCGTTGAAAAAGGAATTGAAAGAGTAAGTAAAATTCTTATGCCATTGCTTCTATTAATGATGCTTGGCGTTTCAGTATATGTATTATTTATTCCAGGGTGTCTTGAAGGTATAAAGTATTATCTTGTACCGGACTTTGATAAGTTTTCATTTAAAACAGTTTGTGCTGCAATGGGGCAAATGTTTTATTCTATGAGTATTGCAATGGGTATTATGATTACCTATGGTTCATATACGAATAAGAAGGTAAGCCTAACAAAGTCTGTAAATCAGATTGAAATATTTGATACAATTGTTGCCCTATTAGCAGGGCTTATTGTTATTCCTATAGTATTTGCTTTTCAAGGTGAAGCTGGATTAAATGCTTCTGGTGCAGGCTTAATGTTTGTTTCTCTTCCAAAGATTTTTCAGTCCATGGCAGGAGGAAGAATCATTGGTGGTGTATTCTTCTTATTGGTTTTGTTCGCGGCATTAACAAGTGCTGTATCAGTAATGGAAGCCATAGTTTCATCCTTAATGGATAAGTTTAATGTTAGCAGAATAAAGGCTTGTATAGGAACGTTAATAATTAGTTTAATATTAGGTGTTCCTTCATCATTAGGTTATGGATTATGGAGTAATGTTAAGCTTTTAGGTATGGCATTCCTTGATTTCTTTGACTACCTTAGCAACAGCGTTTTAATGCCTATTGTTGCATTTACAACCTGCGTTTTAGTTGGCTGGGTATTAGGACCGAAGATTATTACTGATGAAATAACAAGAAATGGTGAGAAGTTTAGAAGAAAGCAGCTATTTAATGTAATGATTAAATATATTGCTCCAATTCTCCTATTAATTATTCTTATATTCTATTCATTAGTACAGTTTGGAGTAATTAATTATTAATAATATTTTTTTATACCAGATTAAAAAATATCAATAAAAATGATTAAATTCATCCCTTTTCACACTTTGAATACTATGATATTATCTTGATATCAACTTAATAAAGAGTGTTGAAGAGGAATAGTAAGTAGATGGATGCTTTTAAAGAGAACTGTTGGATGGTGTAAAACAGTAGCAAAAGTTTACCGAACTCGCCTTGGAGCTTCTGGCTGAACTAATAGTAGGCCAGACGGGAGATGCCCGTTACAGGATCTAGGTTTATTCCGAAAGGATGAATCAATGAGAGCATGATTTTTCATGAAGTAGAGTGGTACCACGCATTTAAGCGCCTCTATAGTCAAAAGACTGTAGAGGCTTTTTATTTTGTATCAATATGTATGCAAAGGAAAGGAAGGATTACATGAACAATTACACTAAATACGAAAAAACTTATTTTATGCCACCTAAGCCAACCTATGACTGGGTAAAAAAAGAATATATTGATAAAGCACCTATATGGTGTTCGGTGGATTTAAGAGACGGAAATCAGGCTTTAATTGAGCCAATGAGTCTTGATGAAAAAGTAGAGTTTTTTAAAATGCTTGTTAAAATTGGATTTAAGGAAATAGAAGTAGGATTTCCAGCTTCATCAGAAACTGAATACAATTTTATGAGAACATTAATTGATAATGATATGATTCCAAAGGACGTTACGGTTCAAGTGTTAACTCAGGCGAGAGAACACATTATTAAGAAAACCTTTGAGGCTGTTGCGGGTGCTCCACATGCGGTAATTCATTTATATAATTCTACTTCGGTTGCTCAAAGAGAACAGGTTTTTAAGAAAAGCAAAGAAGAAATTAAAAAGATTGCTGTGGATGGTGCAAAATTACTTAAGAAATTAGCAGATGAAACAGAAGGAAACTTCTCATTTGAATATTCTCCTGAAAGCTTTTCGGGAACAGAAGTTGATTATGCAGTAGAAGTATGTAATGCAGTACTTGATGTTTTTGAACCAACTAAAGAAAACAAGGCAATTATTAATATTCCAGCAACAGTGGAAAATGCAATGCCACACGTATTTGCCACACAGGTTGAGTACGTAAATAAAAACTTAAAATACCGTGATAACGTAGTACTTTCATTACACCCACATAATGATAGGGGTTGCGGGGTTGCAACTGCTGAACTTGGCTTATTAGCAGGTGCCGACAGAATAGAAGGAACATTGTTTGGTAATGGTGAGAGAACTGGAAATGTGGATATTGTAACATTAGGTATGAATATGTTTTCTCATGGAGTTGATCCAATTCTTGATTTTTCCAATATAAAAGTGATAAGAGATACTTATGAAAAACTTACACGAATGTCTGTATCACCTCGTCAGCCATATGCAGGTGATCTTGTATTTACAGCATTTTCCGGTTCACATCAGGATGCAATCTCTAAAGGTATGAACTATAGAGAAGATAAGAAAACGGATAAATGGACAGTGCCATACCTTCCAATTGATCCAAAGGATGTGGGCAGAACCTATGATGGGGATGTAATTAGAATAAATTCTCAGTCAGGAAAGGGTGGAGTAGCATATATATTAAAACAAAATTTTCAAATTTCCATTCCAGAAAAGATGAAGGAAGATGTTGGATATACGGTAAAGGGTGTTTCAGACCACGAGCATAAAGAACTTTCACCTATGTTAGTTTATGACATTTTTAAAGATAAATATGTATATAGCCATAGATATTTCACAATAGAAGAGTGCCATTTTAAACAAATTGATGGAATTATGGCAGAGATATCTATAAATCATGATAATGAGATTCATAATGTTAAAGCAAATGGAAATGGAAGACTTGATGCGGTTTCTAATGCAATTAAACAATATTTTGGAATAAGCTATGAATTATCAGTATATGAAGAGCATGCTCTTACAAAGGGTTCATCATCAAAGGCGGTTGCCTATGTAGGCATTATCTATAATGGTAAAATGTACTGGGGTGTAGGAATGGATGCTGATATTATAAAAGCTTCCGTAAATGGTCTTGTTGTGGCAGTAAATCAAATAGAGGTTATTGCCAAAAGTAATGGAATAGATGGAAGAATGGTTTCAATACTTAACTACATTCAAGAAAATTATGCCTGTGTAACATTAGATGAATTGTCAGATGAATTTCATCTTTCATCACAATACATTTCAAAGTATATAAAAGAAAAATCAGGAAAAACCTTTGGTGAAACTGTAAGAACAATTAGACTTAAAAAAGCAAAGGCAATGCTTAAAAGCGAAAATATGACAGTGGAAACCATATCTGAGTTTGTAGGCTATGAAAATGTTGAACATTTTATAAGACTTTTTAAAAAAGAATACGGCAAAACTCCTACTCAATTACGAAATATGAAATAATATTTAGAGTATATGAAGAGGTTAATTTGCCAATAATGTAAAATAAATTTAACCAGCATTAATACCAAAATAATATTGTTATTCTAAATAAATAATGATAAAATTGAAATAGATTTTATTTCGTGTCACCTATAATATGGCATTTATATTCAATTACGTGCTTAAGGAGTTACATAAAGTGAAGAATAATAAAATATTTAGAATGACAGGAAGCTTTTGATTATGCACATATGTTAAAGGGTGTAATTGCAAATATGGGACTTACCCTTTTATATCAAATCATTGTAGATATAGTAGAAATCCTACGTGTTAAAAGTATGGATAATGTTCCTGAACTTTATGGAAAACTAATGGAAGAAAAGAAAGCTTACGATGCATTAATGTAATGCTAGATGGAGGATATGATGAAAACAAAGATATTTATTGATGGTAGTGAAGGTACAACAGGACTTAGAATTTATGAACGCTTTATGAATAGAGATGATATTGAGCTTTTAAAGATTTCTCCCGAATTACGTAAGGATGTTAATGAGAGAAAAAGACTTATCAATGAATCAGATATTACATTTTTGTGTTTACCAGATGCTGCGGCCATTGAGTCGGTTTCTTTAGTAGAGAATGAAAAGGTTAGAATTATTGATACGTCTACAGCCCATAGAACAAATGAAGGTTGGGCGTATGGTTTTCCAGAATTATCAAAAGAACATTTTGATAAAATTAAAAATGGTAAAAGAGTTGCTGTTCCAGGATGCCATGCTTCTGGTTTTATAGGAGTGGTATATCCATTAGTTGCATCAAATGTACTTCCAAAAGATTATCCAGTAAGTGCATTTTCAATTACTGGCTACAGTGGTGGCGGTAAGAAAATGATAGCAGAATATGAAGAAAAGGACAGAGATGTATTGTTAGAGGCTCCTAGAGAATATGCACTTACACAAAGTCATAAGCATTTAAAAGAAATGAAAGCAATATGTGGTTTATCAAAACAGCCTTTGTTTTCACCTATTGTAGCAGACTATTATAGTGGTATGGTAGTAAGTGTTCAATTATACATGGATATGCTAAATAACGTTAAAAATGTAAATGAAATATATGATTTGTATAAGAATTATTATGAAGATTCAGAATTTATTAAAGTAATGCCAGTTGGGGCAGAAGAGGATCAAAAAAATATGCTCTCTGGTAATGCATGCTCAGGTTGGGATGGTATGAGGATATATATAAATGGTAATGATGAAAGGGTTGTAGTTTCATCACAGTTTGATAATCTTGGTAAGGGAGCTTCGGGTGCTGCTATACAGTGTCTTAATATTATGACAGGACAAAATCCAAAGCATGGACTTAACTTATAGTGTGAATTTTATGAATAATAGGCGGGTTGACTGCCTATTATTCTGCATTTTAGGAGGTGCTTTTTATGAATATCAATGAGGTATTAGATGAATATGATGCTATGTTTGGAAAGTATAAGACTGATAAAATAGAAGAATTTTTAGACAAAAAGCTAAAAGAAGCTATAGGCGAAGATGACATCCCTAGTGTGATAACCCTTTTAAATGAATTAATTGGATTTTGCAGAGATTGCGGTAATCAAGAAAAAGGAATACATTATTGCACCCAGGTAGTAAGAATTATGAATGATATTGGTATGTGCAATACAGTAGAATTTGCAACCACTCTTATAAATGTTGCAAATGCATATAGAGCATTTGGACTTTATGAGGAATCTCAAAAAAACTATAAAATAGCACTTATGGTATTTGAGGATTCGTTGGATGCTTATGATACAAGGTTTGCAAGCCTTTACAATAATTTCAGCTTATTATATCAGGAAACGGGAGATTTTGAGTTATCAAAAGACCTTCTTATAAAAGCTTTACACGTACTATCAAAACATCCACAAATGTACATTGAAGAAGCAACAACCCAAACAAATCTTGGTGTTACTTTGATACGTTTAGGAAAAATTCAAGATGCTTTACTATATTTAGAAGCAGCTACAAAGCTTTTTGAAAAGGATGGTGGTAAAAATTATCACTATAGTGGAACTTTATCAGCTATGGGTGATGCTATGTTTTATCTAGACAGATATACGGAGGCGTGCACCTATTTCAAAAAGGCTATGGAACTAATAGAAAAGCATGTAGGTAAATCAGCCAATTATATGAGAATAAAAGAAAAATATCAGGAGGCAGAAGATAAAATAATTAAAGAAAATCAGGAAATTGCTATTAAACATACAATGTATACGCAAGCATTAAATAAATGCTATGATTTTTATACGAATAAAATTGCTCCTATGATAACAGATAAATTTCCGGAATATGAAGGAAGAATAGCGGTAGGTGTAGTAGGAGAGGGCTCTGATTGTTATGGCTATGATGATTTGTTTTCTTTTGATCATGATAATAATGTTAGATTATTTTTGTGGCTTACAAAGGAAGATGTGGGAATCTATGGAAAAAATCTTCAAAAAGAGTATGAAAAGGCTTTGTTTGAATTTTACAGTGAACAAAATATATCTCTAAATTTTGTTCAAAATCAATCCTCAATTGGAGGAGTCTATGAGATAAATACATTTTATTTTGATTTATTAGAGACAAATTATATACCAAATGCAGATGAACAATGGATGAGTGTAAAAGAAGAAAATCTTTCTAAAGCATGTAATGGTAAGGTATTTAGAGACGATTTAGGTTCATTTTTGACAATTAGAAATCATTTATCCTCATATTATCCAAAAAAAGTGTGGCTATATAGAATTGCTAAGAAGCTTCATGAATACTCACAATCAGCTCAATATAATTATTCTAGAATGATGGCAAGAAAAGATTACGTTACAGCCAAGCTTGCAATGAGTGATGGAATTAAAAATGGAATGGCTCTTGTATATCTTATTAATAGGACATATGCCCCTTATTATAAGTGGATGAGAAGGGGCATAAAGGACATGAAGAAGCTTCCTGAAATTGGAGATATTATGGATGCTATTTGTGATATGGAGGATCAAAGAAAAGCCTGGGAAGGTGTTAGATATACAACAAAGGGTGTAAATGGTGCTGATTCCATAGCTCTATCCTTTGAAATAATAGCAACTTTGATTTTAAATGAGTTAAAGGAAAATGGTTTTGTAAAAACAGATGAAACCTATCTAGACACGCATGTAAATGAACTTATAGCCCTAGGAGATGGAAGTAATAAAGAATTACTTACCAACAATATCATTAAACTTGAATGGGAGCAATTTGACAAAGTTGAGAATAAAGGTGGCAGAGCAGATTGTCAGGATGATTTTAATACTTTTAGCATAATGAGAAAAAGCCAATATCTTGCATGGGATGAAGATTTACTTGAAAGTTATTTGGATGATATAAAGACGGCAATGTCAAACGGCTGGAATCTTATCATGGAAAAGTATGCCAGAATGATGGAGTCAACTTCCCCAGAGGAATATGAAGAAATAAAGGGAGTACTTCCATTTAGAAGTGATAGCCGAAGACAAATAGAGGAAGCTATTATTGAAATTCAGGTTAAGTGGATGGAAGAATTTGCCCAAAACTACCCTAAAATGGCAAATAATTCTAGAAGCATACGCACCAAAGAAGATAGTATTAATAATACATCCTATGAAACCTATTTACGAGGAGAATTAGGAAGCTACTCTGATATTACCTTAAAGATGTATGGAAGATTTATTACAAGGTTACTTGATGAGAATAAAAATTTAGCCTATATAATTATGAGTAACACGGCAAAGCTGTATGGCTATATTTCTATTGATGAGGCAGAAGCTAAAATAAAATTATAGTAATTAAGATGAATAAAATATTGTATTTGTGAAAACATACTAATGTATATTGTGAGATTTACAAAAAAGGAGATATATATGGCAGCAGTAGAAGTAACCTTTGAGAATTTTAAAGATGAGGTAATAAATGAAACAAAACCTGTACTCATTGATTTTTGGGCATCATGGTGTGGACCATGCCAAATGCTTGGCCCAATAATAGAAGATATTTCAAATGAAGTTACAAATGTTAAAGTTTGCAAGGTAAATGTAGATGAACAGCCACAGCTGGCAGTTCAGTTTGATGTTATGACAATTCCTACATTGGTTTTAATGAGAAATGGCAAGGTAGAAAATAAATCAGTTGGAGTTATTCCAAAGGGAAAAATAATGGAGTTCATGGGAGAAAAATAATGTATGATTTAATCATAGTAGGGGGAGGACCTGCTGGGCTTACGGCTGCAAAATATGCTATGAAAAAGTAACTAGCATAACTAAGTCTAATTACTTTAGGTTTTTTGCTAATGGGAAGGAATATGAGTCAAAAGTTGTTATTATTGCAACGGGATTAAACAAAAGAAAACTTGTATTACCTTTAGAAAATGCGTTAATTGGACATGGAATATCCCATTGTGCCATATGCGATGGTGGATTTTATAAGGATAAAGAGGTATGTGTGGTTGGAGGGGGAAATACAGCTATTTCAGATGCCTTGTATTTGTCAACAATTTGTAAAAAAGTTTATTTGGTGCATCGAAGAGACAAATTTAGAGCAGAAAATGGATTACTTAAGCAGTTAAAGAAAACAGAAAATATTGAAATGCTTTTGGGCTATATACCAAAAGCATTAGAGGGCAATAATATATTATCGGGAATATATTTACAAAAAAACCAAACCAATAAAAATGTAGAAGGATTATTTGTAGCGGGAGATTGTAGAAGCAAAAAAATACGCCAGTTAACCACAGCGGTTGGTGATGGAACAACCTGTGCTTTACTGGCGCTTGAGTATTTAGAAGCATGCTTTTTATAGTGAGGAAAAACCTATTAGCAAACCACCATATTCAGAATAATAGCTACAAAGACCATAGTTTTCCATAATTTCAATATTGCAACATGGAAAAGACTCTAAGATTGCGGCCTTTACTTCCTTGGCACCATTTTCATTAAAGGTATGAGAAATAATAACATTGCCACCATTAAAATCAGAGTCAGTCATGTCCTTGATTAATTTTTTAAGAGCAATTTTAAAATTTCTAGCCTTATGATTAACTTCTATAGTTCCTTCTTTGCTGGCCTTGCAAACTATTCTAATACCTAAAACACCTACTGTTGCGGCAGCAAGCTTACTGATTCGACCATTTTTAACGAAATTATCTAAGCTATCTAATATACACAAAAGATTAAATTTTGTATAAATATCTTTTGACAAAGCTTCAATAATACTTGAATATGATTGACCTTCATCAATTAGCTTCTTAGCATAATTAGCAAGTAAGGTTATCTTTGGACCTGCTGATAGGGTATCAAAAATGTGTATGTTTTTTGTGGGATGTTCTTCAAGCTCCATTTCTTTTGCGAGACATGCACTGCTGTAGCTGCCAGAAAGAGCACTTGTAATCGTAAATACAATAATATTATCAAAGCCTTCAAAAGTTTTTTTAAAGTCATATGGTGAAGGACATGCACTGCCGGTCTTACCCTCATAAGCAGTCATTTCTTTCATAAGAGTAGAAACATCTATATCAGGCGTATCTGTAAATTCTTTCTCTCCAACCATTATTTTTAGCGGTACTGATGCAAAAGTACAATTATCGTATGTATTATTAGTAAGGTTTGCACCTGAATCTGCGACTATTAGAAAACTCATATATAAATCCTCCTAGATTTTAAACCTCTGTTAACATAGTTATCGAAACTACATTAACAGATAACTCATATCTTGTCAACTTTTTATTTTTGTGTTATAATTTTACAGAGGTGAAACCAATGAATAAATTTGAAGAATCAACAATTTATCAAGATGTTAAAAAATTTAAATTTCCTAGATATTCTGAGATAACAGATATAGGATTATATCTAGATCAGGTGATTAAGGTGTTAGAAACAATACTCTCGCCAATATTAGGAGATAATGAAAAAGAAAAGTGGATATCCATTGCTATGATTAGCAATTATTATAAATTAGGCATTATTTCAAAACCAGAAAACAAGAGGTATGGACGAGATCATATTGTTTATTTGGTGTTTATTTGTATAAGCAAGATGGTACTTCCTCTTTCAAATATAAAAGAGTTTATTTCTATTCAACAAGAAGCCTTTACTCTTCCTGTGGCTTATGATTATTTCTGTACAGAATTTGAAAATATACTTAATGAAGTTTTTGGTGAGGGTAAATCATTTGTTGATAGCGGAAAGACAAATTCTACAGAAGCAAAGATAGTTAGGTCCTTTGCCTTTGCTGTTGCCCATAAAATATATCTAGGAAGATATCTTGAATTCATAGAGCTAAAAGCGACTATTGGCCCACTAGACCAATAGTCATTTCAATTAATAAATCCCAAAAAAATATGCAAAAAAGAGTGTGAAAAAGAGTGTAAATACGCTATGGCTATTTTTTTAGAAATGTATTATAATGAAATGTGCAGTTTGTCTGCTAAATTGAAATAAAGGAAGAAAAATCATGACTAAAAAGATTAGAACACGTTATGCTCCAAGTCCAACAGGAAGAATGCACGTTGGTAATTTAAGAACAGCTTTATATGAATTTTTAATCGCTAAGCACGAAGGCGGCGATTTTATTTTAAGAATAGAAGATACAGATCAAGAAAGATTTGTGGAAGGTGCTACAGAGATCATATATAGAACTCTAGAAAGCACAGGGCTTATTCATGATGAAGGTCCAGATAAGGATAAAGGATATGGTCCTTATGTTCAAAGCGAAAGAACAAGATCTGGTATGTATTTAGATTATGCCAAGCAGCTTGTAGAAAAGGGCGAAGCATACTATTGTTTTTGTAACAAGGAAAGACTTGAAAGCTTAAAACAAGAGATAGCTGGTAAGGAGATAATCGTATATGACAAGCATTGTCTTCACCTTTCAAAGGAAGAAATGGAAAATAATTTTAATGATAATATTCCATATGTTATTAGACAGAACAATCCAACAGAGGGAACTACTACCTTCGTAGATGATATTTATGGAGAAATTACAGTAGATAACTCTGAGTTAGACGATATGATTCTTATTAAATCTGATGGATTTCCAACATACAATTTTGCAAATGTTGTAGATGATCACCTTATGGAAATTACACATGTTGTAAGAGGCAATGAATATATTTCATCTTCACCAAAGTATCAAAGACTTTATGAGGCATTTGGATGGGAATCACCAAAGTATGTACATTTACCACTTATTACTGATGAAACTCACAAGAAGCTTAGTAAAAGATGTGGACATTCCTCATATGAAGATTTACTTGAGCAGGGCTTTGTTTCAGAGGCCATTGTTAACTTTATAGCTCTTTTAGGATGGAGCCCAGAGGATAATCAAGAGATATTTACATTAGATGAGCTTATAAAGAAGTTTGATTATCACCATGTAAGTAAGTCTCCAGCAGTATTTGATATGGTTAAGCTAAGATGGATGAACGGTGAATATATAAAAGCTATGGATTTTGATGAGTACTTTGACAAGGTTCTTCCATACATCAAAGAAGTTATTACAAAGGATTATGATTTAAGAAAAATTGCAGCACTTGCAAAAACTAGAATCGAAGTATTCCCTGATGTAAAGGAACATATAGATTTCTTCGAAGAAGTACCTGAGTATGATGTTATGATGTATACTCACAAGAAGATGAAAACTGATGTCCATAGTTCATTATTAGTTCTTAAGGAGCTTTTACCAGTATTTGAAGAATTAGAAGATTATTCTAATGATAGCATTTATGCTACATTAGTAAAATATGTTGAAGATAAAGGTTGTAAGAATGGATATGCTATGTGGCCAGTTCGTACAGCAGTTTCAGGAAAACAGATGACACCAGGTGGAGCAACTGAGATTATGGAGATTCTTGGAAAAGAAGAATCAATAAACAGAATAAAAGCAGCTATCACCAAATTGGAGCAGAGTTTATAATAAGTTATGGCATTTAATCAATCACAGGTTAGTGCTGTGGATCACTTTTTAGGCCCTATGCTTGTATTAGCAGGGCCTGGAAGTGGAAAAACCACAGTTATTACACACAGAACCAAAAAGTTAATTGAGGAGTATGGGGTAAATCCAACCAATATTTTAGTTATTACATTTACAAAGGCTGCTGCACAACAAATGCAGGAGCGTTTTTATTCTTTAATGGGTGGTAAAAAATCATCAGTAACCTTTGGCACTTTTCATGCTGTATATTTTAAGATTTTAAAATATGCTTATAATTACAGTGCCACTAATATCTTAAGAGAAGATATGAAATACGATATACTTCGTGAAATTATTTCCTATTTAAAAATGGATATTAGTGATGAAAAAGATTTTATTTCTGATATCATTAGTGAAATCAGTTTGGTAAAGGGTGACATGATGGATGTGGACCATTACTATTCAAAGAACTGTTCTGAAAGCTATTTCAAAAAAATATATTCCATGTATAATGATAGACTCATACGTTCAAATCTTATAGATTTTGATGATATGTTAGTTATGTGCTATGAATTATTAACCAAGAGAACTGATATATTAAAGCTTTGGCAGGATAAATATAAATTTATTTTAATTGACGAATTTCAGGATATTTCTAAGGTTCAATATGAAATAATTAAGCTTTTAGCATTGCCTGAAAACAATTTGTTTATTGTAGGTGATGATGATCAGTCTATATATAGATTTAGAGGGGCAAAGCCAGAAATTATGCTGAATTTCAAGAAGGACTACCCCAAAACCCTAGAAATCCTTCTAGATGTAAATTATCGGTCTACGGGGGCTATAGTTAAAAATTCCATTGCTTTGATTAATCATAATAAGGTTCGATTTATAAAAAAAATCAAGCATTGTCACGAAGAAGGTGATGGGCTATCTATTATGGAGTTTGAAAATCAGCTTGAAGAAAGTAAAAGAATAATTAAAATAATAAGCGATTCTATTAAAAATGGTGAGGAATATAAGGATACAGCCGTTTTGTATAGAACCAATACTAATCCTAGAATCCTAGTTGAAAAACTAATAGAATACAATATTCCATTTAGAATAAAGGATTCCATTCCTAATATTTATGAACATTTTCTTGCTAAAAACATTATTTCATATATAAAAATAGCTATGGGTAATGATTCTAGAAAAGAATACCTTAGTATAATTAATAAACCCAAAAGGTACATTTCAAGAGATGCATTTAATACGCCTTTGGTAAATTTAGAAGATATCAAAGAATATTACGAGGATAAAGATTACGTGGTGGAAAGAATTGACAGACTAGAATATGACATTATGATGCTTGAAAAGATGACCCCTTACGCGGCAATCTGCTATATTAGAAGAGGCATAGGCTATGATGAATATGTAAAAGAATACGCAGAATATAGAAGAATTAATATAGAAGAACTAATTGAAGTGTTAGATGAATTAGAAGAGGGCGCAAGAGGCTATAAAACCTACGATGAATGGTTTTTACACATTAAGGAATATACTAAAGAGCTTAAGCATCAGGTAAATATAAGAAATGAGATAACTAATGCCATAGAATTAGAAACAATGCATAGCTCAAAAGGTTTAGAATATAACAATGTTATTATTTTAGGAGCAAATGAGGGTATAACTCCCCATAAAAAAGCTGTTTTAGATGGTGATATTGAAGAGGAAAGAAGACTCTTTTATGTGGCAATGACAAGAGCTAAAAAGAGACTGTATATTACATATACAAGTGAACGATATGGTAAAAAAACAAAGCAATCAAGATTTATAAAAGATATACTAGGAGAAGAAAATATAGATGAACACAAAAATAAGTAGATTTTGGGACATAATTATTGGATTTCTAAAAAAAGAGACAGTTTTGGTGATTTCGTTTTTTCTTGCAATAATAAGTATGCTATTTGTATTTCCAAATAAAGAATATATTAATTATATTGATTTTAGAGTTTTATGTGTATTATTCATGTTAATGTTGGTGGTTTGTGCACTAAATAATATTGGATTTTTAGATAGAATAGCAAAAAAACTTATTTCAAAGGTTTTAAACTTTAGGCAGCTGTATATTGTACTGGTTTTACTTTGCTTTTTTTCAAGCATGTTTATTACTAATGACGTGGCATTAATAACCTTTGTTCCATTTACTATCAATGTTTTGTCTTGCTGCAAGATGAAAAAGAAGATGATTAGAGTTATTGTAATGGAAACTATTGCGGCAAACTTAGGAAGTATGCTAACACCTATAGGTAATCCGCAAAACCTATTTATATACTCAAATTACAATATGGACATAAAAAGCTTTTTTATAATAATGCTTCCTTATGCTACTAGTGCTTTGATTTTAATTATTGCACTAATAATTTTTGATAAAGATGGAAAATCTAAGATAGAATCTATACCAAACATAATTGTAGATACTCCTAGATATGGCTTAAAAGTTTTTTATTTTTTGGCTTTATTTGCTTTAGCACTTTTGGTTGTTGTGTTCAAATTTGATTATAGGATAATAACACCCATAGTAGTCTTACTTGTAGTTATTATAAATTATAGATTGTTGTTTAAGGTGGATTATTCATTATTGATGACCTTTGTATTTTTCTTTATTTTTATTGGAAATTTAGGACAAATAGAAAGTATAAAGGAGACATTAATACTCCTTGTGAATGGAAATGAATTTGCTTTTGGTTTAACTTTAAGTCAAATAGTTAGTAATGTTCCAGCTACTATGCTTTTGTCTGGATTTACAAAGAACAATATTCCATTGCTTATAGGTGTAAATATAGGTGGGCTTGGTACACTTATTGCATCAATGGCATCACTTATTTCATATAAGTTTTATGCTAATGAACAGAATTCAAAAAAGCTTAATTATTTATTAGAATTTACAATTCTTAATATATTATTTATGACTATATTAGTTGTAATTTATATAATTTTCTGATACCATAAGGTATCAATATTAAAATGAAAGAGGTATAAAATGGGAAACAACAACGAAGAATTAGATGACGAAATGTATGTAACATTAGAATTGGATGATGGTACAGAGGTAGAATGTATTGTAGTTACAATATTTGAAGCAAATGAAAAAGAATATATTGCCTTACTTCCAAAAGAAGGTGAAGAAGCTGACGAAGGTGAAGTATTTATATATGAATACGCTGAAGATGAAGCTGGTAATCCATTACTTACAAACATTGAATCTGATGATGAGTATGAAGCTGTTGCTGATGCTTTTGATGAATGGTTAGATACTCAGGAGTTTGATGAGGTAGTTGGAGAAGATGAAGAATAAAAACCCTGGACTTATTCACATATACAAAGGTGAAGGTAAAGGTAAAACTTCTGCAGCCACAGGCCTTGCAGTCAGGGCCTTAGGTAGAGGTAAAAAAGTTGTCTTTTTGCAGTTTTTAAAGGGAAATGAATCAGGTGAAATCCATATATTAAGTAAGCTTGATGGATTGATAATGGTTAGAAATACTATAGATTTTGATTTCGTTTTTAAATTATCTGATGATGAAAAAAAGAAGCTTAAGGATATGCAAAATCACAACCTAAAAGAAGTAATCCAACTGGTAAATACAGGTGATATTGATATGCTAGTTATAGATGAATTATTCCCAGCTTACAATTTGGATACTATAGATAAAGAACTAGTAAGGAACCTTGTTTTATCAAAACCAGAGTCTATGGAGCTGGTACTCACAGGACATGAGCCAGATGAGTTTTTTATCACACATGCTGACTATATTACTCATATGACAAAGGAAAGGCATCCTTATGATAAAGGAGTAGCTGCTCGTATAGGTATTGAGATGTAGCCACAACTGGAGGAAATATGAAACGCAATTTTATCAAAATGATAACAGTTATTTTTGCAGCTTTCATTATTTTAAAAAGCAATAGTATTGTGTATGCATCAAATGATGATGCAGCTGCAAATGAAATAACAGTTGAAGAAACAACTATAGAGGAAACAACCGCAGAAGAGGAAGAAGAAACCATATCTGATGGCAAGCTGATTTTAACTATGTTTTTTGGTATGTTAGTTATGGCCAGCTTGGTAGTAGGATTTGCGGCTATTTCAACTCGTGGATACAGACTGAATGAGAAAAATAATAATAAAGATGTATTTTAATAAAAAAGTATTGTAATGATAAAGTATTATATAAAAAAGTTGAGAACCATATAATGATTCTCAACTTTTTTATTAAGTGCGCCTGGCGGCACACGTTTCTAGCTTAATGAAAAATAATAATAATTAGATTTCTACAATTGTTTTTAAAGATGTTCTATTTTACGAATTCATATACCTTTTCGCATATAGAAGTATGTGTAAGACCATATTTTTCTAAAAGCTTAACGGCTGGTCCTGATTCTCCGTAAACATCATTTACACCAATTTTAAGTACCTGCGTAGGTGCATTTTGAGATAGGCAGTCACAAACGGCACTTCCTAAACCACCAATAACGGAATGCTCTTCAACTGTTACTACCTTTTTGGTCTTTTTAGCTGAAGCAATAACTAGTTCTTCATCTAATGGTTTGATTGTGTGGATATTGATAACTTCTGCATCAATCCCTTTTTCTTTAAGTAAATCAGCGGCAAGTAAGCTTTCGTAAACACAAAGTCCTGTTGCTATAATTGTAACATCTTTTCCTTCGCGAAGGGTAACTCCTTTGCCTATTTTAAATTCATAGCTTTCATTGTCATTTATAACTGGTGTAGCAAGACGACCAAATCTTAAGTATACTGGGCCAACATATTCGTATGCAGCTTTAACAGCAGCTTTTGCTTCTACATCATCACATGGATTAATAACCACCATGCCAGGAATTGTTCTCATAAGTGCGATGTCTTCATTACACTGGTGAGTAGCGCCATCTTCTCCAACTGAGATACCAGCATGAGTAGCACCAATTTTAACATTAAGCTTTGGATATCCAACAGAATTACGGATTTGTTCAAAAGCTCTTCCGGCAGCAAACATTGCAAAGGAACTTGCAAAAGGAACTTTGCCAGTTGCAGCTAGTCCAGCGGCAATACCAATCATATTGCACTCTGCTATACCACAGTCAATGTGTCTATCTGGATATGCTTTTTGAAAAATAGAAGTTTTAGTAGCAGCAGCTAAATCGGCATCTAATACAACTAAATCTTCATGAGCTGCACCAATTTCAACTAGTGCATTTCCATAGCTTTCTCTAGTAGCGATTTTAACTAATTCTGACATATTGCTGCACCTACCTTTTCTAAATCTTTCATTGCTAATTCGAATTGTTCATCATTTGGAGCTGTTCCGTGCCATGCAGCATTGTTTTCCATAAAGGAAACTCCTTTACCTTTAACTGACTTGAAAACTATAGCAGTAGGCATGCCCTTAGTTTCTTTTGCTTCATTAAAGGCTGCTCTTATAGTATCAAAATCGTGTGCATCAACATTTTCAATTACATGGAAGTTGAAGGCTTTTAATTTGTCACCGATAGGATAAGGAGAACAAACCTCCGAAATATTACCATCTATTTGTAAACCATTGTTATCTATCATAACTACAAGATTATCAAGCTTTCTATGACCAGCAAACATGCAAGCTTCCCATACTTGACCTTCTTGAATCTCACCATCACCTAAAAGAGTGTATGCTCTATAAGCTTCATTACTAAGCTTTGCTGAAAGAGCCATACCTACTGCAGCTGAAATTCCTTGTCCTAATGAACCAGAGGACATATCTATTCCAGGTATATGTTTCATATCAGGATGACCTTGAAGATAAGAACCAATCTGTCTAAGAGTAGTAAGGTCTGAAACAGGGAAGAAACCTCTGTTTGCAAGAGTAGCATAAAGACCAGGTGCTGTGTGACCCTTTGATAACACAAATCTATCTCTGTCTAACTTCTTTGGATCCTTAGGATCTATATTCAATTCTTCGAAGTAAAGAAATGTAAAAATGTCAGCTGCTGAGAGTGAGCCACCTGGATGACCAGCTTTGGCACTATGAACTGAACGGATAATTCCTTTACGAACCTCGTTAGCTGTTTTTTGAAGTTCAACATTATTCATTTTGATTCCTCCATATATGTGTTTTCGTGAAAAAGACACAATTGTCCTTTGCTATTATAATGGGGAAAAAATGATTTTACAACCTAAAAATGATTATTTTGAAAAATACTATGATTATTTTGAAAAACACATAAAAAATTAGGTGTTTAATTTATCTGTTTGTATATAAATGAAGACACATATAAATATAAAGAAAAATAGATGAATACATATAAGAATAAATATAAGAATACATATAAGGATATATAAGAAAATATATATGGATAAACCAGGGTTAATTGGTACTAAAGTACTTGTAATATGGATAAAAAAGTTATATAATATTTTTATAATTTTTTGTGAACGTGTCAGATGAAAGAGGTGTTTGTATGCAGGATAAGAAAAGCGGCTTTTCAAACTTATTTAATGATAGCTTAATTTCAAATATAGGTAATAAAGAGAACAATTTCGTTGTAGTTAAGCACTACAGTACATTTAATATAGTATCAGAGGATGCTAAGGGAATTATGATGTCATTCCCTAATATCAATACTTACTATCACAATTTTGATGCATCAGAAATGGTTGAAACCTTTGAACCATTCCTCAATGTTATAAAGAACTTTTATCTAAAATATTTCTTTGGGGTGACAATTGATGAATTTTTATCCGAATTTAATATATATCCATTACAGAAGTCTTTTTTTAAATCTTATATTGAAAGTGGAAGCTGCTCTAGAAATGAACCTTTTATTTTGGGTGAGATAGACTTTGAAAAGAAGAAGATGGTTGAATCTGTTGCAGATATTATTTTAAAGCTAAGTGAAGCTCATCCTATACTTGTACTCATAAACAATCTACAGTTAGCCCCAAAGTCAACCATTTTATTGCTTGATTACTTATTTAACCATGAGAATAATAAAAATCTTGGTGTGTTTTGTGCATATAATGATTTGAAAACAGTTACACCATATATGCAGGAATTATGGAATGATTTTATTGAAAAGCTTTCTACATCAGGATGTATATTTGAAGGTGGAGCTTATCAGATGTCCATTGTGGATGATGGTGCAAGCTTTACATTTAACCGTAAAAATGTATTTGAGTATTTGATGAAGCTGCGTTCCATGTATTACGCCCTTGATTTTGAACCAGCCCAAGAGTATATGCATCTTATTTATGGAAAACTTGAAATAGAAAAAGTAGAGATTGATCTTGGATGTAAGCTGGATTTATATATTTTATATGCCAAAGTTCTGGTTTATTCAGGTGATATTCAAAGTGCTCTTTTAGTTTGTGATAACATTAAAGAATTATGCGATGAACATCCTGAACTTGGAGGTGAATTTGATTTCTATAATTTACTTGGATACACCAATATGTTTAGTGGAAAGCTTGAACAGGCTGCCATAAATGCAAAGAGATGTCGCAAGGTGGCAGTTGATAATAAGGATGAGTATAAAATCTTTCAGGCTGATTTATTAGCGTTAATGGTCCAAATGTCTGGATGGCACAACGTATTTTTTCTTACAACAGATACAGAGGTTAGTGAGGATTTTATAGAGCATGCTCAAGAATATGGTTACTATAATCATCTTGCATACATATATATATTTGCATTTGACAATGATAAAGCCTTATTTGAGAATATTAAAAATCCAGAATATATAGAGGATAGATTACTAAAATTCTCGGAAGGTATAGATTTAGCACAAAATATTGGAAATAGATTCCTTATTTTAAGAGGATACAGAAAAATTATCATGATGACTTCTGCCAATGGATATTTTGATATTACGAAATATTATTATTACAAAAGCCAGGATATTATTGGAGATTCAGATAAGCTTCAATCAGCAGGGATATATAATGGATTAGGATATTTTAACTGCACTACTTACAATTTTAAAAAGGCAAATGAGTGGTATAACAAAGCATTAGATATATATATTGAGCTAGGTAGAGTGGACTTTATTGGAGAGACCTTCTACAATATGGCATTGAATAGTATATTAGCAAATGATTTTAGAAATGCATACAATTATTTATTAGTATGTGTGAGAGTCATCAAAAGCCTTAGACTTAACGACCTACGAGTTTGTAATATTGCCAAGATTTTTGGACTACTTTCATTATGCAGTGTAAGGATGGGATACGAATATAATTGTATTTTATATCTAGATACAAACAAACAGTTTCTTAGCCATTTACTTACAAAAAGAAAAGATCATAAGGTAACTATAGATAAGTCCTACACAGGTAATGATGATGAGATGTTTTTATACTACTATGTAAACGGTATTCAAATGTTTAATTCAAGAGGATATGCTAAGGCTTTAGAATTTTTTAAAAGTGCTCAGGTTCATTGTTATAATTCATACGGAAATATGTTTTTTAGTTTAATTCAGCTTAAGATTTCAATGGCCAAAACATATGAAAAGCTTAATCAGGCAGAACTAGAACAAATAGAGTATGCAGAAGCATTAGAATATGCAAAGAAGCATAAGTATAAGGTTATGATACCATTAATAGAAAGCATGATGAATCATGAATCTTTTGAATTTGTACCTGCGTCTTTACCACTGAAAAATCATAGTATTGAACAAATCAATGCAATTATTAAAGAAGCTGGAGCAAATAGACAGTATATGGATATGAAGAACCAGATTGAGTTTATATCCATGTGGCAGAACATTATAGAAATTAATGATAAAACAAAAGAAGAACTTATTTCATCTGCATGTAATTCCTTTATGATGAACTACAATCTTGATTCTTTAATATATATTAAATTTGGAGATGAAAAGAATACTGTTTTATTTAACAATGGTTTAGTTACTTTAGATGATAGCAATATATTACTTTTAAAGAGATACTTTGAGAAACAAAGGAGTGGTTTTGTTACCTCGAAGATTATGAAAAACCATAAGGATTATAGCAAAATCATGGAGCCATTTGGTAAAGAGATGGTTTGCTCTATGGTATGTAATCCATATTTCATGAATGAAAAGCTAGATAGTTTATTTGTTAGTACAATATACATGAAAGATAATTGGAATGTTTCTTCAAGCAAATATTTACTAAACGAAAGTGAATTTAATATTTTTAATCTTATTTTAAGACAGCTTTTAACAGCTATTGAAAAGATTGAAAACATTAATAAAATCAGCCAAATCAATTATGAATTACAAAAATCATCAGTTACTGATTACTTAACAGGACTAAATAATAGAGATGGTTTCTATGGTAAGGTTGATAAGCTTATAAGGATTTCTGCTTCAAAATGCAACCAGCTATCATTAGCAATTCTCTATATTGATTTGGATAATTTTAAGTTTTACAATGATACCTTTGGTCATGATGTAGGAGATTTAATATTAAAAGAGATAGCGGCTGTATTAAAAAGTATTGCAGGCAATGAAGGATTTGCCACTAGATATGGTGGAGATGAATTCTTAATTACATTAGTTAATGTTAGTAGGGATAATGCTTTAGCAACTGCTAGGATGACGCTAGATACTATTCTTGCCAAGAATTCTTATGTTAGCCAGATTAGTGCTTTTTTAGGAAAACAGATAAGTGTACCAAGAGAAAAATCAGTATCTTGTTCTATAGGAGTATCTTATTCAGAAAATGTTGAAAGTGAAGAAGATTTATCTCAGCTTATTAAAAATGCTGATGAAGTCTTATATTCAATTAAGCATACAACAAAAAATGATGTAAGAATATATGAAGGATAAATATATTCTTACATCATGGATTACTTATCGTTAATAACATTTATAGCATCAAGAGACATCTTTATGATGTCTCTTACTTTTTCTTCTGGTAGAGACAAATATTCACATAATTCTTCAATAGTGGCTTCATGACCAAGTTTTCCGGCAAGATAGGAAGTAGCATCACTTATTTTATTGGCACGTTCTGTTATGTGATTAGAAGTACGAAGTATGCTGATTTCAGATTCAATAGTTTGTAAAATGTGATTGCGAACTCTTTGGGAAAGGTATTCACTTATATTGTCAGGTACTGTACTCATATCTAGGACTGCTTCCATAAGTGCAATGTTTCCTTCTGAAATAATATCAGTCATTTTCATACCTGAATCGGCATAATCCTTTGATATATCAATAACTATTTGTAAATGGGCTTCAACAAGTGCATTAATTGCTTCTTTATCTTTATTTATGGCATCTTTAGCTAGATTGGTTAAGGTTTCTTTTCCTATTTTATCAATTGATGACAAATCATCAAGATACATTTGAAGAAACATATTACCTTCTTCTGTTTCTTCTTTTTTTTCAGGTTTAAATTCTGCTTCGTTAGAATCCTCGGTAGGAGCTGCGGTTACAGTAGGAGTATATCCTTCAATGTTTATTTTACTTTCTGATAAGTATTGATAAACGGAGGCATACATATCCTCGGTAGGAAGTATATCCTTAAAGAAATCATGTACATCCTTTTTTGTTACTATATTTCCATTGACATTAGCAAACTCTACAAGAGCTGCAAGTGCTTCACTAAATTCCGACCTTTGATCCATCTTAATCACCTCAATATTTTTGTGCACTTATTCTATCATAATAGATTATTAAACTCAAGCAGTGGAATTTGGTTGATAGTGTCTAGTATTTGTTGCCACGATTTTTACTTTTGTTGTCAACAAAAATTATACACTAAGGTATATTCGAAAAATAATTTGAGAAAATACTGTTGAACTAAAAAATGATATTGATATAATAGATATATTAATTAAAGTAGTTTGGAAGGAGAAAAAATGAAGGTTGTTGCAATTATAGGTATTGGAATGGGAAACCCTAAAAATATAACAATAGAAGGCATGGCATATATAAGAAATGCAGAGATTATTATAGGCAATGAAAGACTAGTTAGCGCCTTTGGAGAGAGCTTTAAGGAGGACGTAAAGGTCTTTAAACTAAATAGTATTAAAGAGATTACGTGCCTTGTAGAAAATGAAATTATAGCAAAGGATACTACCATTGCTATCCTTGTGTCCGGTGATACAGGATATTTTAGTGAGGCAGATAGGATGATAGAGAGCTTTGTGGAAAATCCAGAAATAGAAATAAAAAACATACCAGGTATTTCTTCTCTTTCATATTTTTCAAGTAAATTAAATTTGTCTTACGACAATGCTTTTAGTGTAAACTTACATGGAGAAGAAGAGAAGATAGTTCAGTATGTGGCTACTCATAAAAAAGTATTTTGTCTTAGCGGTGGTGATGTAGAAAAACTATTAGGAGAATTAATTAAAGCAAGAGCAGTACATACCTTGCCCGAAAGTATACGTATATATATAGGAGAACGTCTCTCATATGAAGATGAAAAGATAATATACAGTACAATAAAGGATATACATAAGCATAAAGAAGAAATACAATCAATGTCAACACTTGCAGTATTTATGTTTGAAAATGATGAAGCACTATTCTAAGCTATTTTGCATATAAAATATCTAGATAAAATAATATAAGTAATAAATATCCAGTAAAAAGAATTGTTAGATAAGATATGTATTATAAAGAAAAAAAGATGGTTTATTAAAAAGAATTGCTTGACTTTATGATGAAATATAATAAAATAATGGTGTATTTTATAAAAAATTAATTTAATTACTACTAGGAGGAAATTTTTGTGGTTGCGACAAGTTCTGGAAACCGCCAAGACAGACAAGGTGAAGGCCGTAATGACTACGGCAGAAAGTCATACAATAGTGAAGGTCAAAGAGAAAAAAAGGAATTCAGACCAAGAGAAGACAGACCGAGATACGACAGAAACAGAGATGATAACCGACAGGACAGACCAAGAGGCGAATATAAACCAAGAGGTGAATATAAGCCAAGAGAAGACAGACCGGCAGGTGACAGACCCTCAGGTGACAACCGTCAAAGAGGTGAATACAAACCAAGAGGTGAGTATAAGCCAAGAGAAGATAGACCTTATAACGACAATCGTCAAAGAGGCGAATATAAACCAAGAGGCGAATACAAGCCAAGAGGCGAGTATAAGCCAAGAGAAGATAGACCAGCAGGTGATGATCGTCAAAGAGGTGAATATAAGCCAAGAGGTGAATACAAACCAAGAGGTGAATATAAGCCAAGAGGTGAAGGTGGATTCAGACAAGGCGGATTTTCAAAGGGCTTTGATAAAGATAAAGATGAAGATAATTTTGCTAGAAGACCTAAAGTGGCTCCAAAGGATTCAAAACCAAAGGAAACACAGTCTGACAAGTTAGAAGTATTTAATAGATTAGAAAAAGAGAAAAAGGCAATGAAGAAGAAACAGGCAGAAACTCGTAAGGAATTTAAACCTGTTAAACACCAGGCAAAGCCAAAAAGATCAGGAAATATTGATTGGACAAAAGAATATGAAAACGGTTCATATGATGATGACGATTTAGATATTTATATATAAATTTAAGGGCGATTTTTTCGCCCTTTTATATTTAATAAAGCATACTTTGGGTATACTGAATAAAAAGGCTAGGTGATGTACATGTATATTAAAAATCAAATACTTACACTTACATATAGATTGCTTTATTTAGGTTTATGTGGATATGGAATTTTACGCCATTTAAGTGTATCTGATTCAATAAGAAATATTAATATGCTGTCATATTTTACTATACAGAGTAATATTTTATGTTTTATTGTAATGTTTTTTAGTTGCATTCATACGATTAGAAGCATACTAAAGGAAAAAGAGTTTGAATATTCTAGAATTCTGCTTTTTTTTAGAGGTATGTCATTTCTTGTAATAACAATAACATTTTTCACATATAGTGTGGTACTTACTCAAGTTGGTTTTTCTATGGATTCAATAAGTAACAAAGTTTTGACAGTTAATGACTGTTATGTTCATTATATGATTCCTATACTAACGTGGGCAGATTTTATATTTTTTCAACCAAAACCTAAATTCAAAAAGACTGATCCATTAAAATGGCTTGCAGCACCCTTTATCTATTTTGTTTTTATATTGATAAAAGGTAAATATATGTATGCCGGAAAGGCATTAATTGGTTTAAAAAGATATCCATATTTCTTTTTGGATGCTCAAACATATGGATATCCTTATGTATTTATGTTTGCAATGTTATTTTTGGTGGCTTGTATTATTATTGGCTACGTAATTTGCTTACTTGATTTTAGTATTGGGATGTTTTATACTAAACTGATATGTAAATTTAAATCTAAAAATATGAATTGAGGAATAGCTTTGTTAACAATTAAGCAAAATGAATTAGATATAGAGAATTATTTGGCCATAAGAGCTGCTGTAAATTGGAAAAAATTAACTACATCACAGGCAAGAAAGGCACTAGATAATTCATTACTTACTGTTACAGCGTACTTAGATGGAAAAGTGGTAGGAATGGGACGTATTGTAGGTGACGGTGCTGTCATTTGCTATATTCAAGATCTTGTGGTTTTGCCTGGACATCAAAAGCTAGGAATTGGGAAAAAAATTATTAATACATTAATAGAATATGTTGATAACTTAAAAGAAGAAGGTAGTGAAATGATGCTTTGTCTCATGTGTGCAAAGGGACGAGAGACATTTTATGAAGGTGTTGGATTTACTGCTAGACCTACAGATAATTTAGGCCCTGGCATGATTATGTATTTGAAAAACTAAAGGAGTTTGAACATGAAGGCAAAGGTAACAAATGTTTATGATGCAAACAGTATAGCCATTATCGAAGGTTTAGAGGCCGTTAGAGTTAGACCGGGTATGTACATAGGAAGTGTTTCTACCAAGGGACTTAATCATCTTATTTATGAAATCGTAGACAACTCAGTTGATGAGCATTTGGCAGGATACTGTCATGAAATAACGGTTATTCTTGAAAAAGATGGCACAGCAACTATTAAAGATGATGGACGAGGAATTCCAGTTGGCATAAATGAAAAAACCGGTAGACCTGCAGTAGAGGTTGCTTTTACAATGCTTCATGCTGGTGGTAAGTTTGGTAATGGGGGATACAAAATTTCGGGTGGTTTACATGGTGTAGGTGCTTCTGTTGTTAATGCACTTTCACAGTGGCTTGAGGTTACAGTTAAAAAGGATGGAATAGTATATAACCAACGCTACGAGCGTGGTAAAATTATGTATGATTTAAAAGAAGTTGGTACTTGTCGTAAAAACGATTCAGGAACTTCAGTCACATTTTTACCAGATGGTGACATTTTTGAAAAGACATATTTTAAAGCAGATGCCATAAAGAGTAGATTACATGAAACAGCATATTTAAATCCAGATTTAAATATTAAATTTATTAACAATCGTTTTGATGAAGAAGAAATAGTAGAATTTCACGAACCAGACGGAATTAAAGCTTATGTTAATGATATAAATGAAGGCAAAGAAGCAGTACACAATGTGGTGTACTTTAAACGAAGTATAGATGGCATTGAGGTGGAAACAGCTTTTCAGTTTGTTGATGAGTTTCAAGAAAATATTATGGGCTTTTGTAATAATATTTATACCCAAGAGGGTGGAACCCATATTACTGGCTTTAAAACCAAATTCACTACAGTTATTAATCAATATGCAAGAGAAATTGGTATATTAAAGGACAAAGATGCTAATTTTACTGGACAAGATGTAAGATGTGGAATGACGGCTGTCATAGCCATTAAACATCCAGACCCTAGATTTGAAGGTCAGACAAAAACTAAGCTTGATAACCCAGATGCTGGAAAGGTTTCAGCTGAAGTTACAGGCGATGAGCTACAGCTATTCTTCGATAAAAACTTAGAAACACTTAAGCAAGTAATTGCCTGCGCAGAGAAATCAGCAAAAATCAGAAAAGCTGAAGAAAAGGCAAAAACTAATCTTTTAGCTAGACAAAAGTTTTCTATAGATAGCAATGGTAAGCTTGCAAATTGTGAAAGTAGAAATGCAGCTGAATGTGAAGTGTTTATTGTAGAAGGAGATTCTGCTGGAGGCTCTGCCAAAACAGCTAGAAATAGAAAAACACAGGCCATTTTGCCAATTAGAGGAAAAATATTAAATGTTGAAAAGGCTACAATGGACAAGGTTTTAGCTAATGCGGAAATAAAGACAATGATAAATTCCTTTGGATGTGGATTTTCAGAAGGTTATGGTAATGATTTTGATATATCAAAGCTTAGATATAACAAGATTATTATAATGACTGATGCGGACGTAGATGGTGCACATATTGCAACCTTATTACTTACATTTTTCTATAGATTTATGCCTGAACTTATAAATGAAGGTCATGTATTTTTGGCCACTCCACCATTGTATAAGGTTATTCCTAAAAAGGGTGAAGGTGAATATTTGTATGATGACAAGGCATTAGAAAAATACAGAAAGACTCATACAGGTAACTTTACACTTCAACGATACAAAGGTTTAGGAGAAATGGATGCAGATCAATTGTGGGAAACTACATTAAATCCAGAAACACGTATACTAAAACAGGTTGAGATTGAAGATGCAAGAATGGCATCAGATGTTACAAGAATGCTTATGGGCAACGATGTTGCTCCAAGACGTTGCTTTATTCATGAACATGCAAATGATGCGGAACTTGATGTATAAAGGGAAGGAAACAAATGGCAGAACAAATTATTAAAACCGAATATTCAGAAGTAATGCAAAAATCATATATTGATTATGCCATGAGTGTAATTTGCGCCCGTGCATTACCAGATATTAGAGATGGACTTAAACCAGTTCAAAGAAGAGTTCTATTTGCAATGGATGAATTAGGTTTAAACTATGATAAACCACATAGAAAGTCAGCTCGTATTGTTGGTGATACAATGGGTAAATTCCATCCACATGGTGATAGCTCTATTTATGAATCTTTAGTTGTACTTTCACAGGATTTTAAAAAGGGAATGGCCTTAGTAGACGGACATGGTAATTTTGGCTCGATCGAAGGTGATGGCGCGGCTGCTATGCGTTACACTGAGGCGAAGCTTAAAAAGTTTACACAAGAGGCTTATCTTGCAGATTTGGATAAAAATGTTGTTGATTTTATACCAAATTTTGATGAAACAGAAAAGGAACCAGTAGTTTTACCAGTTAGAGTTCCTAATATTTTAATAAATGGTGCTGAAGGTATAGCAGTTGGTATGACAACAAGTATTCCAACCCACAACCTTTCAGAGGTATTAGATGCAGTTATTGCATATATGAAAAACGAGAATATAACAACAAAGGAAATTATGGAATATGTTCCTGGACCAGATTTTCCAACAGGTGGCTTAGTTGTTAACAAAAGTGAACTTTTAGATATTTATACCAATGGTGTTGGTAAAATTAAATTACGTGGAAAAGTAATGTTTGAGATGGGTAAGACTAGATCGGATAGAGATAAACTTGTAATTACTGAGATTCCATATACAATGATTGGTGCTAATATTTCTAAATTCATCTCCGATATTTGTGAATTAGTAGAATCAAAAAAGACCCAGGACATTGTGGATATTTCTAATGAGTCATCAAAGGAAGGTATCCGTATTGTTCTTGAACTTAAGAAGAATGCTGATGTAGAAAACCTTAAAAATATGCTTTATAAAAAGACAAAGCTTGAGGATACTTTTGGAGTTAATATGTTAGCAATTGTTGATGGAAAACCTGAAACATTAGGTATTTTAGATATTATTAAACACAATGTTAATTTCCAGTTTGAAATTTACACAAGAAAATATACCACATTACTTAATAAAGAATTAGAGCAAAAAGAAATCAAAGAAGGATTAATTAAAGCCTGCAACATTATTGATTTAATTATTGAAATTTTAAGAGGTTCTAATAGCTTAAAGGATGCAAAGGATTGTCTTGTAAATGGAAATAGCGATAAAATAAAGTTTAAAAATAAAGAATCAAAAATATATGCTAGTCAGCTATGTTTTTCAGAAAAACAAGCACAAGCGATTTTAGAGCTTAGACTTTACAAATTAATTGGTCTTGAAATTTTGGCACTTGAGAAGGACTATGCAGACATTGTAAATAGAATTGCTGAATATGAAGATATTCTTGGGAGCAGAAAAGCAATGGCTGCAACAATTATTAAAGAATTGAAAAAGTATAAAAAAGAGTATTCAGTGCCTAGAAAGACAGTTATTGAAGATGCTAAGGAAGCAGTTTTTGAAGAGGTTAAGTTTGTTGAACAGGAAGTTATGTTTATTATGGATCGTTTTTCTTATGCAAAAACTATCGATATGGCTACTTATGAAAGAAATAAAGAGGCTGTACATAATGAATATAAATATGTATTCCCATGCCTAAATACTGATAGAATTTATGTATTTACTGATAATGGAAATCTTCATCAAATAAAGGTTATGAAGATTCCTTTTGGAAAATTCAGAGATAAAGGTACTCCATTAGACAATCTAGGAAATTATGATAGTAGTGGAGAAAATATTGTTTATATAAATGCATACAAGAATTTTATGGAGAAGAAGCTTTTGTTTACTTCTACTTCGGGAATGATGAAATTAGTAGATGCACTAGAATTTGATACTACAAAGAAGACTGTAATGGCCACAAAGCTTTCTGGTGAAGATAAGATAGCTAGTGTTATTGTAACTGACGCAACAAATGTTGCACCAGCTACATCAGGTAGCACCTCAGTTATGTTAACAGGTGGTTTTGATGCAGGTACTGATATGAATAATGAATTCTTAGATGGTGGCTTTGATGACATGGGCGGCTTTGACGACATGGGTGGTTTTGATAAATTAGGCACTGCTGGATATGATATGTCCTTAGGGGAATTTATGGACATGGGTGATGCTAATACTGGTGATGCAAATACTAGTGATGTAAATACAGATGGAAACTCAGCATCAGTGGCTGGAAAAGATAATGTAGTTTACACTGATTCAATCATTGTCCTTCAAACTGCAAATGGTGTTTTCTTAAGATTCCCACTTAATGAGATCCCTATAAAGAAGAAGGCAGCAATTGGCGTAAAAGGCATAAAATTAAAAGATGGGGACTACATTACAAATGTATATGTTGTAGATGCAGGAGATAATGAAATAATTGAGTGTAAGGGGAAACAGATTGAACTTAGAAGCATAAGAACAACTAAGCGAGGAGCCGCTGGAACAAAGAAGGCATAACTTATGGAATTTTTATCAGCTAAAGAGTATATTGATGGGCTTAACCGCTTTGGAAGCGTGTTAGGCCTTGATAATATCTATAGATTACTTGAAAAACTTAATAACCCACAAAATAAATTATCTATAATCCATGTGGCAGGTACAAATGGTAAAGGCTCAACGATTACGTATATGTCTAGTATATTACAAAAAGCTGGATATTTGGTTGGATGCTATACATCACCAGTGGTGTTTGAATATCTAGAAAAATATCAAATAAATGGTGAAAATATTAGTAAAGATGATTTTGTAAGCTTAGTTAAAGTCATTAAACCGGCCCTTTTAGAATTAAATGCAACAGATTGTTTTCCTACTGTTTTTGAAGTGGAAACAGCTATGGCTTTTTTGTATTTTGTAGCTAAAAAGGTAGATATTGTTATATTAGAAACAGGAATGGGTGGTGATAGTGACGCTACAAATGTTCTAAGTAAAGTGTCACTTTCAGTAATTACATCTATTAGTTATGACCATATGGCATATTTAGGTAATTCTATTTTAGAGATAGCCATGCATAAGGCAGGAATTATTAAAAAAGATTGTCCGGTTGTTGTTAATGCTAATGACGAAACCACATTAAAGGTGCTAAAAAAAGTTGCAACAAGTAAAAATGCTAAACTGTACTGTAGTAAAAAAACTATTAAAGAGGAATATGTATCTAGTAGTGGACAAGTATATACAGATATACATACTCTTATGTCGGGAACTTACCAAGCAGAAAATATAGCCTTGGCCATAGAAGCTATGGAGGCATTAAATGAAAATTATTCTGATAAATTCAATATAAACAAGGCGCATATTGTTGAGGGAATTAAATTGGCACAGATTGGTGGCAGATTTGAAAAGATACATTCAAATCCACACATTTATATTGATGGAGCACATAATCCAGACGCAATTATAAAGCTTAAAGACACAATTGATATGGTATGTGGAGATGAAAAAGTAACATTTATTATGGGCGTTCTAGCAGATAAAGACTATGATACTGAATGTGAAATAATAGCAAGTAGAGCTGATAATATTGTGACAGTTACTAGTAAAAATAAAAGAGCATTAAGTGGTATTGAACTTTTGAAAACTATTCAAAAGTATAATGCTAATGTAGAGTATGTGGATGATATTTTAGGTGCTGTAGTAAAGGCTATTGGATATGGGAACAAATACGTTATAGCATTTGGTTCATTATCCTATCTTGGTGAATTAAAAGAGGCTGTAAATAGGCTGGATGAAGAAGGTATTATTTAATATGAAAATTGGAAATAAAGAATTTGATTTAAAAAACAAGTCCTATATAATGGGAATCCTTAATGTAACACCAGATTCATTTTCTGATGGTGGAAAGTGGAATGAGCTAGATAATGCTATAAGGCACGTGGAAGAAATGATAAAGGAAGGTGCATCTATAATAGACATTGGTGGTGAATCTACTCGTCCTGGATACCAGCATGTGACGATTTTAGAAGAAATACAAAGAGTCGTTCCTTATATTGAAATGATAAAAAAAGAGTTTGCTGTACCTGTTTCAATAGATACATACAAAGCAGATGTAGCAAAAGCGGCAATAGAGTCTGGAGCAGATTTAATAAATGACGTTATGGGCTTTAAAGGGGAAGGAAATATGGCAGCAGTAGCGGCTAGATATAAGATTCCTGCATGCATTATGCATAATAGAGATTTATCATCTAATCCCTACAGTAATTTCCTTGAAGATGTTTTAGAGGATTTATCAAAAAGCATAGATATTGCTGTGTCTGCTGGAGTGGATAAAGCTATGTTAATTACTGACCCTGGAATAGGCTTTCCAAAAACCTTTGAACAAAATCTAGAATTAATGAACAAGGTTGATATATTATCTAAACTAGGTTGCCCAGTATTATTAGGAACATCTAGAAAATCTATGATTGGATTAGCCTTAGACTTACCTGTAGAGGAACGTATAGAAGGAACACTAACCACTACAGTTATGGGAGTTATGAAGGGCTGTTCAATAATAAGAGTTCATGATGTAAAACAAAATTATAGGGCAATGGTGATGACCGAAAAGATTATGGGAAGATACTAGGAGGTGTTTGGATGAAAAAAAAGATAATAATAACATGTATAGTGGTATTTGCAGTTGCATTAGGATTATTCTTATTTTTTAATTCAAGATTTACTTATAATGATGCCAATACAACTGGAAACACTGCTGGAAATCTCTACAATGAAGGATTGTTTTGTGAATATGAAGGAAGTGTTTATTTTGCTAATCCTTACGATGAATACAATTTGTATAAGATGGATTTAGACGGTACAAATCTAAAAAAGCTTTATAGTGACCGTGTATTTTACATAAATGTTGCAAATGGGTATATTTATTATGAGAGATTTAATTATAAAAGTGGAGTGGAGGTTGTTTTTAGAGGTGCTTTATATGGATTGTTTAGATATAAAGAAGGGGATGCAAAGGCCAAAGAGCTCCACAGTGGTATTGTAGATAATATTGCATTGTGCGGTAATTATCTATACTACAGAAGTTATGATGATACAAATTTATATCAGTTGAGTAAAATAAAAATAGACGGAAAAGAAGATGAAAAATTATCTGATAGTGATTACACACCTATCTCAGTTTCAAACGGAAACATATATTTTTCGGAAATTGATGGTAATCACAATCTGTTAAGGCTAAATACAGATACAGATGATATAAGTACATTAAAGGAAGGCAATTTCTATATGCCTATTATTGTTAATAACTATATCTATTATATTGATCTTGATAACAACCATTCTTTAACTAGGATGGATATGACAAATGATGAAAAGGAAGTATTATCAGATGATGCAGTGGTAAACTACAATTTATCTAAAGATTCAAATGTTATTTTTTATCAGGCTGAAAATAGTGTAGAGGATCATAAGCTAGTAAGAATGAACCTTGACGGAGATGATAAAATAGATGTTACAAGTGGTGATTGCTTTAATATTTCTATAACTTCACAGTATACATATTACATCACTAAGATTGCTGATATTGATACCTTGTATAGAGTAAATACTAATGGAATAGCAATCCCAGAGTTATTCACTCCTAAGACCAAATAATAGTTCTTTTATGCTTTTGCCTAAAAGGGGATGAATAAGGTATGGATTTAGTTCATTCATAGGAGCAAGCACAAATTCGCGCTTTTCTATTTCTGGATGAGGAATGATTAAATCCTTTGTATGAATAGTTAAATTATCAAAAAACAATATATCTAAATCAAGAGTTCGTGGTCCCCAGTGGATGTCACGGACTCTTTTAGCATTGGTCTCAAGAGTTTGAAGAAATGATAATAGCTGATGTGGAGTATACAATGTATAAAGGCAAAGAGCACCATTTAAAAAATCAGGCTGTTTTGTATAGCCATAAGGCTTTGTGGTTATTAGATTTGATACATTAATATCTTTAATGTTAGTATTATTTTTCATGGAATTAATAGCTTCTTCTATGTAAAGCTTGCTATCACCCATATTTGAACCTAGTGCGATATATGCTTTGTGCCACATACGGGTCATTTTCACAGAAATGTTTTCAAATGGAAGACCTACAGGGGCATGTGGCTTTGATAATTCAAAATCAATTTTTTGAATTTGTGGAAAATGTTTTAAAATAGAAAAAATTGTATTTTCTGCCGCTGCTTCAATAAGATTATAAGATTTTTGAGACAGAATCTTTGTTATATATTCACAAACCTCTCCGTAGTTAAGAGCGTTATTAATATCATCTGTATCAATTGCATCATGGGTATCAATATATAAAGAAGCAGAAACAAAGAAATCCTGACCGTTCTCTTTCTCTTCTATAAATACACCATGATGAGCAAATACACGTAGGTTTTTTATTGTTATTATATCTAAATTATGCAAAATAAATCCTCCCAAATAGTAAAGGTAAACCGGTTAAATAATTTATCATTAAATATTTTTAGCAAGCCTAGTCTAGCATAGATTTTTCTGAATGTAAATTCCTAGGGAAATATGTTGTTTGTGGTATAATTTTAGAAAATATGATAAAATTATTTCAACTATACAAATTAGGAGATACCATGGCAGAATTAAATTTATTAGACATAAGAAATGAAATTGATATTGTAGATGCAAAAATTATTGATCTTTATGAAAAAAGAATGAATTTATGTAAGGATGTGGCAGAATATAAAATAGAAAATGGCAAGCCGGTTCTTGATACTAGTAGGGAAAATTTAAAAATAGAGAAAGTAAAATCATTAGTAAGCAATGATTTTGATTCACGAGGCGTGGAAGAATTATTTAAGCACCTTATGAGTATGAGTAGAAAGCTTCAATATACAATAATGGCTGACCACGGGTTAATTGAGGATACAGTGTTTGAAATGCTAGATGAAATTCCTAAAGGAAATGTAAAAGTGGCATATCAAGGATTAGAAGGAGCCTATGCTCATGATGCTACATGCCAGTATTTTAATGAATCAGCAAATATGTATCATGTGGATACATGGCGTGATGCTATGGAGGATGTAAAGTGTGGAAGATGCGATTTTGCAGTTTTACCAATTGAAAATTCTACTGCAGGGGCTATTTCACAGGTATATGATTTGCTTATAGAATATGATAACTACATTGTTGGGGAAACCTTTGTAAAGGTTGAACATGCTTTATTAGGAACCAAGGAGGCAACAATTAATGATATCAATGTTGTATATTCACATCCCCAATCACTTATGCAATGTTCAAAATATTTATTTGAAAATAAACAGTGGAAACAGATTAGTTTATCAAATAATGCTGTTAGTGCCAAAAAGGTCATGGATGATGGAGATAAGACACAGGCTGCTATTGCTAGTGTTAGAGCTGCAAAAATATATGGATTAAAGGTTTTAAAGGAACACATTAATTTTAATGATACAAACACAACAAGATTTGTAATAGTTGGAAGCAAGAGAGTATATACTAAAAATGCAGGCAAAATAAGTGTGTGCTTTGAAATTCCTCACGAAGAAGGTTCATTGTATAATATTTTGTCACATTTTATGTATAACCAACTAAATATGACAAAGATTGAATCAAGACCAATAGAAGGTAGAAAATGGGAATATAGATTTTTTATTGATTTTGAAGGAAAACTTGGTGATCCTGCCGTTAAAAATGCATTAAGAGGGCTTAGGGAAGAAACAATAGCACTTAAAATCTTAGGTAATTACTAATAAATTACCAATTTTAACCTGAACTTAACAAAGAAAATATACAATAAATAGGATTATACCTTAACAAGATAAGATTCAGGAGGAGACAATGGCAAATAAAGAATTAAATGTAAGAAAACCAGAAAATTATACCAATAGAGAACTTAGCTGGCTGGATTTTAATGCAAGAGTACTTAATGAAGCTAAAGACAGTACAAATCCATTATTTGAAAGAATGAAGTTCTTAAGTATTACAGCATCCAATCTAGATGAGTTTTTTATGATTCGTGTTGCTTCACTTAAAGATATGGTTCATGCAGAATTTGAAAAACCTGACATTTCAGGACTTAAGCCACAAAAACAGCTTGAACTTATTAGTGAAAAAACTCACATGTTTGTGGATATGCAATACAGTGTGTACAATCGTTCCCTTAGAGCATTAATGAAAAAGGAAAAACTAAAGATTGTTCGTGCACATGAAAAATTAACGGATGAGCAAAAAGCATTCGTTGACAGATATTTTGAAGATATTATTTATCCTGTATTAACACCTATGGCTGTGGAGTCTTCTAGACCATTTCCACTTATTAGAAATAAAAGTTTAAATATTGGTGCGCTCCTTGAAACAAAGGAAAATATAAAGGATAAAGCAGATCACAACAGAAAGCTAAAAAGTATTGGAATAAAAGAGGATAAATCTCAAAAGAAAAATGATGGTGAATCAGACATTGAATTTGCAACTGTTCAGGTTCCATCTGGATTACCTCGTTTTGTGAAAATCCCATCTACAGATCCTTTAGAAACCACACTTATTTTACTAGAAGAAATAATTGAAAGACACATTGATAAGCTATTTCTTAACTATAAGGTTTTGTGTGCTCATCCATATAGAGTAATGCGTAATGCAGATTTATCTATTGATGAGGATGATGCTGCAGATTTATTAAAAGAAATTCAAAAGCAGTTAAAGAAGAGGCAATGGGGAGAAGCCATACGTTTAGATGTTGAAGATAAGATGGATAAGCGTCTCCTTAAGGTTTTAAAGAAAGAATTGGGTATTAAGGATGAGGATATTTATAAAATAAATGGTCCAATAGATTTAACATTCCTAATGAAAATGTATGGTATTGAAGGATTTGACCATCTTAAAGCCCCAAAATATACACCTCAGCTAAATCCTAATATTAACCCTGAACTTAATATTTTTGAACAGATAAAAAAACATGATATATTACTTCATCATCCTTATGAAACCTTTGATCCTGTAGTGGATTTTGTAAGACAAGCGTCTAAGGATAAGGATGTACTAGCTATAAAACAAACATTATATAGAGTTAGTGGAAATTCTCCAATCATTGCTTCATTAGCACAGGCAGCAGAGAATGGAAAGCAGGTATCTGTTTTAGTTGAATTAAAGGCTAGATTTGATGAAGAAAATAATATTAATTGGGCAAAGAAACTTGAAAAGTCAGGCTGCCACGTTATTTATGGTCTTATTGGACTAAAAACTCACAGCAAGATTACTCTTGTAGTACGTAAGGAAAATGAAGGAATAAATAGATATGTGCATTTAGGTACAGGCAATTACAATGATGCCACTGCTAAACTATACACAGATATGGGATTATTTACATGCGCTAATGCTATTGGTGAGGATGCAACTGCCGTATTCAATATGCTTTCAGGATATTCAGAACCAGCAACATGGAATAAGCTTTCTCTTGCACCATTATGGCTAAGAGATAAGTTTGAATCCCTGATTAAAAGAGAAACTGAAAATGCTAGAGTAGGAAAGAAAGCATATATTAAGGCAAAAATGAATTCACTTTGTGATAAAGAAACCATAGCATTATTGTATGAAGCTTCAATGGCAGGGGTTAAGGTGGATTTGATTATAAGAGGAATATGTTGCCTAAAAGCAGGGGTACCAGGGCTAAGCGAAAATATTCAGGTTCGTTCAATTGTGGGACAGTTTTTGGAGCATAGCAGAATATTTTATTTTTATAATGATGGCAAAGAAGAAATATATATGGGTAGTGCAGATTGGATGCCAAGAAACCTTGATAAACGTGTTGAAATTCTATTCCCAGTAGAGGATACAAAGCTTAAAGAAAAAGTTATTCATATTTTGGATATTCAACTTAAAGATACGTTAAAAGCTCATATAATGCAGCCAGATGGCACTTATAAAAAACAAAATCTTCGTGGAAAAACAAAATTATGTGCACAGGATTATTTTTGTGAGGAAGCCGTTAAAATAATTAAGAAAAATAAAAAGAAAGAGGAAAAGGCAAGAACCTTTGAACCTGTTTCTCACCTATAGGAGCTTTTATGGAATATATTGATTTACATGTTCACTCAACTGCTTCGGATGGAACCTATACTCCATCCGAACTTGTTGATTTAGCAAAGAATAAAGGTCTAGTAGCTTTTGCTCTTACCGACCATGATACAGTTAATGGATTAAATGAGGCATTTAAGCAAGGTAAAAAACAAAATGTTAAGGTAATTCCAGGTATTGAAATATCGGCTCAATTTAACAATTCTGATATTCATATATTAGGTTTGAATATGGATTATGAAAATGAAGAATTTATATCAGCGGTTTTGGATTGTTCAAAGTCTAGAGATATTAGAAATGACAAAATCATAGAGCTTATGAAGCAAGACGGAATAAATATTTCTAAAGAAGGATTAATAAAACAGTTTGGAGAAGTTTCAATTACTCGAGCACATTTTGCTAGATTTCTTGTGGAAAATGGATATGTGCCTCATAAGGATATGGCCTTTGCTATGTATCTGAATAAAGGAAAGAAATACTATATACCAAGACAATACGTAACACCCCTAAAGGCTATAGATATGATAAAAAATGCAAAGGGTCATCCGGTTCTTGCACATCCTCTTTTGTATAAGCTTGGAAAAGACAGATTATTAAGCTTATTTGATTATTTAAAGTCAATAGGAATGGAAGGAATTGAAGCAATCTATTCCCTTAATACTCCCTCGGATGATGTTTGGCTTAAGAAAATGGCAGATAATTACGGATATTTTGTTACGGGAGGCTCGGATTTTCATGGAGCAAACAAACCCAATATAGATATTGGTACAGGAAAAGGAAATTTAAAAATTTCTAGTGATTTGCTTAGCAATATCGGGGTTAATATTTAAATAACTTTAGGACAAACTTAAGCTTTTATTTAGTCTAACGAAAATTTTATTATGACATAATTAATATATTTATAGTAAGTGAGGTACTTAATGGACGCGTTTGAGAAATACAAAACACTAAAGGATTTACCTGTGGTTACCTGGGTAAAAACACCAAAGGCTGGAGTTAGCCTAAAAGGTGTTATACAGTTTGTACATGGAATGTGCGAACGTAAAGAAAGGTATGAACCTATAATTGAATATTTTACAAACAGAGGATTTATCTGTGTCATTCCTGACCTAAGAGGACATGGTGAGAATGTAGAATATATTAAAGACTTAGGATATTTTGGAGAGGAAGCCTGCAGCCTTTTAGTTGAGGACGTTCATGCTGTTAATGTTTTTATTCAAAATAATTATGTAGATCTTCCTAGGGTTTTGGTTGCCCATAGTATGGGTTCAATCATTGCTAGAGCTTATCTTAAAAAGCATGATAAAGACGTGGACTTTGTGTTTTTATCAGGCGCTCCAGCCAACAACTTTAGTAAATATACAGGAACTATATTAACAGAAATAGAAGCATTGTTTTTTGATGCAACTGAAAGTACACCATTTGTAGATAAGATTTTTTATAGTACCTTAGAAAAGAGATTTGGTACAGAAGGAAAAAATAGCTGGTTATGTACAGATAAGGACCAGGTTAAAAAGTACAATGATGATGAAAAGTGTAATTTTACATTTAAAATAAATGGATATAATACCCTGTTTAAATTACTGATTTCCATATATTCTAAAAGGGGCTGGGCGGTTAATAATTCCCAATTACCTATATATTATATAGTTGGAAGTGATGATGTTTGTGTGGGTGGAAAAAAAGCACTTAACAAAGAAGCACAAATAATGCGTAAGGTAGGGTATAATAAGGTTCATTGTAAGATGTTTGAGGGTATGAGACATGAAATTTTTAATGAGCCAGATCATGAAAAAGTTTTTGCTTATATGCTTGAAAAACTAAATAAGTATAATATATACTAGAAAATATTATGTTTAGGTGTTACAATATTTCATTGAAATATTTAGGAGATGTGTCTTATGGATCATAATGTACAAAAAAAAATAGCGGTCATAAATGACTTTTCTGGATTTGGAAGATGTTCAATAGCAGTTTCATTACCAATTATTTCCCATATGAAGGTTCAATGTAGCAATATTGTAACCAGCGTATTTTCTAATCATACTGGATTTGAGGATTTTTTCTTTGAAGATTATACAGATAAGATGCAAGAGTACATTGATATGTGGAAAAAATTAGACCTTAGATTTGAAGGCATCTATAGTGGATTTTTAGGGTCCAAAAAGCAAATAAAGATAGTTGAAAAATTCATTAAAGATTTTAAAAATTCTAGAACAAAGGTTATTATTGATCCTGTTATGGGTGACAATGGAAAAAGATATACAACCTATACCAATGAGGCTTGTAATGAGATGAAAAAGCTTGTCTCCTATGCTGATATACTTACTCCTAATGTTACAGAAGCCTGTATTCTTACTGATACTCCATATAAAGATAAATTTACAACCAATGAGCTTTTTAAAATGGCAATTGCTCTTTCTGATAAGGGAGCTGAAAAGATTGTTATTACAGGGGTGAAGATGGGTGAATACATTGGAAATGTGGTATATGAAAAGGATAAGATAAAAAAGGTTATTCGTACGAAAAAGATTGGCAGAGAACGAAGTGGAACCGGAGATATTTTTGCTTCTATTATTGCTGCTGATTGCGTTAATGGTGTTGATTTTGAAACATCAGTTAGAAAGGCTAGTGCATTCATTAAAAAATGTATTGCAGTAACCGAAAAGTATAATGTTCCAAGGACAGATGGCGTATGCTTTGAAGAGGTACTACATACATTAAAATAGAAAAGAGGTAGTAAAATGTCTAAATCAATGACAACAGTTTATGAATTTCAAGGAAATCTCTATATTAATTTAACAAATAAATGTTCATGTGCGTGTGTATTTTGCCTAAGACAAACACGAGAAGAAATGGACAACTCAGGAAGCTTGTGGCTTGAACACGATCCTTCCTTTGAGGAAGTTATTGAAGGCTTTAAGAAATTTGATGTTACCAAGTATAAGGAATGTGTATTTTGTGGCTTTGGAGAACCAACCTACAGAATAGATTTACTTTTACAGGTAGCAAAATACATTAAAGATAATTTTAATATGCCTATTAGAATAAATACAAACGGCCAGGGCAATCTTATTAATGAGAGGGATATTACACCAGAATTAGAAGGTTTAATAGATACAATTTCAATTAGTCTAAATAATCCTAATCCAATTAAGTATCAAGAAATAGTAAGAAGCATATATGGAGAGAAATCTTTTGAAGCAATGATTAGCTTTGCAAAAGAGGTTAAAAAGTTTGTACCAAAGGTTGTATTATCTACAGTTGATACAACTATTACAAAAGAGGAAGAAGCAAAATGCCAGGCAATTTGCGATGAAATAGGAGTAACTTACAGAATTAGACCATATGAGGATTAGTTTATGAAAAAAATTATTTTGGCATCTAAATCACCTAGAAGAAGCGAACTATTAACACAGATGGGTATTGAGTTTAGTGTAAAGGTATCAGATGCAGATGAAAACATTCACACAAATAATGCTGGTGAATATGTTATGCAGTTATCAAAGAGAAAAGCACAAGCAGTATGTGATATGGAAGACATTGATATGAAGGATTCTATTGTTATAGGAGCGGATACCGTTGTTGTGTATAAGGGCATGATTCTTGGAAAACCAAAGGATGTTGCAGATGCAGTTAATATGCTTAGAATGCTTTCGGCAGATACACATTATGTTCTTACGGGTGTTACTATTGTTTCTATGGAAAGTGATGGACAAGAGGACAGGATTGTATATGATACATTTTTTGAAACAACCACTGTTTATACATATCCAATTAGTGATAAAGAGATTTATGACTATATTGCAACTGGAGAACCAATGGACAAAGCGGGTAGCTATGGAATCCAAGGCTTAGGTGGAAGATTTATTAAAGAAATCGAAGGCGATTATAATAATGTAGTGGGATTACCAGCAGGAAAAATATATCAAAAGATTAAGGAGCTTATGTAACATGAAGTGGATAAAATATACATTAAAAACTACAACTGCTGCTAGCGAGTTGGTTATTGCAATTATGGTTGAGGCTGGAATTGATGGTGTAGAAATCGAGGATAATGTCCCAATTTCAGAAGCTGATAAAAAGAGAATGTTTATAGATTTTTTACCTATTCTTCCTATTGATGAAGGCGTTTGTTACTTAAGCTTTTATCTTGAAGATGAAACAAATGAAAAAGAAATCTTAGAGGCAGTTAATGAGGGCCTTACTGAATTAAAGGATTTTGTTGATGTGGGGGAAGGTACAATATCAAAATCAGAAACTGAGGATAAGGACTGGATTAATAATTGGAAACAATTTTTTAAATCCTTTACAGTTGATGATATAGTAATTAAGCCAACATGGGAAGATGTTAAGCCTGAATATGTAGGAAAGATGTTAATAGAAATTGACCCAGGTATTGCATTTGGAACAGGTATGCATGAAACTACACAGCTTTGTATGCGTCAGCTAAATAAATATGTTAAAAAGGGTGACGCAATTCTTGATGTGGGTTGTGGAAGTGGAATTTTGTCAATTGTTGCTCTTAAGTTAGAAGCTGCAAGGGCTGTAGGTGTAGATATTGATGAAAATGCTACAATTGCAACAGGTGAAAACCTTGAAGTTAATCATATCGACAAAAATATGTGTAAGGTATACACTGGCAATATTTTAGAGGACAAGGTTCTTGAAGACAAAATAGGATATGATTGTTTTGATATAGTTACAGCTAATATTCTTGCAGATGTTTTATTACCGCTTACACCAATAGTTCCAGCGCATCTTAAAAAAGGTGGATTATTTATTACTTCAGGTATTATTGATACAAAGGAAGAAGAAGTAAAACAAGCAATTATAGATAACGGAAATTATGAAATTGTAGAAATTACAAGACAAAAGGATTGGTCATCAATCACGGCAAGAAGAATATAGAGGTAATTATGTATCATTTTTTCGTTGAAAAAAGTCAGGTAATGGATAACTACATCGAAATAGTTGGTGATGATGTAAATCATATTAAGAATGTTTTAAGAATGAGATGTGGTGAAGATATAGAAGTAAGTGATGGTGAAGGTGGAGATTATACCTGTAAAATAGAATCAATTGAAGATACCATCAAAGCAATAATTATAGACTATAGTCGTAAAGGTACAGAATTAGATACAAGATTGTTTTTATTTCAAGGATTACCTAAAAGTGACAAGATGGAACTGATTATTCAAAAGGCAGTAGAATTAGGTGCATTTAAAATTATTCCAGTGAAAACATCCCGCACAATAGTGAAATTAGATGCTAAAAAAGAAGTTAGTAAATTAGCAAGATGGCAGACTATTTCTAAAAGTGCTGCAAAACAATCAAAAAGAGGCATTATTCCCGAGATTTCAAGTGTAATGTCCTTTAAAGAGGCTATAGATTATGTAAAAGATTTTGATTTAAATATTATTCCTTATGAGCATTTTGAGGATATGAGTGAAACAAAAAAACTTTTAGATAAAGTAAACAAAGGAATGAATATTGGGATTTTCATAGGACCAGAGGGTGGATTTGCCCAAAGCGAAATAGACTATGCATTGGAACATAGCGTTTATCCGGTCTCATTAGGAAGAAGAATATTAAGAACAGAAACCGCAGGACTTGCTATTTTATCAATATTGATGTTTAAAATAGAAGATTAGAGGAAATCATGGAAGCATATTTGGATAATTCTGCCACAACAGTAGTGGCCAATAGTGTTAAAGATATTATGATAAAGGTTATGAGTGAGGATTATGGAAACCCATCTTCTCTTCACCAAAAAGGAGTCGAAGCTGAAAGATATGTTAAAACGGCAAGAGAAATTATTGCAAAAAGCCTTAAAGCTTCTGAAAAAGAGATAATCTTTACATCAGGAGGAACAGAGTCAAATAATCTTGCATTAATAGGAACTGCCATGGCTAACAAACGAAGTGGCATGCATATTATTACTTCTATGGTAGAGCATGCATCAATACTTAGTACTATGGATTTCTTAAAAGAACATGGATTTAGAATTACATACCTTCCTGTTGACAAGAATGGTCATATTGATTTAGAAACTCTTAGAAATGAAGTATGTGAGGATACTATTCTAGTATCAATTATGTACGTTAATAATGAGATTGGAGCAATTGAACCCATAAGTGAAGCTTCCAAAATAATCAAAGAGAAAAATCCAAATACTATATTTCATGTTGATGCTATTCAAGCCTATGGAAAGTATAAAATTTATCCAAACAAACTTGGAATAGATATGTTAAGCGTAAGCGGACATAAGATAAATGGACCAAAGGGTTCAGGATTTTTATATGTATCCTCTAAGGTTAAAATTAAACCTATTATTTATGGTGGAGGACAACAAAAGGGTATGCGTTCTGGTACTGAAAATGTACCTGCTATTGCAGGACTTTCTGAAGCAGTAAGACTTGCCTATGATAATTTTGATGAAAAAATAAATCATTTATACGAATTGAAAAACCACTTTATAGAAGAACTTGAAAAAATGGATAATGTGGTTATTAATAGTAAGACTGGTGATGAAAGCGCACCACATATTGTTAGTGCAAGCTTTGTAGGCGTAAGAAGTGAGGTAATGCTTCATACACTTGAAGATAAGAATATATATGTTTCGGCAGGATCTGCCTGCTCGTCAAATAAGGCAAAAAGTGTTAGTGCAACATTAAAAGGCATAGGACTTAAAAATGAAGAAATAGATTCTACAATTAGATTTAGCTTTTCATACAGTACAACCCTTGAAGAAATAGATTATGCCATAGAAACAATTAATCAAAATATTACAATGCTGCGTAAATTCGTCAGAAAATAAGGAGAAAAAATGATACAGTACAAGTCTTTTTTAATTAAGTACGCTGAAATAGGAGTAAAGGGAAAAAATAAGTTTATTTTTGAAGATGCATTGGTATCACAGATAACTAAAGCCTTAAAAAGAATTGATGGTGAGTATAAAGCTCATAAAGAAGAGGGAAGAATATATGTAGATGCTCTTTCGGACTATGATTTTGATGAGGTTGTAGGTGCATTGAAATGTGTGTTTGGTATAGTTGGAATATGTCCAATGGTTCAAATTGAAGATGAAGGCTTTGAAGATTTGTGCCAAAAGGTTGCACAATATGTGGATGAAACCTATCCGGATAAAAACATTACTTTTAAGGTAAATGCAAGACGTGCAAGAAAGAATTATCCCCTTGATTCTATGGCTATAAATAGACAGCTAGGTGAATATCTTCTTGATACCTTTGAAGAAATGAAGGTGGATGTTCATAAGCCACAGTTAATGCTTAATGTTGAAATTAGAAGACATATTAATATTTACTCTGAAATAATTCCTGGTCCTGGTGGAATGCCAATAGGAACAGCTGGAAAAGTAATGCTTTTACTTTCAGGTGGTATTGATAGTCCGGTTGCTGGATACATGGTATCTAAAAGAGGAGTTCAGCTTGAGGCTACTTATTTTCATGCTCCACCATATACTTCAGAAAGAGCAAAACAAAAAGTTATTGATTTAGCAAAAAAAGTTGCGATATATTCTGGACCGATTAAGCTTAATATAGTTAATTTTACAGATGTGCAGCTATACATTTATGAAAAGTGTCCACATGATGAACTTACTATCATTATGAAGAGAATAATGTTTAAAATTGCTGAGCATTTTGCTAAAGAATCAGGCGCACTTGGATTAGTAACAGGTGAAAGCATTGGACAGGTTTCAAGTCAGACACTCCAATCATTAGGAGTAATTAATGAAGTATGTACAATGCCTGTATTTAGACCAGTTATAGCATTTGATAAGCAGGATATTGTGGATATAGCTATAAAGATAGATACTTATGAAACTTCAATTCAGCCTTATGAGGATTGCTGTACAACCTTTGTTGCAAAACATCCTGTAACAAAACCAAATCTTAATGTAATAAGAAAATCTGAAGAAAAAATGAATGACAAGATTGATGAGCTTGTTAAATGGGCAATTGAAAATACAGATGTAGTAGTAGTGGAGGCATAAAAAAACTCCCTAATGGGAGCTTCTATGTATGTTACTATTTGAAAAAAAGATGGGGATGAAATTCATCCCCATAAATAATGATGTAATTACACCATGTATGGCTTAAGTACCTCTAAGATAGCATCGATGTTGCTTTCATCTGCATGAATGCATAAATCGATAGACTTAGATAAATCAAGACTGAAGATACCCATAATAGACTTAGCGTCAATTACGTATCTACCTGATACTAAATCGAAATCTGTTTCGAACTTTGTAATATCGTTTACAAAAGCCTTAACTTTATCAATTGAGTTTAAGCAAATCTGAATAGTTTTCATGATGGAAACCCTCCTATACTGAAAATTTGAATTTTTATAAATGGAAAATAATTTCCCATTTGTATACATATTACATTTATTAGATATAAAAGTCAATCAAAAAATTGCACAAAAAGAGCCCCTAAAATTTGAACTTGTAAAACAAGTAGAAGAGAAAGGATAAATTAATTATTATGAAAAAAGTTGCACTGCATAATCTAGGATGTAAGGTGAATACTTACGAAACAGATGCCATGAGACAGAACCTTTACGAGAGTGGTTACGAAATAGTACCATTTGATGTAGGCGCGGATATATATGTTATTAATACCTGTACAGTAACTAATATTGCTGATAGAAAGTCAAGACAGATGCTTCATAAAGCTAAGAAAATGAATCCAAATGCAATAGTTGTTGCCACAGGCTGTTATGTACAAGCAGCAGGTGAAGAAATATTAAAGGATGAGGCTATTGATATAGTTATAGGTAATAATAATAAATCTAGACTAGTTGGAATAATTGAAGAATATTTAATGGATAGGAGCCATAATACTGTATTAGATGATTTGAGTCATGAATCGGAGTATGAGGATATGCAGATGACTACGGTTACAGAACATACCAGAGCATTTATAAAAATTCAAGATGGCTGTAATCAGTTTTGCACTTATTGTATTATACCTTATGCTCGTGGAAGAATACGTTCAAGAAGAATTGAAGATATTATTAATGAGGTTAAAGAGCTTTCCACAAAAGGATATAAAGAAATAATTTTAACAGGAATACATCTTAGTTCCTATGGAAAAGATTTAAAAAATGAGAACATCTCCCTAATTGATGCAATAAGCGAGGTTGCAAATATAGAAGGAATATGTAGAGTGCGATTAGGTTCCCTTGAACCAATGATTGTAACAGAAACATTTCTTTCAAAGTTAAAAAGTATTCCTGAATTTTGTCCTCATTTTCATTTATCACTTCAAAGTGGATGTGAAGAAACCTTAAAAAGAATGAATAGACATTATACTCCAGAAGAATATTTTAATATTACTACTCTTATTAGAAAGTATTATGAAAATGCAGCAATTACAACAGATGTAATTGTAGGATTTCCTAAAGAGAGTGATGAAGAATTCATGGAATGTAAAGAATTTTTAGAAAAAGTGAATTTTGCAGAAATGCATATATTCAAATATTCTAAACGTAAGGGAACAATAGCCGCAAATATGGATGGACAAATAGATGATTTGGTTAAAGGAAAAAGAAGTGATATTCTATTAGAACTAAATGATAAACAAAACACAGAATATAGAAATAGATTTATAGGAAGTGAAACATTAATATTGGTAGAAGAGGAAACTAATATTGGTGGGGAAAAATATCAGGTTGGACATACTATGGAGTATGTAAAGGTTGGTATAAAATCAAATAAGGATTTATCTGGTGAAATAGTAAAAGTATCTATTGAAAAAAACATAGGAGAAATTTTACTTGCCCAATTATAGAATTTAGTATAAAATAGACTAGTATAGTTGTGCGTGATAGATAAGTTACAATTAAAGAAAGGTTTGGAAAAATGAGCGTTATTAGTAGTACACAATATTTTAAGACAGTAGAAGAACCAAAGGTAGAGGTAGGCGAAGTATTAAAGGTCGTTTACAATGCTCTTGTAGAAAAAGGATACAACCCTGTAAATCAAATAGTAGGATATATTATGTCAGGAGACCCAACATATATTACTAGCCATAACAATGCTAGAAGCCTTATTATGAAGGTTGAACGAGATGAGTTAATTGAAGAAGCACTAACATACTATATAAATAACAAACTTAAAAGTGATAAGTAGATAGGTGGAAATATGAGAATTATGGGACTTGATTATGGTTCAAAGACGGTAGGAGTGGCTATTTCAGATCCACTTTTATTTACTGCGCAGCCTATTGAAATAATAAGGAGGGAGCAAGAAAATAAGCTTAGAAAATCTCTTGCGCGTATTGAAGAATTAATTAAAGAATATGAAGTAAGCGAAATTGTTTTAGGTTTACCTAAAAATATGAATAACTCACTGGGTGACCGTGCAGAAAAGTCACTAGAGTTTAAAGATATGTTAGAAAGAAGAACAGGCTTAAAGGTGACTATGTGGGATGAAAGACTCACAACAGTTAGTGCACACAAAGCCATGATAGAAGCGGGAATCAGACGTGAGGATAGAGGCAAGTATGTAGATAGTATTGCAGCAGTTTTTATTTTACAAGGTTTTTTAGATTCGCGTAGCAACGCATAATGGAGGATTTATGACAGAAAAAATTAATTTCACAGTTTCAGAAACTGGAGAAGAAGTAGAATTTTATGTAGTAGAACAAACAAGAATAAACAATACAAATTACATTCTTGTAACAGAAACAGATGATGAAACATCAGAAGATGCATATATTTTAAAGGATTTATCAAAGGATTCAGATGCAGAGGCTATTTATGAAATCGTGGAAGATGATAATGAATTAGATGCTGTATCAAAGATATTTGCAGAAATTTTAGATGATATTGACCTTGAAAAATAATGAATTTAGATTTATATAGCAGGCATTTAGGAGGTGCGCACGTGAAAGTAGAAGAAAAAGAAAACGCAAAGATAAAAATCATACCACTTGGTGGATTAGAACAGATTGGTATGAACATGACATGCTTTGAATATGAAGACAGCATTATCATAGTGGATTGTGGATTGTCTTTCCCAGATGATGAAATGTTAGGTATAGATTTGGTTATTCCGGATATTACTTATCTTAAGGAAAATGCAGATAAGATAAAGGGTATTATTATAACTCATGGTCATGAGGATCATATTGGAGCTATTCCATACGTTTTAAAAGAAATCAATGTTCCTTTATATGCAACAAAGCTAACACTTGGTATTATTGAAGGAAAGCTTAAGGAACATGGCATAGAAAAACTTGTAAAGAAGAAAATTGTAAAACATGGTCAGTCAATAAATCTTGGTTGCTTTAGAATTGAATTTATCAAAGTAAATCATAGTATTGCAGATGCTGCTGGACTTGCTATTTTTACCCCCGCAGGTTGTATTGTTCATACAGGCGACTTTAAAATTGATTACACTCCAGTATTTGGAGATACTATAGATCTCACAAGATTTGGTGAACTTGGTAAAAAGGGTGTACTTGCTCTCATGGCAGATAGTACAAATGTACTTAGACCTGGATTTACAAGTTCAGAAAGAACAGTTGGAAAAACTATTGATCATATATTTGCAGAAAATGCATCTAGACGTATTATTGTTGCTACATTTGCATCAAACGTAGATCGTGTTCAGCAGATTATTAATTCGGCTAACAAATATGGAAGAAAAGTTGTTATTGAAGGACGTAGTATGGTAAATATCATTACTACAGCTAGGGGATTAGATTATTTACAGATTCCAGATAACACTATAATAGATATTGAAGAAATGAAAAATTACACTGATGACCAGCTTGTACTTATTACTACTGGTTCACAAGGTGAGTCTATGGCTGCTCTTTCTAGAATGGCTGCATCAATTCATCGTAAGGTTACAATTAAACCAGGAGATACAGTAGTATTTAGTTCAACTCCAATTCCTGGTAATGAAAAGGCTGTATCTAAGGTTATTAATGAGCTTTCAATGAAAGGCGCAAATGTTATTTTCCAGGATACTCACGTATCAGGACATGCTTGTCAGGAAGAAATAAAGCTTATTTATTCATTAGTAAAACCAAAGTATTCTATTCCTGTGCATGGTGAATACAGACATTTAAAGGGTCATGCAGAATTAGCTGAATCTATGGGAGTTCCAACAGATAACATTTTCCTTTTATCTTCAGGAGATGTTTTGGAACTTAGCAATAAAGAAGGCTATGTAAAAGATCATGTTCAGGCTGGTAGCATATTAGTTGATGGACTTGGTGTTGGCGATGTTGGTAATATTGTTCTTAGAGACAGACAGAACTTAGCTGAAAATGGTATTATCATTGTGGTAATGACTTTTGAAAAATATTCAAATCAGTTACTTACAGGCCCTGATATTGTTTCTAGAGGCTTTGTGTATGTTAGAGAAGCTGAGAATCTTTTAGAGGATGCTAGAAAAGTTGTCAATGATGCAGTGATTGACTGTATAGAGAAAAACATTGCTGACTGGGGCAAAATTAAAATGATCGTTAAAGAAGCACTTAGTGATTATTTATGGAAAAAAATTAAGAGAAATCCAATGATTTTACCAATCATTATGGAAGTTGAATAGAGGCATTAATATGAACGACAATGTAAAAGGCAAAGCCTATGAATTAATTAAGGCAGTATTAGATAGTGATGAATATCAAACATTTGATATTTATAGGAGATTATTGGAAGAAACCCCTGAACTTAAAGAACGAGTTCAAACCTTTAGAAAAGCTAGAATTTCGACTCAGTATAGTGGAAAGACAGGGAAGGAAATTTCAAATTTACTTTTATCTCAATACGCAGATATTCTTAATAATACTGTAGCTGCCAATTACTTGAATTCTGAATTAGTAGTATGTAAGATGATGCAACAGATAAATGAAATTCTTGTAGGCGGACTTCAATTAGAACTAGACTTTTTATAAGGATTTAGTTATAATGCAAAAAGTAGTCGCTTAAAAAGGATTGGAGATATATTATGAATCTAAAAAAAACATCATCAGCTATACTTCAAACTTCATTAAAGATTTTAGTATATATTATTGTGGTTGTTGTTTTTTACTTGGTGTGTAGTAATGCATTCTCATTTGGTGAGAAGGTATTTACTGAAGAAGGTATGGCTAAAAGTGGTGAAGGTACAAATGTACAGATAACTATTCCACAGGGAGCATCTACATTAGATATAGGAGACATACTTTCTAAAAATGGACTTATTGACAGCTCTTATGCATTTGCTCTTCAGGCTTTCTTATATGAAGCAGATATAAAGCCTGGAAAATACGAGCTAAGTACAGAGTATAGTCCAGAGGAAATTATAGAGGCATTAAGAATTACTGATAAAGATACCAACGAGGAATAATATGATAGTAAATGAACGTATTGTATCGTATATTCATTCATTAGAAAAAACAAATTCCCCACTACTAACACAGATAGAGGATTTTGCAAAAGAAAATAACGTGCCGATTATCCGAAAGGAGATGGAAGGATATCTAAGAACTATGGTTGCTATTAAACAACCAAAGCGTATCTTAGAACTTGGATGTGCCATCGGATACTCGGCAATTCTTATGAGCGAATATATGCCTAAGGATTGTACTATTACAACAATTGAAAATTATGACAAAAGAATACCCATAGCTACTAAAAACATTAGTATGTCCAAAGATGGTGATAGAATAAAGCTTATATTTGGAGATGCATTAGAAGTTATTCCTACACTTAATGAACAGTATGATTTTGTTTTTATGGATGCTGCTAAAGCCCAATACATCAATTTTTTACCTGAGGTATTAAAGGTAATGCCTAAAGGTGGAATTTTAATTGCAGATAATGTTTTGCAAGAAGGGGATTTGGTAGAATCCAAATTTACAGTAACTAGAAGAAATAGAACTATTCATAAAAGAATTCGAGAGTTCTTATATGAAGTGAAAAATTCAAAAGAACTTATTACTAGTGTCATTCCAATTGGTGATGGAATAACACTTAGCGTAAAGATATAGGAGGCATTTATGTATAGCAAACCAGAATTACTTATTCCAGCAAGTAGCCTTGAAGTATTAAAGGTTGCTGTTGTATATGGAGCTGATGCAGTATATATAGGGGGAGAGGCATTTGGACTCCGTGCAAAGGCTAAGAATTTCACATTAGAAGAAATGAAAGAGGGAATTCAATTTGCTCATGAACATGATGTAAAGGTATATGTTACAGCAAATATACTTGCTCACAATAATGATTTGTCCGGTGTCAGAGAATATTTTGAAGAACTTAAAGATGTAAAACCTGATGCATTAATTATTGCAGATCCCGCAGTGTTTACTATAGCAAAGGAAGTTCTTCCAGATATGGAGCTTCATATTAGTACACAGGCAAATAATACAAATTATGGAACCTACAACTTTTGGCATTCACTTGGTGCTAAAAGAGTTGTATCAGCAAGGGAGCTTTCTCTTAGAGAAATAAAAGAAATAAGAGAAAACATTCCAGATGATTTGGAAATAGAAACCTTCATTCATGGGGCGATGTGCATATCTTATTCAGGCAGATGCCTTCTTAGCAGCTTTATGGCCGGACGAGATGCAAACAGAGGAGCATGTACTCATCCATGTAGATGGAAATACTCTGTAGTTGAAGAATCTAGACCAGGTCAATATATGCCAGTATATGAAAATGAACGAGGAACATATATTTTCAATTCTAAGGATTTGTGTATGATTGAACATATTCCAGAGCTTATGGAATCTGGAATTGATAGTTTGAAAATAGAAGGTCGTATGAAGACAGCTTTATATGTTGCTACTGTTGCAAGAACATATCGTCTTGCAATTAATGACTATAAAAAGGATCCAAAATACTATGAGGAAAGATTACCATTTTATAAATCAGAGATAGCAAAATGTACGTATAGACAGTATACTACTGGATTTTTCTTTGGAAAGCCAGATGAAAACACACAAATATATGACAGCAATACCTACTGTAAGGAATACACATACCTAGGAATTATTGGGGATGAGGTAGAGGGAAGCTATCGTATTGAACAGCGTAATAAGTTTAGCGTTGGTGAGACTGTTGAAGTCATGAAGCCAGATGGAAACAATCTTTTGGTTACTGTGAAAAGTATTAAAGATGAGGATGGAAATATGGTAGAATCTGCACCACATCCAAAACAAGTTCTTTATATTGATTTAGGTGTAAAATTAGACAAATTTGATATAATTAGAAGAAAAGAAGATTAGTTGGAAAGGCACTTTAAGCGAGGATTATACATACAATGTATAAATGTTGCTTGAGGTGCTTTTCTTTGGTAGCTTTTTTTGATGTTCCTTCGTAGTGAGAAAAAAAGAATAGAGAAGTAAGCTTGTATGAACCTATAGGTACTGACAAAGAGGGAAATGTAATAAATATTTTAGACATAATATCCTGTGACACAAAGGGAATTAGCAGATGAAATGAAAATTTCAAGAAGCTATGTAAGTAGGATAGAAAAGAAGGCATTAATAAAGCTTAAAAAGTATATGGAGGATAATGAGTAATAGCTTATGTAATAAAGTATCTAAAAAATTGTTGACTAAATGATAAAATAAATATATGATACATTTTATGCATTAATTATGGAGACAAGAAAGAGGATACAATGGACAATCAAGTAATAATCAACATTATGATACAACTTTTTTTAATGATTTTTCTGGGATATTTTTTGCTTAAGGTAGGAGTCTTTGATAAAAATTTCAATCAAAAATTAACAAAGCTGATACTTCATGTTACCATGCCCGCACTTATTATAGATTCTGTATTAACATTACCAGTAAGACCTGATATTAATACAGTTAAAACTACATTTATTTCTTCCATAATTATTTATATTGCCATGCCAATAATTGGAATTATTATTGCTAAATTAATAAGAGCGGATGTTAAAAAACAGGGCTTATATTCATTTATGATGACATTTTCAAATATTGGATTTATGGGTATACCTGTAGTTTCTGCAGTTTTTGACCAAACAGCCGTTTTTTATACAGCAATTGTAAATATAGTATTTAATGTTACTTCATTTACCATTGGAATATTAATTCTTAGATATGGTGGCGGTGTTAACACTAAATTTTCTATAGGTAAATTATTTTCACCAGGAGTGATTTTTTCAGTAGGTGCCATATTTATATATTTATTTGATGTAAGATTCCCGGATATAGTAGCAAAAACAATTAATTCAGTTGGCTCTACCACCACACCATTAGCTATGCTATTAATGGGCTCTACTTTAGCTACTATGGCTATTAGAGAGGTGTTTAACGAAGGTAAAGTGTACTTGTTTTGTGTTATCAAACAGATAGTAATACCAATAATTTTATTTCCAACTGTAAAATATTTTATTCATGATAGTTTATTATTTGGAGTTATGATGATTCTTTTACTAATGCCAATAGCAACTAATGCTATAATGTTTGCAATAGAATATAAAGGGGACGAAAAGCTTGCAGCGAAAGCAGTGTTTATTTCAACAATATTGTCTGTATTTTCTATTCCTTTAGTATTATTTTTCTTGAAAATATAAAATTAAAATCAAAACTGGTATGGCCTAAAATTTATATTCTGGCTATTCCAGTTTTTTTTCTTTTATGATAACATTCACATAATAAAATAAAAGAGGTAAGAAATATGAAAACAGATTATCTTGTTATGACACCAGGGCCAACAATGGTGGCAAAGAATGTTAGAGAGGCTAGAGCAATTCCATGTACAAATCCAGACATTGATGAGGATTTTGTTGAATTTTATGTTGATACTTGTAAGAAAATTAGTAGCCTTTTATTTACACAAAATGAAACATTGATTTTATCAGGAGAAGGAATCCTTGGCCTTGAAGCGGCATGTGCCTCATTAACAGAGGAGAATGATAGAGTTTTGGTTATTGACAATGGGATATATGCAACAGTGGTTCATTGTGATACACCTAGCGGTATGCTTAATGATATTAAAAGAATTTGCCCATTGTTAAAATCCTACGGAATACTTACAGTTGTAGATTCAGTTTCTGGAATGTTTGGAAATGAAGTTATGGTAGATGAATGGCAAATTGATATTTTATGTGGTGGTTCTCAAAAAGCATTATCTGCACCAGTTGGACTAACCTTAGTGACAATTAGTGAAGCTGCAAAGAAAGTAATATATAATAGGATGACTCCGGTTAAATCTTTTTATGGAAATTTGGCAAACTTTAAAAATTACTACAAGGATAAATGGTTTCCATATACAATGCCTATTAGTGATATATGTGGTCTGCATGAAGCTGTACTTAATATCAAACCAGATACAATTAATAGACACAAAAAGATAGCTGCTGCAACCAGATATGCATTGACAAAGAGCGGATTAAAACTATATCAAAAATCAGGCTTTTCAGATACAGTTACAGTATTTATGATACCTAAGGGTACAAGTGAAAATGAAATTTTGTCTCATATGAAGGATAAGAATATTTTATTAACTGGTTCCTTTGATTATTTGAGGGGAAAAGTTATCAGGATAGGACATATGGGAGAAAATGCGACAAAACAGAATATGATAACTGTTTTTGAGGCACTAGATAAAACTTTTATTGAATTAAATGTACCAATGAAAGAAAGTTTAAAAGAAAATTTTGTGGAGTGGTTGAAAATAAATTAATTTTTTGATAATATGAATTCATCTTTAGTAAGGCTGATTATTCAGCCTTACATATCTTTATCTAAAGTATTTTCCCAAATATTATAGTGTTTAGTAAAATTTATAGTGCGTCAATATATGGCGTTAGAATGCAAAAAATAAATGTAGAGGTAGACATTAGTGATGGACTGCCTGTTTTTGATATGGTTGGATTATTAAATTCAGAGGTAAAAGAATCAAAAGAAAGAGTAAGGACGGCGATTAAAAATACAGGTGTATTATTGCCACCAAAAAGAATTACTGTAAATTTATCTCCAGCTAATTTAAGAAAGACTGGAAATTATTTTGATCTTCCTATAGCAATAGGTATTCTTAAATCACTAGGGATAGTGTATGGAGACAAACTATCAGACACCCTTATTATTGGTGAATTAAGTCTTGACGGTTCTGTCAATAAAATCAATGGAATATTATCTGTGGTTTTAGATGCAAAAGAGCATGGATTTACAAAGGTCATTCTGCCAAAAGAAAATGAGAAAGAAGGTGGAATAGCAAAAGAAATAGCAGTATATGGTGTGAATAATATAAAGGAAGCTATTGAACTTATAAACAATGGATTTAACATTTCTCCATATAAATATGATATTACGGAAGAATTTGAAAAAAGCAAAAATGAATATGCTTTAGATTTTGCAGACGTTAGAGGGCAAGAAACTACAAAGAGAGCAGCTGTTATTGCGGCGTGTGGAATGCATCATTTGTTACTTATTGGTCCACCTGGTGCAGGAAAATCAATGATTGCATCAAGAATTCCATCTATTTTGCCAAAACCTGATATTTCAGAATGTTTGGAAATTACAAGAATTTACTCTGTTGCAGGAAAACTAGAGGGTACACCTTTTTTGAATAAAAGGCCTTTTCGTTGTCCACATCATACTATTACACAAATTGCCCTTGTAGGTGGGGGAAGTATACCAAAGCCTGGAGAGATGACTCTTGCTCATAGAGGTGTACTGTTTTTAGATGAGCTTGCAGAGTTTAAGAAAGATACTATTGATGTTTTAAGACAACCCCTTGAAAGTGGGAAAATAACCATAAGCAGGGCAAGTGGTATATATGAGTTTCCAGCATCTGTAATGCTTGTTGGAGCAACCAATCCATGTAAATGTGGTTACTATCCCGACAGGAGTAGATGTAATTGCTCACAAAAGCAAGTTGATAATTATTTAGGAAGAATAAGTGGGCCTATTTTAGATAGAATTGATATTTGTGTAAATACTCCCTTGATAAAGCTTGAAGAATTAACTGATGAAAAAAGAAGCGATATGGATTCAAAAACAATGGAGGAAATGGTTAATACTGGAAGAAAAATGCAGATAAGCAGATTTGGAAGAAATGATGCATATAATTCTGATATGAATTCTAACGAAGTGTCAAAATATTGTCCCATGGATAAAAAAGCAAAAGACATGTTAGATATGGCATATAAAAAATTTAAACTTAGTGCAAGAGCCTATTATAAAATAATTAAAGTTGCCAGGACAATTGCAGATATTGAACAAGAGGAAAAAATAAATTCTAAACATATTACAGAAGCATTAGGATATAGGCTTTTTAGGTAATGGAGGAAAAATGACAGAATACGAATATTATATATGGTTAAGTCATATTGAAGATATGTGGCATGGAAAAATGAATAAGCTATTTGGTTTTTTTGAAACAGCAAAGGATATTTATGAAGCAAGCCCAAAGCTATTAAAAGCCACCAATGTATTAAAAAATTTAGATATAGAAAAGATAGTAATAGCCAAAAAAGAATTTAACTTTAAGGAAGCTTTAAGCTATATGGGGAAATATAATATTAAATTTACACATTATGGTGCAAAGGATTTTCCTAAAAGATTAATAAACATACCAGATCATCCTTATGTTTTATATTACAGAGGGGAATTGCCAAGTGATGAAATTCCTGCTATTGGTATGGTTGGGGCAAGAAATTATAGTGAATATGGAAAAATAGTTGCACCAAAGCTTGCAGGTGAGCTAGCGGCATATGGTATTAATATAATCAGTGGTCTTGCAAGGGGAATAGATGCTGCTTCACATAGGGGCTGTATTACGGGTGGAGGAAAAACCTATGCTGTGTGTGGGTGCGGTGTGGATATTTGTTATCCAAAAGAAAATATAGAATTATTTAAGCACATTATAGATAATGGAGGGATACTATCAGAGTATGCTCCTAAATCTGAGCCTCTTGCATATAGATTTCCTCTTAGAAACAGAATAATTTCCGGTCTATCTGATGGAGTGATTATGGTGGAGGCAAAACAAAAAAGTGGTTCCTTTATTACAATTGATCATGCTTTAACTCAGGGAAAAACTGTATATGCATTGCCAGGAAGAATTTCTGATCCCTTAAGCGTTGGCTGTAATCGACTTATTCTTGAAGGAGCAATTCCTCTTATAGAAGCAAAACAGGTAGCCAACGAATTAGGTGTTTATGAGCAGATTGAAAATAAAAAAAATAATATTGGTCTTGAAAAAGAATTTGAAGTGATGTATAGTTGTCTCGATTTATCGCCATCTTCTATAGAAGAAATTGTGTATAAATCTAAGATGGGAATAGAAGAAGTTTATGAAAAATTAACGATACTACAGTTCAAAGGACTAGTAGAGGAGACTTCAAAAGGTCAGTATGTTAAATGTACGATATTAGATAGCTGACATAAATAAGAAGTTGTAACAGCAAAGAAAGAGATGTGAGAATATGGCCAAATATTTTGTGATAGTGGAATCACCTGCAAAAGTTAAAACAATTAAAAAGTTTCTAGGAAATAATTATGAGGTAGCTGCTTCAAATGGTCATGTGAGAGATTTACCTAAGAGTACATTAGGTGTAGATGTTGAAAATGACTATGAGCCAAAGTATATTACTATTCGAGGAAAAGGAGATAAATTAGCTGAACTTAGAAAGCAAGTAAAAAAAGCTGATATAGTTTATCTTGCAACTGATCCCGATCGTGAAGGTGAAGCTATTTCATGGCATTTGTCAAAGGCTCTTAAGCTTGAAGATAACCAGATGAAAAGAATTACCTTTAATGAGATTACAAAAAATGCTATAAAGGAATCATTAAAGAATCCAAGAGAAATAGATATGGACTTAGTTGATGCTCAACAGGCAAGACGTATATTAGATAGAATGGTAGGCTATGGAATTAGCCCGCTTTTATGGGATAAAATCAAAAGGGGCTTAAGTGCTGGACGTGTTCAGTCTGTATCTTTACGTATGATTTGCGACCGAGAAGAAGAAATAGATGCCTTTATTCCAGAAGAATACTGGTCTCTTGAAGCTACTTTTTTAGTTGAGGGAGAAAAGAAACCACTTGTTGCAAAATTTCATGGTGACAAAAATGGCAAAATGACAATATCTAGTGAAGAAGAAACACAAAAGATAATGTCGGCAGTAAAAAAAGATAAATTTAAAGTTATTGACATTAAGAATGGCGAAAGAGTTAAAAAGGCTCCTATACCATTTACAACTAGTACATTACAACAGGAAGCTTCAAAGGCTTTGAATTTCTCAACTCAGAAAACCATGAGATTAGCGCAACAGTTATACGAAGGTGTAGATATTAAAGGTCATGGCACAATTGGTTTAATTACTTATTTGCGTACAGATTCAACTCGTATTTCTGAGGAAGCTGATGCTACTGCAAGAGAATATATAGAAAAAAATTATGGTAGCCAGTATGTAGGAAACCATGAGTATGCTAAGAAAAACAGCAAAAAAATACAAGATGCTCATGAAGCAATAAGACCAACAAATATTGAATTATCTCCAGCAACAGTAAAGGACGAACTTTCAAGGGATTTATTTAGACTTTATCAGCTTATATGGAAAAGATTCACAGCAAGCCGTATGGACAGTGCTGTGTATGATACAACTTCTATTAAAATAGAAAGTGCAGGATATATTTTTACAGTTGCAACATCAAAGATTTCTTTTGATGGATTTATGTCTGTGTATACTGATTCAGATGAAGAAAAGCCTGAATCAAATGTTATGTTAGGAAAGATTACAAAGGAAAGTAAGCTTGAATGCTCGGGATTTGATAATAAGCAGCATTTTACGCAACCACCTGCACACTTTACTGAAGCAGCATTGGTAAAGGCGCTTGAAGAACAAGGAATTGGAAGACCTAGTACTTACGCACCTACTATTACAACTATTATTTCTAGAAGATATGTTGCAAAGGAAAATAAAAATTTATATGTAACAGAACTTGGTGAAGCAGTTAATAGGGTTATGAAAACAGCATTTCCAGCCATTGTTGATACAAGCTTTACTGCTAATTTGGAATCTTTATTGGATATGGTTGAAGAAGGCAATGTGGCATGGAAAACAGTTATTAGAAATTTTTATCCAGATCTAGATGAAGCAATTAAAAATGCAGAAAAGGCCCTTGAAAAAATAGAAATTAAAGATGAAGAAACAGATGTTATTTGTGACGTTTGCGGAAAAAATATGGTTATAAAGTATGGACCTCATGGCAAGTTTTTAGCTTGTCCTGGATTCCCTGATTGTAGAAACACAAAACCATATTTTGAAAAAATAGGTGTTAAGTGTCCAAAATGTGGAGAAGATATCGTCATAAGAATGACTAAAAAAGGTCGTAGATATTATGGCTGTATCTCTAATCCAGAATGTGATTTTATGTCTTGGCAAAAACCAATAGAGAAGAAATGCCCTGATTGTGGGGGATATATGGTGGAAAAAGGCAATAAGCTTGCATGCGCAAATGATCAATGTGGATATATCGAGAATAAAGAAAATAAAGAAAATTAATTTTTCAGTAAATGCTTATAAATGTTGCACAAGTCTGAAAATTGTATATAATTTTTGGAATTTTGCAACGTATCTTGTTAAAAATTATTAAATGTGCTATAATTCTACACATATGTGGTGTGGAAAAAGATTTGAACATTTGATAATGTTTAGGAGGATATTATGAGCGTTCAGTTACTTGATAAAACTAGAAAAATAAACAAATTATTACACAATAACAGTTCACAGAAGGTAGTTTTTAATGATATTTGTGATGTCTTATCCGAAATTATTGAGTCAAATATTTTGGTTATCAGCAAGAAAGGTAAAGTTCTTGGCGTGGGATATTTTGGTGGAGTAGATGTTATTAGTGATTTGCTTAAGAACAATGTTGGTGGATTTGTTGATAAACTGCTAAATGAAAGACTGCTTAGTGTTTTGTCTACAAAGGAAAATGTTAATCTGGCAACATTGGGATTTGATGAAGAGGAATCTAAAAAATTCCAAGCTATTATTGCTCCTATAAATGTAGCGGGAGAAAGACTAGGTACGTTATTCATATATAAGCAGGATATGCAGTATGAGATTGATGATATTATACTTAGTGAGTATGGAACTACAGTTGTTGGTCTTGAAATGTTACGTTCAGTAAATGAAGAAAGTGCAGAAGAAGAAAGAAAACAACAAATTGTTAAATCTGCTATAAATACTTTGTCTTTTTCAGAACTAGAAGCCATAAGACATATTTTTGATGAGTTAGATGGCAATGAAGGAATCTTGATTGCTAGTAAGATTGCAGACCGAGTTGGAATTACTAGGTCAGTGATTGTAAATGCACTGAGAAAGTTTGAAAGTGCAGGAGTTATAGTTTCTAGATCTTCTGGTATGAAAGGTACATATATTAGAGTAATTAACGATGTTGTATTTGAAGAACTAAAGAAAACTGAATAAGTGTCGATATATATAATATAAAAGTGGTTAAATGGATTTAAACCATTCCTTACGTATGGAAGCGTACAAGGGAATGGTTTTTTTATTTTTAGCCCATAAACACAACATATCGTGACATAACTTCCAAATTACCACAAAATATGCTTGATATTTTGTATTCTAGACTTTATAATATTTATTAAGTGTAATTAGAAGTTCGTGTGGAAAGAAAGGAGAACTTATGATTAGTTCAAATGCTTACAATTACATAAATGTATTGAGTAAGGCAGCAGATGCTTCATGGACAAGAAATGAAATTTTGTCAAACAATATTGCTAACAATGATACACCTAACTATAAAAGAAAAGATGTATCCTTTGAAAACTATTTGCTTGAAGAGCTTGCGGGAGGCTCCACATCCTCTTTACGTAAAAAGGTAGATGATGTAGATTTATCAAATCTCAATGCCACAGTATATACAGAGTATTCTGAATTGTCTACCAGATTAGATGGTAACAATGTAGATATAAATACAGAAAATGTTGAACTAGCGTCTAACCAGATAAAGTACAATGCTTTATTAGATAGCATTAATTACGAGTTCAACATGCTTAGAACAGCAATGCAGAAATCATAGGAGGATTAACACATGGGATTATTTACTTCATTTGACATTAGTGCTTCAGGTATGACGGCACAGCAGTTACGTTCAGATATTATTTCTCAAAATATTGCAAATGTTAATTCTACTAGTAGCTCTGATGGAGAAGCATATAGAAGAAAAACAGTTGTATTTGCCCAAAAGTCATCACCAAGTTTTCAAGAGGTGCTTATGTCTACAGCAGGTTCGGTTGGCAGTGGTGTAAAGGTAACAAGAATTGTTGAAGACACAGAGACACCTATGAGCAAAGTATACGATCCTTCTCACCCAGATGCGGATGATGATGGATATGTTACATATCCCAATGTTAATGTTGTAACTGAGATGACAAACCTTATTGATGCTTCTAGATCATATGAAGCAAATGTAACAGCGTTTAATGCATCTAAGGCTATGGCATCAAAGGGACTTGAAATAGGCAAAAACTAATAAAAATACCATTTGAATTTTGGTATATTAGGAGGAAAAAATGGCCGATATTACTGGTTTATCACAAACGGCACTTGAGTTTTACAAAAATGCTATTGGACAGGTAAGTAACTCACAAACCCAGTCAGCATCACAAAGTAGTGGCTATACAGATTCGTTTTCAAACATCCTTTCCTCTGCAATGGATATGGTTAATGAGACAGATTCATTAGCAGCCCAGGCAGAACAGGCGGAAATTGATTTTTCCCTAGGAAATGCAGACAGTACTCATGAGGTTACTGTTGCACAGCAGAAAGCGTATTTATCTTTACAGTATACAGTTGCAGTTAAAAATGCACTAATGAGTGCATATCAAGAAATAATGAATATACAAATCTAGAGGTAATTTGGAATGAACGAAAGGGTTAAACAAGTTCAAAAGAGAATCATCGATTTTTGGAATAAATACAATAAAAAACAAAAAGCTCTCATTATCAGTATTACCGCTACTGTTATTTTGGCAATTGCAATATTGGGTTTTGTTCTTAGTAGAACTACATATGTTGAACTTATTGCATGTGATGATTTAACATCTGCAGCAAATGTCACTGGTGTACTAACTACAAATAACATCCAATATACAACACAAAATAATGGATTGACAGTAATGGTAGGTGATGATGATTTAGTAAATGCTTCCTATTTGATAGCCCAAGATGGACTTACAGCTACAGGCTATACTATGGATTCATACATTAATAATATGGGCTTTTCAACAACTACCGAGGACAGAGAAAGACTTTATCAAAAATACTTAGAGGACAAGATAAAGGAGACTGTGGAGTCTTTTGATTATGTTAAAAGTGCATATGTTCAAATGACTGTACCTTCAAATAAGCTTTCTGTTTTAGATGATGAGGAAGAAACTTCGGTTGCAATCAAGCTGACTCTTAGTAGTGCTATTCCTGATGGTGCACCAGAAACTATGGCCAAATATCTGGCAACAGCAGTAGGAAATACTACAACGGCTAATATTACTATTATTGATTCAACAGGCAATACTCTTTTTGAGGGTAAGGAAACTTCTGATAGTGCATCAGGTGGAGTTAGCACAACTATTCAAAATCGTATTTATGATAGATTTTATGATGAAGCAGTGAACAAGGTTTCTAAAGCACTAGCAACAACACAGATGTTTAACACAATTACAGTTACACCAAATCTAAACGTAGATTTTTCAAAAACAGACATTGTGGACACTCATTATTACAATGATGATAATGTATTGAATAATGACTACATATACGAATCGGAGGGTGGTACTTCATCAGGTGGTGTACCTGGAACAGACTCTAATGATGATGATACTACATATTATATTGGAACAGAAGAAGGTAGTACAAGCTCGTTAACAATTAACAAGCATGAATATGCTGTAAGCTCTACAATTACACATACAACAGGTGAGGTTGGAAAGCTTGATAAAAATGCATCATCCATTTCTGTAGTTGTTAATAAATATGTTATTTATAATGAAGATGCATTAACTGAGCAAGGTGTCCTTGATGATACAACTTGGGAAGAATTTAAAGAAGCTAATGCAGCAATAGTTCCAGCTGAAGTTCCAGAAGGAATTGTTGCTATGATTTCAGATACAACAGGTATTCCAGAAGACAGTATTTCATTTTTATATTATCAAGTACCTCTATTTGAGGGATCTGTAGGTAATGGAGATATTGTTTCGAATGTATTACCTATTATTTTAGCAGTTTTCATTTTAGGATTATTAGGATTTATAGTATGGAGAAGCTTACGTCCAGTAGAAGTAAATGAAGTAGAACCTGAACTTTCAGTAGAAGAACTACTTACTGCTACAAAGGAAAAGCAAATTCCAGTAGAAGATATAGACTTAGAAGAAAAATCAGAAACCAGAAAAGCAATTGAAAAGTTTGTGGACGAAAATCCAGAAGCTGTTGCTTTACTACTTAGAAACTGGTTAAATGACGATTGGGATTAACGGAGGTTTGTTATGGCACATTCAAAAGGAGCAATGGCTAATGAGGAAATTTCGGGAACAACCAAAGCGGCAATATTATTGATTGCTCTAGGACCTGAGAGATCTTCAAAGGTATTTAAACATTTAAAAGAAGAAGAAATTGAACAGCTTACACTTGAAATAGCCAATACTAGAAGTGTATCTCCACAAACAAAAGAATCAGTAATGAATGAGTTTTACGAGGTTTGTTTAGCACAACAGTATATTGCCGAAGGTGGTATTGGATATGCAAAAGAACTTCTTGAAAAAGCACTTGGACAGGACAAAGCCCAAGGTGTTATTGCAAAACTTACAGCATCTCTTCAGGTTAGACCCTTTGAGTTTATTAGAAAGACAGATCCGTCTCAGCTTTTAAACTTTATTCAAGATGAACATCCACAGACTATTGCACTGATTTTATCATATTTACCATCAGCCCAGGCATCCCTTATAGTATCAGCTTTACCATTAGAAAAACAGGCAGATGTTGCAAAACGTATTGCGAAAATGGATAGAACATCACCAGATGTAATCAAAGAAGTAGAAAGAGTATTAGAGAGAAAACTTTCATCACTAGTGAATCAGGATTACACTATTGTTGGTGGTGTAGACGCGATTGTAGATATTTTAAATTCTGTTGATAGAGGAACAGAAAAACATATTATGGAAAATCTTGAAATTGAAGAGCCAGAACTTGCTGATGAAATCAGACGTAAAATGTTTGTATTTGAAGATATTCTTGCACTTGATGATAAGACAATTCAAAGAGTATTGCGTGAAGTTGATAACAACGATTTGGGTATTGCTCTTAAAGGTTCTACAGAAGAAGTTCAGAACGTTATTTTCAATAACTTATCTAAGCGTTTAGCTGCCATGATTAAGGAAGATATGGACTTCATGGGACCTGTACGTATGAAGGATGTTGAAGAAGCTCAGCAAAAGATTGTTAATATTATTCGTAAGCTAGAAGATACTGGCGAAATTATAATCGCTCGTGGCGGAGGTGACGAGATAATTGTCTAATTTACTTAAATATTCATCAGTTTATTGTGATGAAAAAGACAAAAAGGTTGTTGATTGTAATGACATCATTTCAAAAAAAATAATTAAAATAAAAGAATCCATGGAAAATCGTCCCACTGAGGAAACAGATGGATTTACAGTTGGAATAAATGCTAAACATGTAGAAGATTTATTAGAGGATGGCGAAGAATATGAATCTTTAGAGGAAGCTCCAAACGAGGATAATGATTTAGAAAATGCCAAAGCTCTAGCAAATGAAGTTATAGAAAATGCTCATAAGGAAGCCAAACAAATTATTTCGGAAGCTAATGAAAGAGCAGGAAATATTGTTCAGGAAAGTATGAATCAAGCCAAAAAGATTATGGAAAAAGCCAAATCAGATGGTTATGAGGAAGGCTATTTGCAGGGCAGTAATAAAGGAATAGCTAAAGTCGAAGAAATGAAAGCTGACTTGGATAAGAAAAGTGAACAGCTAGATAAGCAATACGATGAACGTGTTAAAAGAATGGAACCAGAACTTGTAGATGTATTACTAAAGATTTTTGCTGAAGTAACACAGGTTCTATCCGTAGATAAAAAAGATTTGATTATTACTTTAGTCAATAGTGTAATGAGTGGAACAGAGGTTAGCAAAAATTACATTATAAAAACAAATAAGGACGACGCACATTTCCTAAGAGATAACAAGGAAATAATTATGGGAGCTGTTGGAAGAGATATCAATATTGAGATAGTTGAAGATGCTTCAATGAAAAGAAATCAGTGCTTGATTGATACTGATTTAGGGGTTTTTGATTGTTCACTTGATATTCAATTAGAAAATCTTATTAGTAATATAAAGATACTGGCTTGTTCAGGTGTAGATTACTTTAACTAAGCCAACTAGGAGCTAGAATGACACTGATAAATTCTGCAAAATATTATACATTACTTGAAAAAAGCTATACAAAAAAACTTGGAAAAGTATCCAAAATAGTAGGGCTTACTATCGAATCTATTGGCCCAGATGCTAATTTAAATGATGTGTGTTCAATTAAATCAAAGGATAATCCGAATTTAGTGGTAAAAGCTGAAGTAGTAGGATTTAAAGATAAAAGAATACTTCTTATGCCTTTTGAATCTGTAGATGGTATTGGACCAGGAAGCATTGTTGAAAATACTGGAAGTGTATTAACAATTAAGGTAGGAAACGATATTTTAGGTAAAACAGTTGATGGACTAGGAAGACCTATAGATGATAGCGAGATCGTTGGTGGCGAATATCAAAAGGTTGAGGCTATGCCACCAGATCCAATGTCTAGAGAAATAATTCATGAAATATTACCCCTTGGAGTAAAGGCAGTAGACGGATTAATTACAGTTGGAAAAGGACAAAGAATAGGTATTTTTGCCGGCAGTGGTGTTGGTAAAAGTACTTTACTTGGTATGTTTGCAAGAAATACAAAAGCGGATATAAATGTTATTGCATTAATAGGTGAGCGAGGTCGTGAGGTTCGAGAATTTATTGAACGAGATCTTGGAGAAGAAGGAATGAGAAGAAGTGTAGTGGTAGTGGCAACTTCTGATAAACCTGCGCTTATTCGTAATAAAGCTGCAAAAACTGCAACCGCAATTGCTGAATATTTCAGGGATCAAGGAAAAGATGTATTATTGATGATGGATTCACTTACTAGATTTTCCATGGCTCAAAGAGAAATTGGACTAGCTTCAGGTGAACCACCAGTAACAAGAGGATATCCACCTAGTGTATATAGCGAAATGCCAAAACTTCTTGAAAGAGCGGGAACATCAGATAAAGGCTCAATAACAGGACTTTATACTGTTTTAGTAGATGGTGATGATTTTAATGAACCAATTACAGATACAGCAAGAAGCATTTTGGATGGACATATTATGTTATCAAGAAAATTAGGACATAAAAATCATTATCCAGCAATTGATGTCTTACAGAGTATATCCAGAGTAATGAGTCAAATTGTACCAAAAGACCATAAAAAAGTTGCGGGAGAAATAAAAAATGTTCTTGCAAGCTATAATGAGGCGGAAGATTTAATAAATATTGGTGCATATAAAAGTGGCACTAATAAAAACATTGATTTCGCAATTTCTAAAATTGATCTTGTTAATGAATTTTTAATGCAAGGAACAGATGAAAAGTTTCAATTTGAAGATGAGATAGCAATGATGAAGGCAATATTCGAAACTGATGATATACATCAAGAATAATGAGGAATAGCAATGGCAAAATTTCAGTATAAAATGCAAAATATTTTAGAAATCAAAGAAAAACTTGAAACACAAGCAAAAACTGATTTTGCAAATGAAACAGCAAAATTGCGTGTAGAAGAACTTAAGCTTTTAGCTATTTATGACGATATAGAAGAATATGAAGAAATGCTTCGCAAATTAGATCAAGGCAAACTTGATATTATAGAAATGAAGCGATGTAATAACGCCATTAAAATTAAAAAACTTGAGGCAAAGAATCAAAAGAAAAACATCAATATTGCTGAAAAAAATGTTGATATAGCAAGAGGAAAGCTTAATAAAATAATGGTTGAGAGAAAGACTCATGAAATCCTTAAGGATAAAGAATTTGATGAATTCAAAAAAGAACTTGAGGAACAAGAAAGTAAAGAAGTTGATGAAATAGTTAGTTTTCAACACAGTAAAGTAGATTAAATGAATACAGTAAATTAGAATGATAGGTGACTAAAATGCCAAGAAACAATCAAATAGACAATAACGATCTTGATCTAATTAATGAAGATGATGTAGAAACAAAAAAAGGTGGAAAATTTTCAACAATTCTTATTGGAGTTGCTTTTTTAGTAGTATGGTTAGGAATATTTTGTGTTCTTATTAAACTTGATGTTGGTGGATTTGGTAGTAGTGTTATGAGACCAATATTCAAGGATGTTCCTATTATCTCTGCTATTTTACCAGATGATCCAAATGAAGGAACTGATGGCTATCCATACAAGTCTTTAGCAGATGCTATTACATACATAAAGGAACTTGAAAAGGAACTTCAAACAGCAGATGATACTATTACATCGGATAATGAAACTATCGCAGAATTAAAATCAGAGGTTGAAAGATTATCAAACTTTGAGACTGATAGAGATGCTTTTGAAAAGGTTAAAGAACAGTTTTATGACGAAGTTGTATTTGGTGATGATGCATTACCATATGATAATTACAAATTTTACTATGAGTCTATAAACCCAGATTATGCAGAAACCTTGTACAAGCAAGTTTTAGAAAAATATATGTATGATGAAAATTACAAGGAGCTTGCAAATGCATATAGCAGTATGAAGCCTAAAAAAGCAGCAGCATCTATATATGAGATGACAGGAGATTTAGATACAGTTGTTTCTATATTGGAAAATATGGATACAGATAAGCGAGCAGCAATATTAGATGCACTTAGTGATATTGACGCTGTGTTCTGTGGTAAAATTACAGTTTTACTTGCACCATAGTAATTACAGGGTAAACCTGATTACAAATATACTTATTTTTAAAGAAAGGAGGAAACATATGGTAAGTGGAAACGTTAAAACATCGGATTCGTTGTATTTAGCTTTACAGACTAATCAAACAAAACAGGCATCAAATTCTTCTGCAAAATTTAGCCAGGTTATGAATGAAAGCACCAAACAAACAAATGCTAAGAATTCATCTAATACACAAAAAAACACAGGAAAAGTGGATAATAAAAAGGATGCTAATATTAGCAATATAGATGTTAATAAAAATACTAGTAAAGATATTAAAAAGTTTGATGATGCTATGAATAAGCTTAAGGAAGAAATGAAAACTTCTAAAGAAGCTATTAGTGCAGTAAGTGCTATGATGCAAAATCTTTCGTTAGTAGATGTTTCAAATGAATTATCATCACTAGATATTGAATCAACTATTGAAGCTATTTCTAGTACGCTTAATATTAGTTCTAACGAACTTATGAGTTACTTAGAAAATAACAATTTAGATTTATCAAGTCTTAATGATCCTAAAAATGTTATGAACCTTGTACTTGACATAAAGGGAATTGAAGATCCATCAAAGCTACTTATTGATTCATCTCTTAATGAAGAAGTTTCAAAGCTTGTTGCTTCTATTAATGAGACAATTAAAGATTTAAGCAAAAATTTTACACAGACAACTATTGAGGATAATGTACTGCTAGGTAATACTACCCTAAATGAAAAAGATGCAAATTCTAAGACGAGCAATACTCAGACGGAGAACGATGCAGTAACTGTTAATGGTGAAGATATTCAAAGTAAGATATCTGAAATGTCCAAAAGCGAAACAAAGCAAAATAATGATTCTAGTCACCAAGATACAACAGATAAACAAGCAATGTTTGGAAATACTCAAATGCCACAAGGAACAGCTACTCAAATTGTTGAAGGACTTGCAAATGCAATAGCAGGAACAAGCAATGATATGAGTCAGGCAGAGATAATTTCACAGGTTATTGAACAAGTAAAGACTCAGTTTAAACCGGATATGACATCTATGGAGATGCAGCTATATCCAGAACACCTTGGAAAAGTGGCTATTTCAGTAGTTGCAAAGGATGGAGCAATAACAGCTCAGATAGCAGCAGAAACAGAGTCAGCAAAGGTAGCTATGGAATCACAGCTTTCAACACTTAAAGATGCTCTTAATAATCAAGGCATTAAAGTGGATGCAGTTGAAGTTACAGTAGCAAATCATGGATTTGATGAAAATTTAAGCAACGGCGAAAATGGTTCAAAGGAAAATGAACAAAAGAGCCATAGAGTAAGAAAAAGCCTTTTAGATGGAATTAATGGTGATGAGATGATTTCTTTTGAGGATATTTCTGAAACGGCACAGATGGAAACAATTGGTAATACAGTAAGCTATAAAGCATAAAGAGGTGAAAAATATGGGCGCAGTCGCAGGCGTAAATGATGGTAAAATTGAATCAGATTATTCTGATACATATCAAAAAGAAGATACAACAGGTACATCAAAGCTTGGAAAAGATGCATTTTTACAGTTATTAGTTACACAGCTTCAATATCAAGATCCATTATCTCCACAGTCAAATGAAGAATTTGTAAGTCAGTTAGCTCAGTTCTCAACACTTGAGGAGATGCAGTCAATGACAAGCTCGTTAACAAATTCTCAAGCATTAACATTGGTTGGGAAAAATGTTATTATCGAAGTTGGAAAATCAACAGGAGCTGATAATACAAGCTTTATTGGAGGATATGTTCAATACGTACAGATGGTTGATGGTAAGGCATATTTGTCAATCAAAGATCAGCTATACAGCTTTGATGATCTTGATTCAGTTGTAGATGATTATTATCTTAAAGATAAGTTTGATCAGGATTCTTCAGAAGATTCAACAAACAGAGCTACAGACGGAACAACAGATGCTAGTAGTGGTAGCGAAGAAAAGGATGAAACTGTAAAAGAGTAGTTAAAGTATTTGAACTAGGAAGGAGAACATATGGATTCAATTAATAATTATAATTTGACTTCCATTGAACAAATTACAAGTCAGTACTTAAGTAAAAATCAAAACGTGCCGATAAATAATACAAGCACACAGTTATCATTTGATGAAATATTAAAACAGAAGCAGGAATTATCTACAAGTAATGCTTCTGAATTGAAATTTTCAAAGCATGCAAGTGCAAGATTGATTGAAAGAAATATTAATTTATCGAAGACACAGTATGAAAGATTAGAAAATGGTACTAAAAAAGCAGAGGAAAAAGGTATTAACGAATCATTAATGCTAATGGACGATATGGCATTTATTGTAAATATTAAAAATAATACCGTAGTAACTGCTATGGACAAAGAATCAAGTAATGGAAATGTTTTTACAAATATTGATGGAGCCGTTATAGTATAGCTGGACCTGATGGAAGCTATAGTCTCTGACTGACAGATGAGACAAAACGGACTTTTAAGGAGGTCATTTTTATGATGAGATCATTGTACTCTGGTGTTGCCGGACTTAAGGTACATCAGACTAGAATGGATGTAATTGGTAATAATATTGCCAATGTTAACACTGTAGGATTTAAATCACAAAGAGTATCCTTCAGTGAATTATTTTACCAGACCACACAGTCAGCTTCTGGTCCTAATGCTGAAAAAGGCACAGGTGGGCAGAATGCTATGCAGATTGGTCTTGGTACAAGCGTATCCCAGATATCTACAAATATCACAGCTGAGGGTGGATCACAGTCTACAGGAAATGCCTTTGACTTAAAGATAAACGGAGATACATTCTTTGTTATCAACAAAGGTGGTGCGAACTATTATTCTAAAGCAGGAAATTTCACAACTGATGGATTTGGAAATCTTGTAACAGGCTCTGGTGGATCAGTTATGGGTTATGTAGCTTCAAGAGATCCTGAAACAGGTGACCTTAAGCTTCAAACAGATGAACTTAGACCTATTTCATTATATGGTGATGAATACAGTACAACAGCTCCTGCTCAAACATCTGAAGCAACACTTGTTGGAAATATTAATTCAGAAGACAGTAAGTTTACTTCTAATGGAGTTGGATTTGTTACCTCGGATCTTACAGTTTATGATAGTCTAGGTAATAAATATACAATTCAAATGCGTATTGAACAGGATGCAGATAGTACAACTGGATACACAGCATATCCTGCTAAGATATTCAAAGGTAACGAAGAAGTAACAGATATGAAGGTTTCTTTTGATGAAGGAGAAGACTATACTGCAAAGGATGGTAGTGTATACTCAGGAGTAGGATTAGAATTTGATGGAACTACAGGTAAACTTACAGATGATTCAGTAAAAAATGTTACCATAGTTATCACCTCTGGTGATAGTGATGATCCCGCAGATTCATTCCAAACACCTATTAATTTAGATTTTTCAACACTTACAACTTATGGAAGTGATACAAAGCTTACATCAACTGCAGGTGCTACAGACAATACTGGAGCTGGTAAGAGCGTAGGAAAAATGATTAGCGTTGGTATTCAGACTGATGGTAAAGTTGTAGCATCTTATAGTAATGGAGATACTTCTGTTATTGGACAGATTGCAGTTGCTCAGTTTGCAAATGCATCAGGTCTTGAAAAACAGGGCGATAATTTATTCTCATTAACATTAAACTCAGGTGATCCAAATGTTATGGATATTACAGCAGCAGGACAGACAATGTCTAGTGGTGTTCTTGAAATGTCAAATGTAGACTTAGCAACAGAATTTACCGATATGATTGTTACACAAAGAGGTTATCAAGCAAATTCTAGAGTAATTACTACATCTGATACTATGATTGAAGAATTACTTAACTTAAAGAGATAATAAAAATTAGTTACATTATAAAAATTAATTATATTGCAAAAATCAATTATATAATAAGTAATACAAAAATAAGCAATACAATAAGAAATTGGCTCAATATTTTCTTGAGTCAATTTTTGTTTAAAAAGCTATTATGTTAAAATTTGCTTTTAGAAGTTTTTTATGATAAATCCGAACATATTGGGATAAAAATAGGAAAAAAACACCATATATTGATATTTTTCTTAATAAAAAGTTGAAAAAAAAGTATATTCTTGTTGGTTTATCATATATTTTGTGATAAAATAATATAGAATTATTGTGTCTAGGTTTGCATTGACGCAAAAAGCGTTTTTTGCATTACATATTTGGCATTTAGAAACAGGATGTTTCTTTTAATAAATTACAATGATGAAGCACATTATGGCTTCCCTATCAATATGATATGGACTAATACTTACGGGGCAGGTGAGACAAATGGATTTGGCTACAATAATTGGTCTAGTTGGTGGTATAGCACTTATTTTTATCGGAATTGTAACAGGAGATGCTGGCTTTGCAGCATTAGCAAATTTTGGAGATTTTATATCTGTAGTTATTACCTTTGGTGGTACAATGACAGGTATGCTCACATCCAATACTATACCGGACTATATCAATGGCTTAAAGAGCTTTACATTAGCAATGAAAACATCAAAGGTTAATGAAGGCGAAACAATTAATAAAATTATTGACTTATCAAATGTTGCAAGAAAAGAAGGCTTATTAGCCCTTGAAGAAGCAGCAGGAGATTTGGAAGATCAGTTTATGAAGAAAGGTGTTCTGCTTATTGTTGATGGTACAGACCCAGACTTAGTTAGAGCTATTCTTGAAACTGAATTATCGTGTGTTGAAGCAAGACACAAAAAGGTTATTACATTTTGGAACAACATGGCTGCGATGGGACCTGCTTGGGGTATGATTGGTACTCTTATCGGTCTTGTAAACATGCTTAAAAACCTTGAAGATTCGTCCTCAATTGGACCAAACATGGCAGTAGCTCTTCTTACAACATTATATGGCTCAATGCTTGCAAACTGGGTGGCAACACCTATTGCTAATAAGCTTTCTGTAAACAATGAGACAGAAGTAATGATGAAGGAAGTTATGATAGAAGGACTTTTGTCTATTCAAGCTGGCGAAAATCCAAGAGTTATTGAAGAAAAACTTAAATCATTCTTATCACCAAAACAGAGAGATGTTTTGAGCGAGACAAGTGAGGGTGGTGAATAAGATTGACACGAAAAAAGAAGCCAGAAGAAGGTGGAGGTGGCTCACCAGCGTGGATGGCCACGTTTAGTGATCTTATGAATTTGCTTTTGTGTTTCTTCGTATTGCTTTTCTCTATGTCTTCTATAGATGCAGAAAAGTTTGAAGAAATTGCAGCATCATTACAGGCAAGCTTTAGTATATTCGATGGCGGTGCCACATCTATCACAGAAGGTAATTTGATTTCTTCAGGAGTTAGTCAGTTAAACGAATTAAATGATTACTATACCAATATGGGTACAAACCAGGACGAGGATACAGAAATGAGCCAGGAAAGTATTCATGCATATGAAGAATACAAAGAAGAACAGATGAAAGAAGAGTCCGAACAGCTTAGTGAAAATCTTGAACAACAGCTAGAAAACCAAGGCCTTATGTCTACAGGCGATGTGGATATTGATTTCACTACTCAATATGTGTCTATGAATTTAAATGGTGCATTATTATTTGATTCAGGTGAAGCAAATATAAAGGATGAAGCTGCCACCTTTATGAGAAAGATGGGTGAAGTTCTTAAAAATTATTCTGATTATGATATTCAGATTATTGGACATACAGATACTGTTCCAATGGCTGGAGGTAGCAAGTATTCTGATAATATGGAATTATCGCAAGGTAGAGCATATTCAGTATTTAAGTATTTAATTGATAATAAAGGTATGAGCCCAACTAATATGGAATGTATTGGAAGAGGTGAATACGAGCCTATAGCTTCTAATGATACAGCTGAAGGCAGAGCGCAAAATAGACGTGTTGAAATACGTATCTATAATGAAACAAGCTCACAAAATTAGTAGGCGTGGAGGTCAACATGAAAAAAGGATTAATTAACATTATATTAGTAGTACTTGCATTAACAAACATTGTTTTATCTGCAATTATCGTGTTTGCTGTTGTGCCAGCGATGAATAGCACTACTGATTTAGTTAGCAAGGTAGCGGATGCTATTGATCTTGAAAAAGAAGGACAAAATCAGCTTGCTGATGGACTAAGCATTGATAGTATTAGTACATTTACATTTACAGACAATCTCTTGGTAAGTTTAAAAGCTGGAGATGATGCTAAAAGTCATTATGCATCATTTAAGCTTACACTTACATTAAATAAAGATGACGAATCATACTCAAAGTATATTAGCAAGCTTAAAGACAATGAAGAACTTATGAAGTCTGAGGTTAACAAGATTGTTTCAAAATATACAAAGTATGAAGTTGAAAACAATCAAGAAGCAATATTAGAGGAAATTGTTGGTTCACTTAGAAAACTTTTTAATGATACAACATTTATCTATAGTGCAGGATTTAATAATTTAGTTACACAGTAAATATACCAAATGGTAGATTAGCATAGATACAACCCGGTTAAGACCCAGCAGGAGGTGAGAATTTTGGGCGAGGTATTATCACAAAATGAAATTGATAATCTTCTTAAAGCACTTAGCACAGGCGAGCTAGATGCGGATGATTACAAAAACAATGATGAAAAACAAGTAAAGCTTTATGATTTTGCCAGACCATCAAAGTTCTCAAAAGAGCATTTGCGTACGTTGGAGATTATTTTTGAACATTATGGCAGATTGTTGTATACAAATTTACCAGCTTATTTACGAAAGAATGTTCAGGTAGAGGTAATGAATTCAGAAGCAGTTGCTTACTCTGAATTTTCAAACGCATTATCCAATCCTGTTATTCTAGGAATTGTTGATTTTGAACCATTAAAAGGTAATATAGTAATTGAATTAGCAACAAATTTAGGATATGCAATTATAGATAGAATGCTAGGTGGAGAAGGAAATACTCTAGAAAAGAAACGAGAACTTTCAGAAATAGAGATAATCATAATAGAAAGAATAATGACGATTTGTGTGGATTTAATGCGTGAGCCGTGGCAGAATGTAGTAGCAATAAAACCTCGACTCATAAGGATAGAAACAAATCCACAATTTGCTCAGATTATCTCACCGCAGGAGATGATAGCTATTGTCACATTAAACTTACGTATAGGCGACGTTGAAGGACTTATGAATATATGTCTTCCATATATTTGCCTAGAAGAAGTTATGGACAAATTAAATACAAAGTATTGGTTCTCGACTATGAAAGAAAGAGACGAGAATACATACGAGGAAGCTATTGAAAGTTTGATTTCAAAAGCAGAAATTCCAATAAAGGCCATCTTAGGAAGTAGTTCAATATCAGTTAATGATTTTGTTAACTTACAAAAAGGTGACATAATCAAATTGGATGCAACAGTTGGTCAGGAATTAGACGTTTTCGTAGGAAATATCAAGAAGTTTCGGGCATTGCCGGGTTCTTCAACCGATAACTACGCAGTACGAGTAACATCAGTCATTAGGGAGGAAGAGTAGATGGATGGAATGCTATCTCAAGACGAAATTAATGCATTATTAAATGGAATGGACTCCGGAAGTGATGATGCAAGTGAACAGACAAGCTCTAGTTCACAGCAAAACTTATTATCTGATATGGAAAAAGACACCATGGGTGAAATCGCTAATATCAGTATGGGTACGGCAGCTACAACGCTGTCCTCTCTTGTTAACCAAAAGGTTGATATTACAACACCATCAGTTAGCTTCTCCACATGGGATGATTTAGTTGATTCTTATGATAAGCCTTGTGTTTTCTTACAGATTTCCTACAAGGAAGGACTTAGTGGTAACAATGTTCTGAGTTTACGAGAATCAGATGTGAAGATTATAGCAGATCTTATGATGGGTGGAGATGGAACAAATACAGATGGAGACTTAGGTGAACTTCAACTAAGTGCAATTAGTGAAGCAATGAATCAAATGATGGGTTCTGCTTCTACATCGCTTTCATCAATGCTTAATTTAAAGATAGATATAAGCCCACCAACAGCAAGTCTTATTGACTTAGGCGAGGCGGTTGATCAGAATAGTATTTCTGACTTTTTGAAAAATGATTTCGTTAAGATTTCATTTAGAATGACTATCGGAGATTTAGTCGATAGTGAAATGATGCAGTTGTTCCCTATAGAGTTTTGCAAAACTCTTTGTCATAAATTTGGTGTTGTTGAGGAAGAATCAGCAGCTTCAACAGTCGCACCAATACCTGAAGAACCACAAGCACCAGCTCCTACAATGTCAATGGATCAGCAGCCGGCGACAAACAATGGATATGGAATGCCAAATAATGGTCAGCAGGGTATGCCAATGCAGCAAGGAATGCCGATTCAACAAGGTATGCCAATGCAGGGAATGCCAAATATGGGAATGCCAGGATATGGAATGCCAATGCAACAGGGTATGCCAATGGGTTATCAGATGCCTCCAATGCAGGAGGTTAATGTTCAACCTGTTCAATTCCAAGCATTTTCACCAGATTTAGTGGCAGTGAATCAAAAAGAAAATATCAATTTAATTATGGATGTTCCATTGGAGGTTACTGTAGAACTAGGTCGAACACACAAATCAATTCAGGATATTCTTGAATTCGCACCTGGAACTATTATCGAACTTAACAAAATTGCTGGTGAACCTATAGATGTACTTGTTAATGGCAAGTATGTTGCAAAGGGTGAAGTAGTAGTTATCGAAGAAAGTTTCGGCGTAAGAGTAACAGAAATTATAAAATAATCTTTTAGGAGAGAAAAGTTATGGCAAAAAATATATTAATTTGTGATGATGCAGCTTTCATGCGCATGATGATTAAGGATATTTTAACTAAAAATGGATATAACATTGCAGGCGAAGCAGAAAATGGTAAGATTGCCGTAGAAAAATATGCTGAATTAAAGCCTGATTTAGTAATGATGGATATTACAATGCCAGAAATGGATGGTATCCAGGCACTTAAGAAAATCAAAGAAAATGATCCAGCGGCTACTGTTATTATGTGTTCTGCAATGGGTCAGCAAGCAATGGTAATCGAATCTATTCAGTCAGGAGCAAAAGATTTTATTGTTAAACCTTTCCAGGCTGACAGAGTTCTAGAAGCAGTTAAAAAAGCGGTAGGATAAAATGAATATATTGGCATTAGCTGGTTTTGAGAATTTTATTAGATTAATTACATTATTAGTTGTTTTCGGTTTGGTATTGGGAATTACCTATTTTGTAACAAGATGGGTTGGAGGATATCAAAGAGAAAAATTGGCAAAAGGTAATGTTCAAATTATTGAAGCCAAGCAGATTAATAATAACAAATTTATTTATGTAGCAAAAATTGGTAATGACTATTTTGCGTTATCGTCAGGAAAGGAAAATTTCACTGTTATCGGTAAACTTGATCCAGATGGAATTACCCTTCCTGAACCAACGCAACCCATTGAAATAAAGGAACCTTTTGCAAAGTTTTTGGAAAAGGTTAAAAAGAACAAGCATAAGGATGATGAACTTTAAGATGAAACAAAAATTTTCAAAGATATCAAAGATATATAAAATATTCTGCCTTGTGCTTATTGTTTTAAGTATAACTTTATTTTCTGGTCAAAAAGTACTTGCTACAGAAGCAGGTACCACTGAAGGTGAAACACTTAATACTTCAGATGATAGTGATTTGCTAGGAATAACAATATCCACAGACTCACAAGGAGTTAGTTCTGCACTTCAGATAGTACTTGTCCTTACAGTTATTGCTTTATGCCCATCAATTCTCATAATGCTAACTTCATTTACAAGAATTCTTATTGTGCTTCATTTTACAAGAAGTGCGTTAGGAACTCAGACGGCACCACCCAATCAGATTTTGGTTGGAATATCGTTATTTTTAACAATATTTATTATGTCACCAGTATTTAATGAAATTTATCAGGATGCATATATTCCGTTTAGTAATGAAGAAATGAGCCAAGAGGAGTTTTTGGATACTGCAATTACACCTATTAGGACATTTATGTTTAATCAGGTAGATGATACTGATTTGGATTCAATGTGTCAGATTGCTGGTATTACATCAGTTTCAACACGAGATGATATTCCAACAACAGTGCTTATACCTGCATTTATTATTAGTGAATTAAGAATTGCTTTCTTTATAGGATTCTTAATATATATCCCATTCTTAGTTATAGATATGGTTGTTTCATCAGTACTTATGTCAATGGGTATGATGATGCTGCCACCAACTACTATTTCTATGCCTTTCAAAATTTTACTTTTTGTTTTGGCAGACGGATGGAATTTGATAATCGTAAATTTGGTACAAACGTTTAAGTTTTAGGAGGATATTATGTCGGTAGAAGCAGTATTAGATATAGCTAGTGAAGCTATTTGGACAATAATAATTACATCGGCACCTCTTATACTTTTATCGTTATTGGTTGGCTTGATTGTAAGTATATTCCAGGCTGTTACATCAATTCAGGAACAAACATTAACCTTTGTTCCCAAATTAATAGCAATATTTATCGGATTAATGGTGTTTGGTTCCTTTATTTTAAATACCATTGTTACATTTATGCAAAATCTCTGGAATAGTTTTGGAGAATACATTTAATGGGAATAAATATTTCTATATCACAGCTTAGTTTAGAATACTTTTTTTTAGTATTGGTAAGAATCACATCCTTTATTTATATTGCGCCGTTTTATGGTCAAACAAATGTGCCTCAAAGACTTAAATTGGGGCTTTCTGTGTTTTTGTCAATGATAATTTTCAATCTATCTCCTGGTGAGGTACCTGATTATGATTCGGTGTTGGACTACGCTGCTTTAGTAGTGATGGAATCAATAGCTGGATTGCTTATTGGATTTTCAGCATATATATGTAACACAATTATTCTGTTTTCAGGTAGAATAATAGATACTGATATTGGTCTTTCAATGTCACAGGTATTTGATCCGTCAACAAACTCTCAAGTAACTGTAACTGGTCAAATGTATCAGTATTTTTTGTTGTTATTGATGATTGCATCTAATATGCATATATTTTTATTAAATGCAATTATGGATTCTTTCACAGTTATTCCTATTGGTGGAATCAACCCTCAGGCCACGTTATATAATACTTTTGTAGGATTTATAACAGATTATTTTATGATCGGGTTTAGAATTGTCTTACCAGTATTTGTAACAATATTGTTACTTAATTGCGCTATGGGTATTATGACTAAAATAGCTTCCCAAATACATATGTTTTCTATTGGTATTCAAATCAAAGTTTTGGGCGGCTTTTTAATACTTTTTGTTACGATATCATTACTACCTAGTGTTGCAAATTTCATTTTTGAAAAAATGCAGGAGATGGTTATTTCAGTAATGAAAGCATTACATTAATCAGGAGGCATTATGGAAGATAGTTATAGAATTATAAAGCTTAATCTTCAGTTATTTGCCAAGGATGGTCCTGGTGGTGAAAAGACAGAGCCAGCTACTCAAAAAAAGTTAGATGATGCAAGAAAAGAGGGGCAGGTAGCCAAAAGTAAAGAAATAGTTAATTCAATATTTTTAGTTGTTGTTTTTTATCTACTAAAATTTACAATTGGCAATTTTGGCGAGAGCTTTATAGAGGTATTTAATGATATGTACTCACAAATACCTAAATTTACTGATAAAGCTTCAATGAATATACCAACAGCAGTAGATGTACTTAGTACATGCATTAAAGATATTTTACTTATAATTGCACCTGTACTTATAGTTTCAGTTTTTATCTATTTTGTTGGAGACCTTATCCAGGTAAAATGGAAACCTACAGGAAAGGCGATACAGCCTAAATTTAATAAAATCAATCCTGTATCTGGATTTAAGAGAATGTTTTCTAAACAGTCTCTAGTAAATCTATTAAAAGCAGTAGCCATTGTAGGCATCTGTATATATATTATCTATTTGGAAATATCAGATAATTACAATGCAATTTTTAATATTTATGAAATTTCACTTCCTAATGCTTTGGTATTTGCAGGGGAAATGGTGTTTGGAGTTGCTACCAAAATCAGTATTGTATATCTTTTGGTTGGTATTGTAGATTTAATCTTTCAAAAAAGAAAATTTAGCGATGATATGAAAATGACCAAGCAAGAAATTAAAGATGAATACAAAATGTCTGAAGGAGATCCAACAGTTAAACAACAGCAACGAAGAAAAATGAGAGAAGCTTCACAACGAAGAATGATGCAAAAACTTCCAGAAGCAGATGTAGTTATAACAAACCCTACACATTTTGCCGTTGCAATAAAATATGATATTTCAATTTCAGATGCACCTATCGTTCTAGCAAAGGGTGAAGATTATTTAGCATTAAAAATTAAAGAAAAGGCTAGAGAAAACAATATTGAAATTGTTGAAAATAAACCATTAGCACGAGCATTATATGCTAGTGTGGATGTTGGAGGAAAGATACCTCCTGAACTGTATCAGGCTGTTGCAGAAGTTTTAGCTTTTGTTTATGGAGTTAAAAACAAGCCGATTCCAGTGAATAAAAATTAATTATATTACTTTGAAAGCATGTGGATAAACCACTTAAATATACTAACATTTGTAGAAAGGAGATGAGGAAATGAAAAAGACTGACTTGGGATTGGGATTGTATTTATTAGCAGCTATTGTATTCCTCATTATTCCAATACCAAATGTATTATTGGATGTGCTTTTGGCACTAAATATTGCCATTGCACTTACAGTTTTATTTAATGCTTTATTTTCCAAGGAAGCATTAAACATGTCATCATTTCCTTCGTTATTGTTATTAACCACACTTTTTAGAATATCCCTAAATGTATCATCAACAAAGCTTATTTTAGGATCTGGTGATCCTGGTAAGGTGGTTGAAACTTTCGGTGAGTTTGTAGGTGGTGGTGATTTAATAATTGGTATTATTGTTTTTGTTATTTTATTGATAGTACAATTTATGGTTATTAATAAAGGTTCAGAAAGAGTTGCAGAAGTAACTGCTAGATTCACGTTGGACGCAATGCCTGGTAAACAGATGGCAATTGATGCCGACCTTAATACAGGAGCAATAAATGATAAGCAGGCCAAAGAAAGAAGAGAAAAACTTCAAGAGGAATCAGCATTTTTTGGTTCCATGGATGGTGCTGTTAAATACGTTAAGGGAGATGCAATGGCGGGTCTTATGATTACCATTATAAATATGGTTGGTGGTATTGTAATGGGTGTATTAAGACAAGGCATGGAATTAACAGGTGCGTTATCTAAATATACTATTTTAACTATAGGTGATGGCCTTGTAAGCTTAATTCCATCATTACTTATATCATTAGCAACTGGTTTAATTGTTACGAAAGCCTCTAAAGAAGCTGACATGGGAGATACTGTATTTTCACAGTTATTTTCTATTCCAAAGGTTATGTGGTCAGTAGGTGGAGCTCTTATTTTCTTAGGAGTTTTCTCTCAACTTCCAATCCTTGTTTTTGTTCCTCTTGGAGCTGGATGTTTATATATTGGCTTTATGTTAAGAAGCAAGCAAAGCATTGCAAGTATTGAGTCGGAGGTTGATTCAGAAGAAACCCAGGCAGAGGAAATTAGAAGACCTGAAAATGTTGTATCATTGTTACAGGTTGACCCTATAGAGTTAGAATTTGGTTATGGAATAATTCCGTTAGCAGATGTAAATCAGGGTGGAGATTTGCTAGATAGAGTTGTAATGATTCGTAGGCAGATTGCACTTGAACTTGGTGCGGTGGTTCCAATTATTCGACTACGAGATAATATTCAGCTTAATCCAAATCAATATATAATTAAAATAAAAGGCATTCAAGTTAGTGAAGGTGAAATATTATTTGATCATTACCTAGCAATGAATCCAGGAATGGTTGAGGAGGAAATAACAGGTATTCCTACATTTGAACCATCATTCCACTTGCCGGCTATTTGGATTACGGAAAGTCAAAGAGAAAGAGCAGAGTCTTTTGGATACACAGTTGTTGATCCACCATCAATTATAGCAACACATTTAACTGAAGTGGTTAGAAGACATATAGATGAGCTTCTTACAAGACAAGATGTTCAAAATCTTATTTCAAATGTCAAAGAAACAAATCCTACACTTGTGGAGGAGCTGGTACCAAAGCTTCTTAGTGTTGGTGATATTCAAAAAGTTTTACAAAACTTGCTTAAAGAGGGAATTTCAATTAGAGATTTGATTACCATATTCGAAAATCTTGCAGATCATGCTGTTGTAACTCATGATACAGATATTCTTACGGAATATGCAAGACAAGCATTAAAACGTGCAATATCAAGTAAGATTTTTGCTGCAAATGAAACAACTAGTGTAGTAACACTAGATCCAAAGATTGAACAGGAAATAATGTCTTCAGTGAAGCAGACGGAGCAAGGTTCGTTTATATCCTTAGATCCAGCAAAATCTCAAAAGATTATTAAGAGTGTAGAACAAGAGGTTGGAAAACTTGAAAATATGGGTAAAACCCCTATAGTTGTTACTTCTCCTATTGTTAGAACATATTTTAAACGACTTACAGAAGATTATATTAAAGATTTAGTTGTAGTATCTTACAACGAAATAGAATCAAATATTGAATTACAATCAGTTGGGATGGTGAGCGCATAATGATAATCAAGAAATTTCAGGCACCTACAGAAACAGAAGCTATGATGATGGCAAAACAGGAAATGGGTAGTGCTGCCGTAATAATGAATATCAAGACAATTAAACAGAGAGGACTTTCTAGATTATTTAAAAAAGATATTGTTGAAGTAACAGCTGCGTTGGAAGAAAGAGCTACTACTGACAAGATACCTACAAGAACTATTGATTTAGTTGCCAATTCACAAATATTACCAGAGCTAGAAGTGCCAAAAACTAGTGCAATTGAAGAAAAATTAAATAATCTTCAAAGTATGCTTGAGGATAAAATCAAGACTGATAATGAGGAAGAACCTAAACTTTTAAAAGAAAAAAAAGCAGAAGATAATGAAAATGCTGTCAATATCAAGTTTATTCAGCTAGTTTATAGACAGCTTATAGACAATGAAGTAGATGAAAAATATGCAAATCAGATAATTGGAGAAATTGAAAGCTCATTAAAAAAAGAGTCCAATGTAGATAGCATTTTAGCTGGAATATATCAAAAAATAATATTAAAGCTTGGTCAACCGAAATCAATTGAAATAAATGAGAAACAAACCAAACTTGTATTTTTTCTTGGACCTACTGGCGTGGGAAAAACTACAACAATTGCAAAGCTTGCATCATATTTTAAGTTAGACAAAAAAGTGAAGGTTGCATTGATTACCTCTGATACATATAGAATAGCTGCGGTAGAACAACTTAGAACTTATGCAAATATTTTGGATATACCTTTGGCTGTTGTATATACCATTGAAGAATTCAATCAAGCAGTTCATCAGTTTGAGGATTTCGATTTGATTTTAGTAGATACTGCTGGACGTTCACATAAGAATAATGAACAATGCAATGAAATGTTTCATTTAATTGATGATTGTATTATATCGGATGATATAATTAAAGAGACATATTTGGTATTAAGTGCTGCAACAAAATATCGTGATTTAATTAGAATAAATGAAGTATTTAGCAGACTGAAAAACTACAATATAATATTTACAAAACTTGACGAAACGACTTGTTTAGGTAATATTTTAAACGTGAAGTTAAACACAAAGGTTCCTCTTTCATACGTAACAAGTGGTCAAGCTGTTCCTGATGATATAAGCATCGTAGATGCTCAGAAAATCGCAAGAAGTCTTCTTGGCGGCAATGAATAATTGCATGAAGCGATAGGAGGAACAAAATGGATCAGGCAGAAAAGCTTAGAAATATAATAAAATTACAAAATCAAGCAAGTATTAGACAGGCTAGAGTTATTACTGTTACAAGTGGCAAGGGTGGAGTTGGAAAGTCTAGTACAGCTATAAATCTTGCTATGCAATTTAGGAAGATGGGTAAAAGCGTAATTATTTTTGACGCGGATTTTGGTCTTGCCAATATAGAAGTAATGTTTGGGGCAATTCCAAAATATAATCTAGCAGATATGATATTTAGAGGCAAGGATTTTAAGGACATTATTGTTAAAGGACCAAATGATATTGGGTTTATTTCTGGTGGTTCAGGAATTAATGGACTAGGTAACATGAATCGGGATCAGGTTGGCTATCTAGTATACAAACTAAAGGAATTAGAAACATTAGCTGATATTATCATTATTGATACAGGTGCAGGTATATCAGATAGTGTGTTAGAGTTTGTTGCTTCATCTGCAGAAGTACTTTTAGTAACCACTCCAGAACCAACATCTATAACAGATGCTTATGCATTGTTAAAGTCACTTAGCACAAGGGTTGGTTTTGAAAAAGAAAGTACAACAATTAAGGTTATTGCCAATCGAGTATTTAATTATGAAGAAGGTATAAATCTATTTAATAAACTTTATGTTGTTGTTAGTAAGTTTTTAAATATTGACCTTAAGTTTTTAGGAATTGTGCCAATGGATAATAATTTGTCAAAGGCCGTTATACAGCAGAAACCAATATCCATGATTTATCCGGATTCAATTGGTTCTAAAGCGTTTGAAGAGCTAGCAATTGCCTTAATGGAAAATCGTGAAGGCAAGGAATTAAAGAAAAAAGGTCTCGCAAGCGCATTTGTTAGTATGTTCAAAAAGAATAATGCTACTAGAATCTAGTTTTGGAGGATGAAAAATGCTAAGTAAAATTATTGGAATAGGCAACAAAATTGAATTATCCAGAGTTGGAGTGGCGTCCACTAAAGAAAAGAATGCTGATGGATTTTCTGATAATAAAGTATTCGTTAGCCAGGTTTATGATATTATTGATGAGGATAGATTAAAAATTGCAATGCCTCTTGATGGAGGTAAGGTTGTTCTTATGCCCAATAATACTAGAATAGATGCATTCTTTTATACAACAAAAGGTCTATATCAAGGAAGATTTGTAATTGTTGACAGATATAAAGAAGGAAATCTTATGGTTCAGGTTATTGAGCTTATTAATGAACTTAAAAAGTTTCAAAGACGTCAATATTTTAGACTTAGCTGCACCATGGAAATTATGTATAGATGTTTATCTAAAGAAGAATATGACTATTATTTTTCTTTAAAGGATTTATCGTCAAAAATATCAGAGGAAAGCCTTTCACAAGCAGTAGCTCTTGATCTTAGTGGTGGGGGCATGAGATTGGTAAGTAAAGAAAGGTTAGAAAAGAACGACATAGCATTTTTTGTATTAAGCTTTAATTATGAAGTTGATATTAAAAAGTATGCTGTTCTCGGAAAAGTTATTGGTGTCAATACATCCAAAAACAATCATAATCTTTTTGAACATAGAATTGAATTTAGTAATGTTAATGGAACCGTGAGAGAAGATATAATTAAATTCATATTTGAAGAAGAACGTAAGCGTAGAAAGAAGGAAAACGGCCAATGAAAAAGAAAAACATTTTGGTGGTTGATGACTCTGCACTCATGAGAAGACTTATATCTGATATAATAAATTCAGATAATCGATTTGTAGCGAAAGATATAGCCGTCAATGGACTAGAGGGACTTGACCTTATAGTTAAAAACAGAATGCAATATGATGCAGTCATTTTAGACATCAATATGCCAAAGATGAATGGATTGGAGCTTTTATTACAACTTCAAAAAAATCATATACATATGACAGTAATTATGGTTTCAACCTTAACCAAAGAAGGTGCTAAAGAAACTATCTTAGCTTTAGAGCGAGGTGCTTTTGATTTTATAACAAAGCCTGAGAATTATATTGAAGCAAAGAATGATAGTTTCAAAAATCGACTATTGGATATGTTAGTTGTTGCTACTAAAGCCCAAGTTATCTCTCAAACTGCTGATAATACCATAAAAGCTTCGGTTAATAAAAAACCTATAGCTAGTGATGTTGGTATTAAGAGGGTAGATGGCGGTGATTACGTTGCAGTAAATAAACGTATACAATTTAAACCACATAAACAAATGAGCGGAACAAAGAACGGAAAGAAAAAGTTGATAGCCTTAGCTTGTTCAACGGGAGGACCTAAGTCTTTACAATCTGTTATTCCAAAATTGCCAAAGAACTTAGATGCACCTTTAGTTTTAGTTCAGCATATGCCAGCCGGATTTACCAATTCTCTTGCACAAAGATTGAACGATATTAGTGAAGTCAATGTAAAAGAGGCTGCTGATGGTGATGTATTAAAAAAAGGATGGGTATATGTTGCTCCAGGTGGTAAACAAACAAAAATAGTCAAGGATGGTTCAGACTATAAAATAACTATTCTTGATGACCCTGCAAGAGATGGATTAAAGCCTTGTGCAAATATTATGTATGAATCACTTATTGGTTCAAATTATGATGAAATCACTTGCGTCGTATTAACAGGAATGGGCGCCGATGGAACTAATGGAATTGGTATGTTAGGCGAAAATAACAATTTACATGTTATTTCACAAAATATGGAAACCTGTGTTGTTTATGGTATGCCAAAGGCAGTTGCCGAAGCAGGTCTTTCAGATGAGGTATTACCATTAGAAGAGATAGCCCAAGCTATTACTAAGAACGTGGGGGTGCTAAACGATGGATGTTAGCCAATACTTAGAGATTTTTATTGATGAAACAAATGAACATTTACAAACACTTAGTGAACAATTAATGATTCTTGAGCAAGAGCCTAAGAATGAAGACACTATAAATGAGATATTTAGAGCAGCACATTCCCTAAAAGGAATGGCAGGTACCATGGGGTACAAGAGAATGCAGCATTTAACACATATGATGGAAAATGCTTTATCTGAAATTCGTAGTGGCAATATGGTTGTTACAGAAGATTTAGTAGATATTTTATTTCAGTGCTTAGATGCACTACAGGCATATTTAGATAATATATGCGAGTCTTCCGACGAAGGAACAGAGGAGAATGAGCCTATCATTAGCAGACTGAATGCGTTCCTTGCTGGAGGAACTACACCAGTTGCACCAGCAGCTGTTGTTAAAACAGAAGAAACAAAGAAAGAAGAACCTTCTTCAAATGAAGAAATGAAACTTGCAGATTTTGAGATTAATGCAATTTCTGAAGCCATAGGCAAAGGTCTTCACGTATATTCTTTTACAGTACATGTTGATGAGAACTGTATATTAAAAGCAGCTAGAGCATTTCTTGTATTCAAGGCAATTGAGGAGCTTGGTGAAATTATCAAGTCAAATCCTCCAGTACAAGATATTGAAGATGAAAAGTTTGAATTGCAGTTTGATTTATTTGTAATTTCCTCAGAAAGTATGGACAAGATTCAAAAAGCAATTGAAAATGTTTCTGAAATTCGTGGAGTGGATGCAAAAGAAATTAAAGATGCGCCAAAAGCTGCAGTAGAAGAAAAAGAAGATACAGAAGTTAGCAAAGATACAGATTCAACAAATAAAGAAGAAACAAAGCCAGCTAAAACTACCACTGCACCTGCAAAGGCCGCATCAGCTACTACACATGCAAAAACAGGAAAGCCAGTAGTTAATAGATCAGTAAGAGTAGATATTGAAAAGCTTGATGTACTTATGAATCTTGTAAGTGAGCTTATCATTGCCAAAAATGGTCTTGTTTCTGTTAGCAATAATGAAGATGGATCTAAATCACAGGGATTTAATGAACAAATAGAGTACCTTGAAAGAGTTACAACAAATCTTCATGAGTCAGTTATGAAGGTTCGTATGATGCCTATTGAAACAGTAACACAGAAATTCCCTAAGATGGTTAGAGATTTATCAAAGAAACTTGATAAGCAGATGAAGCTTACAATGTCAGGTGAGGAAACAGAACTTGATCGTACAGTTATTGATGAAATTGGCGATCCACTTATGCATTTACTTCGTAATTCTGCTGATCATGGTCTTGAGTCAGCTGAACTTCGTATTCAACGAGGCAAGGACCCTGTGGGTAGCATTGGACTAAATGCTTACCAGGATGGTAACAATGTTGTTATTGAAGTTATTGATGATGGTAATGGTATTGATGTAGAAAAAGTTAGAGATAAAGCTATTGAAAAAGGCACACTTTCACAAGAAGTTGCGGATACAATGAGTGATAAAGATATTATTGATTTATTATTCAGACCAAGCTTCTCAACATCAAAACAGGTTACAGATGTATCAGGAAGAGGTGTTGGTCTTGATGTTGTTAAGACAAAGATTGAATCTCTTGGTGGTGATATTGAAGTTAAAACTAAGCTTGGTGAAGGTAGTACATTTATAATCAGACTTCCACTTACTCTTGCTATTATTCAAGCACTTATGGTTGAAGTGGGCGAAGAGAAGTATGCAATTTCATTAGGCTCTATTCAGACTATTGAAGATGTTGAAAAGACAGATATTAAATATGTTCAGCAAAAAGAAGTTATTAATCTTAGGGGTACTATTATTCCTATTATTCGTCTTCATGATGTACTTGATGTACCATCAAGTGAAGAGGCAGAAACTCTCACAATAGTTATTATCAAGAAGGGCGAAAGACAGGCAGGACTTGTTGTGGACAGACTTATCGGACAACAGGAAATTGTAATTAAGTCTTTAGGTAAGTATATAGCTAATAATAGTAAACTTATTAGCGGTGCAACCATTCTTGGTGATGGCGAAGTTGCATTAATTATTGATGCAAATACATTAGTATAGTGGAGGTGTTTGCTATGGATAACAATAAAATCGGAATGAATTCGGTACAGTATATAGTGGTAAAGCTTGGTGATGAGCAGTATGGAATTGATATCAAATATGTTGATAACATTGTTAGAATGCAAAAAATAACAAGAGTACCAAAGGCTCAGGGATTTTTTATAGGAGTAATTAATCTTCGTGGAGAGATTATTCCTGTTATGAGCATGAGAAAAAGATTTGGTCTTATAGATGATGTTTTTGATGATCATACAAGAATTATAGTTTTAAAACCTGAACAACAAGAAGCGATTGGCGTAATCGTAGATGTTGTAAAGGAAGTTGTTACTTTAGATGAAGAGCAGATTGAAAAGATTTACAATGAAGGAAAAGATGAAAATTCCAAATTTGTTAGTGCAGTTGGTAAAAATCAAGATAATCTTATTTCTTTATTAAATGTAAATGGTGTACTAGATTTCAACTAATCTGGAAACGAGGTATTATGTCAAAGATTGACTTAAGTAATTTGGATTCTATTCAATACGATGTATTGAAAGAAATTGGAAATATAGGAGCAGGAAATGCTACAACAGCCCTTGCAAAAATGCTTAATTCTAAGATTGATATGAAAGTACCAAAGGTTAATTTGGTTGGATTTTCTGACATTACTTCCGTAATCGGAGCTGAGGAGGAAGTAATGGCAGGAATTATGCTACTTTTAGATGGAGACATACGTGGGATGATGATGTTTCTACTAGAGATAGAGTCTGCAAAAGGTCTTGTAAATGTATTAATGGGCAAGCCAGAGGAAGTAGTAGAAAAAGAGCCAGAGTTTGAACCAATGGAACTTTCAGCATTAAATGAAATAGGTAATATCATAACAGGAGCGTATTTGTCGGCATTATCCGACCTAACTAAATTAACAATATCTTCTAGTGTTCCAAGCTTGCAGATTGATATGGCAGCTAGTATTCTTAGTGTACCTGCTATAGAGTTTAGTAAGATTGGTGATAAAGTATTATTAATAGAAACCCAGTTTGATACCAATGCAAGTGTAAATGGATATTTTGTACTTATTCCGGAACTAGATTCCTATGATACAATATTGTCTTCACTTGGATTATAGATTGGATGTAGGAATATGGGCGAAGTCATTAAAGTAGGTATGGCTGACCTGAATGTTTGCAAGACTCCAGATAGTCTTACTACATTAGGCCTTGGTTCGTGCGTAGGCGTAGCAATATATGATAAGAATACTAAAATAACAGGTCTTGCACATATTATGCTGCCTAGTAGTAAAGAAATCAGTAATAATTCTAATATAGCTAAGTTCGCAGATACAGGCATAGAAGAAACAGTTAGATTGATGAAAAAGATGGGTGCTGATACTAGTAAGCTAGTTGCTAAAATTGCTGGTGGCGCTCAGATGTTTGCTTTCTCATTAAAAAACAACGATATGCTAAACGTTGGAGAAAGAAATGTAAATGCTGTTAAGGAAAAACTTAAAGAGCTAAATATCCCAATAGTTGCTGAGGATACAGGTTTAAATTATGGTAGAACAGTTATTATTGATTCTAATACAGGTATGTATACTATAAAAGCTGTAGGAAAGCCAATTAAAGAAATTTGAGGTAAAATCATGAAAAATCGTATAAAATATATACCAGTAATAGTTATGCTAATAGCAGGTCTCGTTGCGTGTGTTGTTACATTTATTAACAGATACAAAGCATTAGAGGCTATGATTACTATACTTGTTGTACTGATTATATTTTATATTATTGGATTGATAGTTAAAGTTTTATTTAATAAAATTCTGGCTGATAATAAAAAACCAGAGGATGATACCGATGAAGCTGGTGAAGCTGAAAATGAACAAGAAGACGTAGAAGCTTTACCAGAGGATTCGGATCAAACAAATGAGACCCCGGGCAATTTTTAGTAGGATAAATAGGAGGTGCTTTTATTGGCATCGGTTGATAAGAATAAGTTGTGGGAGGCTTACTCAAAAACACCTACCCCAGCATTAAGAGAACAGATTATAATTGAATATGCACCTTTGGTTAAACTTGTTGCAGGAAGACTCAGCATGTATCTAGGATACAATGTAGAATACGATGATTTAGTTGGATACGGAGTTTTCGGATTAATAGATGCAATAGATAAATTTGATTATGGCAAGGGTATTAAATTTGAAACCTATGCATCACTAAGGATTAGAGGCTCCATTTTAGATCAGATAAGAAAAATGGACTGGATACCTAGAAGCTTAAGACAAAAGCAAAAAAAGATAGATGTTGCTATGACAAAGCTAGAAGCTCAACTAGGAAGACCAGCTAGTGATGAAGAAATTGCAAAAGAGCTTGAGATAACAGCTCAGGAACTTTTAGATTGGCAAGGTCAGGCAAATGTTTCAAATATGGTATCACTTGATGAGTTTATAGAGGCAAGTGGAGAACATGATATAGAGCCAACAAGAAATCAGCCCTTTGAACAACCAGAAGAGGTTATGGAAAAGGCTGAACTTAAGAAGCTACTTGCAAAGTCATTGGAAGCACTTACAGATAAAGAAAAAAAGGTTATATTATTATATTATTATGAAGATTTAACCTTAAAAGAAATAAGCAGAGTACTTAAGGTCTCTGAGTCAAGAATATCACAGCTACATACCAAGGCATTGCAAAAAATGAAGGTTGTACTTGGACAAGAGGCTGGTTATGTTTTCAGTAATATTACTTTTTAGGAGAAGAATACATGGATTACAAAGACAGTTATTTCAGATTGATTATTGATGATAATGAAGGCGTGTTCATAGACTATTATCCACCAATGGAAGACGGAAAACCATTGGCTATTGAAGACGTAACAAATTATTTGCAAAAGAATAAGATTACTGATTTTGATTTAAAAAGAGTAAATGAAATAATACACAGTGACAAAAGAGAAAAAGCGCTTATTTGCAGAACAAATACATATAGCATTAATGAATATATGGAAATTACTACTACACCAGATAGAATGTATGCAGTGGCAAGATTTTATCCACCATCAGACAAAGGAAGTCATTTATCATTTGAAGAAATTCATGGTGATTTAAAGGCTTCTAAAATTGTATTTGGGATTAATGATGCTGTAATTAAAAGCTTTATTAGTAATCCACAGTATATGTCTAAGATAATTATTGCAGCGGGTCAAAAGCCTGTTCAAGGACAGGATGCGCAGATTGAATATAAATTTGAAACTGATAGGAAGGTCAAGCCAAAACTTAATGAAGATGGAACTGTAGATTTTCATCAATTAAATAATATTAGTCATATTGAGGCGGGAGATGTTTTAGCAGTTCTTCATCCTGAAGATAACGGTACTCCAGGAAAAGATGTATATGGAAATGTTGTTAATCCTAGAAAGGTTAATAGACTTGCACTTAGATATGGTAATAATATTAAACTAAGTGAAGATGGGTTGTCTATTTCTTCAATGGTGGATGGACACGTTACATTAGAAGGAGATAGAGTATCAGTATCTAATATATACGAGGTTGCAGCTGATGTAGATAATTCTACTGGAGATATAGATTATAACGGTAGCGTTACAATAAAAGGAAATGTACGTACGGGATTTAAGGTAAGAGCCAGAGGCGACATAGAAATATTTGGTGTTGTAGAAGGTGCTGCAATAATTGCAGATGGCAACGTTATTTTACATAGAGGAATCTCAGGTATGGGTCGTTGTCAGGTAGTTGCAAGAGGAAATCTTGTATCGAAATTTATTGAAAGTGCTACAGTTGCAGTTAATGGATATATAGAAACGGATACAATATTACATAGTCAGGTATCTGCTAAAGGTGATATTTTCGTTAGAGGAAAGAACGGCGATATAATTGGAGGAACCGTTAGATCTACAACATTGATAGAGGCATCAAGCATTGGCTCACCAATGGGCGCAAATACTTCTGTAGAAGTGGGTACTGATCCGGCTATAATCGATAGAACTAACGAACTAAAAAAAGAAATTCAAGAAAAAACAAAAGAAAAAGATGGATACACTCAAACTATTGTATTATTAAAGAAAAAGCTTGAAATGGGTAAGCTAGACAAAGCAAGACTTCCTATGATGCAAAAAACAGCAAAAGACATCTTGTCATTAGAGGATGAAATTGCTAAACTATCAGAGGAATATGAAAAGCTATATGTTCAAATGTCTGGAAATGCAAATGCTAAAATTAATGTAATCAAAAATATATATCAGGGAACTAAGGTTTCAATTTCAGGAGATTACATATTGATTCATTCATCTGTTTCCCATTGTACATACAAAAAAGAAAAATCAGAAATCAAAGCAGTACCATTATAAAATGGAGGCATTATCATGATAGGTAGAACAACTGCTGTACACGGCATTATGCAAAGAAGTACAGATGAAGCTGCAATGAAGCATAGTGAGGATTCTAAGAGTGTTGTTAATCAAATTAATGCTCATCAGCTAGGTGAAAAAGAAGTCTTACAAAAATCCCAAGAAGTAATTAAAAAGGATGATGCAGACTATAACCAAGAAAATTATGATGCTAAAGAAAAAGGTAAAGGAGAATATCTTTTTACCCCTAAAAAAAAGAAAAAACAAAATGAAGAAGATGACGGAAAAGTCATCATTAAAGGAACAGGTGGCTTTGACGTAAAGATATAGTCATTTTGAGGAAGGACCATGTAATGGGCACATTAGAGATATTTTTAGTAGTATTTGGAATATTACTTATTGCAATTAGTTATATGTTTTCAGAACATTTGCTTTCGGTAGATCAAGGATATGGAGAGGATGCAAATGTTACAAAGGTAACAAGAGAAATAGTTAAAAAAGAAGTGGAAGCAGAAGTTGCCAATGTTATTGATGAAAAAATAGAACAGGCAGAAGTGAAGTTAGATAAGATTACTACTGAGAAAATCATGGCACTTGGAAATTATAGTGATGATGTAAACACAAAGATAACAAAAAATCATGATGAAGTAATGTTCTTGTACGATATGCTAAGTGATAAAGAAAAAACAATTAAAAATACCATAAGGGATGTTGAGGCTTTAAAATTAAGCGTAAATGCAAGAAATAAAACTAATGAAGAAAATTCCTCATTTCTTCAGGATGAAAGCAAGGAAAAAAAGCAAAAAACCAATAAAAATATTGGCAATAAAAGCGATAGAAACACTACAATAAATTTATCAAGAATTGAAGATGAATTAAATAGTTTAAGTGGATTAAGCACTGTAAAAAAGTCAGGCAATATAAATAGGTCAGGAAATTCAAATAAATTAGGCAATATAAATGAGTCGAATAATATAAGTAAGTCACGTAAATTAAGTGAAACAAGTAATGTAAATGAAGTAAATGTAGCTAGAGAAGCTAAAAAAACAAATGCTTCTAATATATCCAACACAGCTAAAAGAATGAATGAACAGCTTGAAGAAATATCAACGTTGGGTAATGAAACAACCAATAACAACAAAGCTATATTAGACTTATATAATAATGGAAAAACAAATATTGAAATTGCCAAAACACTTGGGTTAGGTATGGGTGAGGTTAAACTGGTAATTGATTTATTTAATTCCAGAAAGCAATAGGTGATAATATGAAGCTTAAATATTTTTTACGTGGTTTAGGAACAGGTATATTATTTGCAACACTTATTATGTTTATTTCATATGGATATAGAAATACAGATGCAAGGATAAAAGAAAAAGCTAAGGAACTAGGTATGGTTGAAGGAAACAGTGAAACCAGCTTAAGTATTATAAACACAGATGGCTCTAAAGGTGAGGAGACTACAAATCCAGATTCATCCCAAAACACAACTTCACCAGAAACCACTACACCAGAAATAACAACGCAAGAAACTACGACATTAGAAACTAAAACATCAGAAGAAACAACCACTTTACAGGATGGATATATTAATTCCCAAACGGAATATCAGCTTACAATTTCTAGCGGTATGGACTCTTCTTCAGTAAGTAGATTACTTAAAAATGCCGGAGCAATAGAAGATGCAAATGACTTTGACAATTATTTGGTTTCTAATGGATATGCAGAAAGAATCAGAGTTGGCATCTTTACTATTCCAGGTGGTAGTACATATGAACAAATTGCAAAACTAATAGCAAATTAAAATTGTAAATAGAAAAATAAACAAAACTAAGAAGATACCGTCAAATATTTGTTGGCACGATTTTTACCTAGACGCTTTCTTCACAATGATGGTTCCGTTACGGGACCGCTAAAAAAATTAGTTATTAAATAAAAAAAGTCCTTGCAAAGGGGCTTTTTTTGTGCTAAAGTTCTAAGGTCGGCTGTCTTTTGGCAGCAAGTAAACACACATGTTGATGTGAGAATGGTGCCTCTGCTCGAGGTTCTCTTGACAGAAGATGCATGTGAAAGAATATTATAAAACCCGGAGGTATTAAAATGAGCGTAATTTCAATGAAACAATTACTTGAAGCAGGTGTTCACTTTGGACATCAGACAAGAAGATGGAACCCTAAG